>NZ_JBHYGF010000001.1:0-73266 GCF_051859145.1 Dyadobacter sp.
AGAAAATAGCGAGTACGCCTACAAGCTGGTCGGAGACAAGGAAAGGAATTACCTGTTAACACTGCCCAGGTATCTCAGAATAGAGTTTCAGCTTAATGATCAGCCATTGAACATGCTACTTGTCCATGGTAGCCCCAGAAGCATCAACGAATATCTGTTGCAGGAGCTGCCCGAGCAGTACATGCTGGAACTGGTAAGGGAATTTAACGCGGATATCCTTTGCTTCGGACACTCACATAAGCCATATCACCGCGTCATCAATTCTGGTGAGAACGGCAGTGAGCATTTTCATCACCTGATTAACACTGGTTCTGTCGGTAAACCCAAGGATGGGGACGCGCGCGCTTGTTATGTACTAATCACCATTAATCAGACAGCAAGTATAACGAATCAAGATGCTGTTCAGGTTGAATTTGTAAGAATCAAATATGATGTAGAAAAGGCAGCGCAGGCCGTAGAGCTGAGCCTTCTTCCTAGCGTTTTTGCAGATAATCTCAGAAAAGCATATTAACCTTTATCAAAGTAAGGGCTAAATAAACCGGCTGGGAAAGAATGAGAAAGCATATTGCCGAAATGAAATTGACCATGTTTGCGTCTTTCAGCTTGAGCTTCGCTCTGATGGGTGATGCATTCCTATACTCGTTTCTGCCAGTAAATGCTTCCAGCATCCACGTTCCCATCATTTGGATAGGAACTATCTTGTCAATCAATCGCTTTACACGGATCCTGCTTAACCCACTTATTCTGCGCATTTTCAGTCTTATGGGTTTTCGTATACCCGTAATCATTGCGGCAACTGTATCGGTCTTCGCCACAGCTGGCTATGGTGCAGGTTTCGGCATTGCAACTTTGGTGCTGCTCAGGATCTTGTGGGGCATATCGTATTCTGTCCTTCGCGTTGGGGCAATTACTTATGCGATGGATTATCCAAAGAAAGGCCTGGCACTGGGAATGAGCCAAAGCATCATCGAATCAGGCCCATTACTTGCATTATTGGTTGGACCGCTGCTTTTTGAAGTAATCAGTCCTAGCTCGATCTTTTTAGTAATTGCGCTCCTTTCGGCGCCAGGAGTTTACTTCGCCTTTAAACTCAGAGAAAGGGATCAGCGGCCTGCCAAGCAATTTAGCTTCAAACTATCATTTCCATCTGTCTTTAACCGGTTAGCGTTTCTAGGGGCTTTTGCAGTGGAAGGTATGCTCGTGGTTTTAATTGGGGCCCTGTTGATGGATGCGTATCCCTATTGGTCGGCGGTAGAAATTACGGCCGCTGCTGCCGGGTTTCTTATTTTCAGACGGATCTGCTCGCTTTTGATTTCGCCTTTTGCGGGTTGGTCCGCTGACCGGTATGGGCTTGCTAACATATACTCAGGGTCAATTCTCTTGATTTGCCTGGGTTTGCTGCTGGCAACAAGCGGCTGGGTAATGCCGGGATTAATCCTTGTATTTACGTTCTATAATGTCAATGCATCACTAGCAGCTGGGGCGGCATCTGCTGGGAAGGACGATGTGACGCGCGCTGTCTCAATTAATGCCACTTTCCGGGATGCGGGTTCTGCATTTGGCGCATTGGCGGGCGGCCTTTTATTGACCAATAACCATTTAAGCCTGATCTTCACAGCTCTCAGTTTTGTTCTTCTAATTCTTACCTGGATATATTACCAAAAGGCATTGGTACTCCATGCCTAAAATTAGTTTATAGATATTGTCAATATCGAATACCCCTCCAAATTGATTGGATATTTTCTGTGAAATCGCTGAAACCTTCCATTTCGATGCTTTTGCTTATTGAATTGGTTTTATACTAGGCTTTTAGTTCATATTAGGTCGAATGCCCCACCTTGAATTGCTTATTGTCCTAATTTTTGGATTTAGTAGTTATCTTGGCTAGCAAACACGAAGAACAGTTAGACGGAGTTCTTTCAAATTTGATTCCTATCTTTACGGTCTATGGCTGGAAAATTACTTGGTCGGGTGCTGTTTGCTATTGCCTACATTTTGTTGGCAGGTCACGACTTTGTACCCCACCGCCATATACAGGCCGCACATCAGGAACATACCCACGATCATGATGGGGATCATGACAAGCAAGCGATTGACTTTGATGTAATAGGCATGTTTGCCCATTCACACGGCGCAGGCCAGACCAGCAATATCTATTTTAATCAAGGTCAGGACCAGCATTTAAATGTTGATTCTTTCTCAGCTGCTGCTCTAATCAGCACTGATTACCAATTTGGTGCTTTAAGTTTGATTTTCCAGTCAAACTGGCCGGAGTATACCTGCGCAAAAGCACCACCGAACCCGTTTTTATTCCGGCGACTACGAGCTCCCCCAATTTCTTCTTTCACCTGCTGATCCCAGCAGTGTGCCTTTCTGCATGGCCAGTCCTAGCACATGCCCATTCAACTATTCTATCATTTCGCACAGATTAGGCGTAAAAAACAGGCGTTAAAGCTTGCAACCGTCCTAAACGCGTCAATTTAATTGACCGGAAAAGTGCCTTTCCCAAATTTTCCAAAATGAAAAAGCTCGCTTTTTTTCTAGCAGTATCTTCTTGCCTCATTTCTAGCTGTAACAAAAAAGAATCCGATCACAGCCATGAAGAAGGCTCGCACCAGCACGCTGATGGCTCGACGCATGCTGACCATGCTGATAGCACTGCCGCCCAGGAGGAGTTTACCGTAGCCAGTGACAGTGCTGCCAATGCCAGACCAGATAGTGCTTCCAAAGAAAAGCCGCATGCGCACCCGCATGGCGAAGATGATCACAAGCACTAATATTCCTTTAACAGCAATGGATAAATTCATTTTATTTCTGGCGGTTACAGCTGTCTTAATCAGCAGCTGTAACCGAAAAGAAGAGCCACAAGAGCACGGGCATCCCCATGAGGAGCCGGGTGGGTTAGAGCCGCTGGCCTACACTTTATACAGCCAGTACTGTGAGGTATTTGTTGAGTTCAAACCACTGGTAGCGGGTTCGGCCTCCAAATTCGCAACGCATGTAACTGTTTTAGGTGAGCAATTCTCGGCACTCTCAGAAGGCTCGGTGACCGTTAGCCTGATTATGGCTGGTAAAGGCATCAGGCAAAAGGCTGACAAACCCAGTACGCCCGGCATATACCGCCTGGCATTGACGCCTGCTACGGCGGGCATTGGGAAACTGGTGTTTGAGATCAAAACCAAATTCTATACCGATCAGCTCGTGATTGACAGTGTCCAGGTTTATCCCGATGAGAAGACGGCTATTTCAGCGCAGCCAGAAGAAGCGGCCACGGGCAGTGATATCAGTTACCTGAAAGAGCAGGCCTGGAAGGTGGACTTTGCCAATGAACCCGCACGTATCGAGCCATTTTCTGAGGTGATCTATACCACCGGGCAAGTTCAGCCCGCACCTGGCGATGAAGTCGTGGTTTCAGCAACGCTTGACGGTATTGTGCAGCTTGGCAGCAGGCCCCTGGCAAGTGGTCAAGCCGTTAAAAGCGGCCAAACACTGCTGAGCATCAACGGAAAACAGCTGACGGAAAATAACCTGGACGTGCAGCTTGCCAAAGCGCAGACGGACTTTGACCGGGCGAAGGCTGCTTATGAGCGCGATCAGCAATTGATAGCCAAACAGCTGATCACCGGCAGGGAAGTCGAAGCCAGCAAGGCCGAGTTTGAAAACACCGGCAAAGTGCTCAGCTCTTTGTCTGCCAATTACAAAGTTGGCGGTAAATCCATCCCAGCCCCAACGAGTGGGTTTATTAGAAACGTGTTGGTGCAATCAGGCCAGTATGTTTCACAAGGAGAGCCCCTGTTTACAATCACCAAAAACCAAAACCTGGTCATCCGGGCAGACGTCTCCCAAAAAGACGCGGGGCTTGTCAGTCAACTCCGCTCAGCATCCATCCGTATTCCATATAACGATAAGACTATTTCAGGCGAGCAGCTGGGTGCGAAGATTCTTTCTTATGGTCGAAGTGCAGACCCGCAGACAGGCTATCTGCCAGTGATGTTGCAGGTCAACAATACCAGCGAGCTTGTGCCCGGCACGTTTGTCAATGTCTGGCTGAAAACACAGCCTACGGCAAATGCATTGGTTGTTAAGGAATCGACACTTATTGAAGAGCAAGGCAATTTCTATGTCTACGTGCAAACAGCGGGTGAATCTTTCCAAAAGCGCGAGGTGAAGACCGGCAAACGGGACGGTGAAAAAGTCCAGCTCCTTTCTGGCGTAAAGCCAGGTGAGCGGGTTGTGACCAAAGGCGGCTACCAGATCCGGTTATCATCACTTTCAGGTGCCTTGCCAGCCCATGGGCATGAACATTAAGCCGGAAATATTATGCTGAACAAAATAATCCTTACAGCCCTGCAAAACCGGCTTGGTGTATTGGTTGGTGCTTTTTTGCTGCTGGTCGGCGGCTGGTATACGGCCACAACCACGGAAATCGATGTGTTTCCGGACCTAACAGCGCCAACTGTTGCCGTGCTCACAGAAGCGCATGGTATGGCACCCGAAGAAGTCGAGAGGCTGGTCACTTTTCCCATTGAAACTTCCGTGAACGGCGCTACCAGCGTCCGGCGCGTGCGGTCGTCTTCGTCTGCCGGAATCTCGATCGTATGGGTAGAATTTAACTGGGGGACTGATATCTTCCGGGCCCGGCAAATTGTCAACGAAAAGCTTCAAACTATTGCCAGCCAGCTGCCGCAAGGGACAGGAGCGCCAACACTAGCGCCCCAATCTTCGATTATGGGCGAGATTATGCTCATTGGCTTGACAGCCAAAAAGACGACAGCCATGGAGCTGCGCTCACTAGCCGACTGGACACTGCGCCCCAGGCTACTGGCGACAGGAGGTGTCTCTCAGGTGGTGATCATCGGCGGCGATTACAAGCAGTACCAGCTGCTGTTAGACCCGTTGAAAATGAAGGCCCGCCAGGTGAGTTTGAACCAGGTCATGGATGCAGCAACCAATGCAAGCCGAAATGCTGCCGGAGGTTTTCTTTCTCAATACAGTAATGAATACCTGGTGCGCGGAATGGGCAGGACAAACGATACTATGCAGCTAGCCAGCGGGGTTGTCAAGACAAACCAGGGGCTTCCCGTGCTTTTATCTGACGTTGGTGACCTTACCGTCGGGGCTGCCCCCAAGATCGGATCGGGATCTTTGAAAGGCGAGCCGGCCATTATCATGACCGTGATGAAGCAGCCCAATACCAACACTTTGGAGCTGACGGCACGCATCGATTCCGCAATCCAGGATTTGAAGAAGAACCTGCCTGCCGATGTAGAGATCAACACCCGGATTTTCCGGCAAGCTGATTTTATCACGGCGTCAATCGACAACATCCAGCGGACACTTTTGGAGGGCGCTATATTCGTGGTGATCATCCTTTTGCTATTTTTGATGAATGTGCGCATCACGGTGGTATCTTTGGTCGCGCTTCCTCTTTCCCTTCTGGTTTCCATTATCACGCTGCGCTGGCTAGGCTTTTCCATCAACACGATGACGCTTGGCGGCATGGCGATTGCGGTGGGTGATCTGGTAGATGATGCCATCATTGATGTAGAAAATGTCTATCGAAGGCTCCGTGAAAATGTCCGCCTGCCAATTTCAGAGCGTGCGCCGGTGATTGACGTAATCTACCACGCTTCGGTTGAAATCCGTGCATCGGTGATCTCAGCAACATTTATTATTATCGCCGCTTTCCTTCCCTTGTTTTTCCTGGGTGGCATGGAAGGTAAACTACTCATGCCGCTTGGCGTGTCTTTTGTTGTTTCGCTGCTTGCTTCACTTTTTATCGCCCTAACAGTCACCCCAGTTTTGTGCAGCTACTTACTGACCTCGGAGAAAATGCTCCAACGTCAATCGCACGATTCCTGGCTGGTGCAGCACCTGAACCGGTGGTACCAAAAAGCGCTTGACCACAGCTTGCCTTATGGGAAAGCCCTGTTAGGTTTTAGTGCCTTGCTGTTGATTGGCGCGTTGCTACTGCTTTCAACAATGGGTCGAAGCTTTTTGCCTGAATTCAATGAAGGATCTTTGGTTGTGAGCGCCGTGAGCTTGCCTGGAATCTCTCTGGAAGAATCTAACAAGATTGGATCATTGGTGGAAAAAACGCTGTTAACTGTCCCTGAGATCAGCATAACAACCCGGAGAACGGGCAGGGCTGAACTCGACGAACATGCGCAAGGTGTTAATGCTGCTGAAATTGATGCGCCTTTTCTGCTCAAAGACCGTAGCCGGGAAGCCTTTATGGCCGATGTCAGAGAAAAGCTGGCGACCATTTCGGGTGTTAATATTACGATTGGTCAGCCACTTGGACACCGCATTGATCACATGCTTTCAGGAACGAGGGCAAACCTGGCCATTAAAGTCTTTGGAACGGATCTGCCTCGCCTGTACAGCATCTCAAAAGAGATCAAAACGGCCATTGAAACCACGCCGGGGCTTGTCGATCTAAGCATTGAGCAGCAGGTCGATATCCCGCAGATCCAGATCAAACCTGACCGGCAAATGCTTGCCCGTTATGGGATCACGATGGGTGAATTCACCGAATTTGTTGATGTGGCATTTGCGGGTGAAAAGGTGGCTGATGTTTTTGAAGAAAACCGCAGCTATGACCTGGTCGTCCGCTTTGACGAAAAAAGCCGTTCAAAAATAGAAGCATTGCAGAATGTAACGATTGACGGGGCCAACGGGCAAAAGATCCCGTTAGGCATGGTGGCAAAAGTGGTATCAACGAGCGGCCCTAACACGATCAACCGTGAGAATGTGCAGCGCCGGGTTGTGGTTTCTGCCAATGTTGCCGGCCGCGACCTTCGCAGTGTGGTGCAGGATGTGCAGAAAACAATCAATTCCAATATCAAGCTACCCGAAGGCTACCGCCTGGAATATGGTGGACAGTTTGAAAGCGAAGCCGCTGCATCGACAACCATTGGCATTGCTTCCCTGCTTTCGCTTTTGATCATTTTTATGCTGCTGTTATCAGAGTTCCGCCAGGCGTCGCTTGCCGGGATTATTCTTTTGAACCTGCCGCTGGCATTGATCGGGGGCGTGATCAGTTTGGCGTTAAGTGGCAGTGTGATCAGTATACCTGCGTTGATTGGCTTTATTACGCTTTTCGGGATTGCAACGCGGAACGGGATCCTGTTGGTCTCGCATTACAGGACACTCGAATCCCAGGGCCACAACCTGCACGATACCGTTATTGCCGGGTCAGTGGACAGGCTAAGCCCCATCCTGATGACGGCTTTGACCGCCGGGCTTGCGCTGATCCCGCTGGCACTCGCTGGCGGCGAGCCAGGCAACGAAATCCAGAGCCCGATGGCCAAGGTGATTTTGGGCGGGCTTTTAAGCTCGACGCTTTTGAACCTGTTTATTGTGCCGGTGGTGTACCTGATGGTGCGCAAACGCCAAATCTTAAAGTCTTCAACGATATAGACGATATGAAACCATTAAGTTCTATTGTGCTGATCAGCATTTTCTTATCTGCGTCGCTGACGGCAGCCGCCCAGGGCAGTATTGAAACGGTACTACAATCTGTCGGCCAAAACAACAAAACCATCCTTGCCCAGCGTGACTATGAAGCTGCGCGCAAAATCGAAAGTAAAACAGGCCTTAACCCGGAAAATCCTTTTGTAGAATATGACCGGCTTCCGGGACGCCCCGAGGGCGCAGGGGTGCAGCAGGAATTCAGCGTCACCCAGCAGCTGGACTTTCCAACGGCTTACGCCCGTAAGCGCAGGGTTGCCCGGCAGATCACGTCTCAAAGTGAAACAGATTCCAGGGTTGTTCGCCAGGATATTTTAGCTGATGCAAAAAAGGTCTGCGTTCAAATTATTTATCATAACAAAAGGCAGGTCGAGTTGGCTAAAAGGGCCCAGAGGGCGCAGCGCTTGGTGGATGATATTGCCCAGAAACTAAAATTGAGCGCAGCCACTGCCCTGGATTTAAACAAGGCCGCCTTGCAAAAGCTTGATGCTGAAAACCAGTTACGGCTCAATGGCAGCCTGCTTCGCCAGCAGCTACAAAAGTTAGCCGAGTTAAATGGGGGGAACCCCGTGCAGCTGCCGGACACGGTATATCCTGAGCTTCCAGAACTAGCGAGCCTGCCCGTATTGGACAGCCTGATCGAAGCTGCCGATCCAGGCCTTCTTTCTTTGAAACAGCAGATCCAAATCGATCAGGCCCGACTAGCGCTGAGCCGCTCGCTGACACTTCCCAAATTCCAGGTGGGTTATCATTACCAGAGCATTTTAGGCCAGCGCTACCAGGGTTTCCACTTCGGGCTGTCTCTTCCTTTATGGGGGCAGGCCAATACCGTAAAGCTTGGGCAGGCGAACCAGCTTTCGAGCGCTTCCCGTTTGTCGGCAGAGCGCGGCCAGCATTACTCCTGGATTGTACAGCTTTATGAGCTCTACCAGGTTCAAAAGCAAGGTCTTGACCAATACCGCATCTCGCTTGAAGGGCTTGAAACGATTCCACTGCTGGATACGGCTTTAAAGTTATCACAGATCACGGCCATTGAATATGTGCTGGAAACAACATACCTGTATGCTGCCAGTGATACTTTGGCCGAGCTTGAACGGGATTTACAACTGACGGCAACAGACTTGTACAAGTACCAACTAAACTAATATGTCCCTGCTTTCAAGTGTTACGGCACCTTTTGGCTCGCTAAAAAACCAGGTATTTGCCAAGATATACTTTGCCCAGACGATCAGCCTGTTGGGGGATGCCTTTACCTGGGTGGGCATCGCGCTGATATCCTATCAGTTTGGACAGGAGCATTCTGCAAAGGTCCTTTCGCTCGCGCTGACCATGCGGGTCACTGCCTTCATTTTGTTTTCTCCATTTGCAGGCGTGTTGGCAGATTTTGTGGACCGGAAAAAGGTGCTTTACGTGACCCACTTCGCACGGATGTGTATTGTTGGCTGCATGCCCTTCGTGCAAACCGAGTGGCAAATTTACCTGCTCGTTTTTCTTTTAAACGTCTTCAATGCTTTTTTCACACCTACCTATCGCTCAGTCATTGCCCAGGTTTTAAAAGCGGGCTATTACCGGGAAGGTATTGCTTTGTCCAGTGCAACTGATCAGCTTCTAAGTGTATTGGGGCCAGGCATAGCAGGGATACTGGCCGTGTGGCTTGGGGCCAGGGACATCTTTTTTGTGGATGCAGCAACCTTTATTGTGGCCGGTATTTTAATCATCCTTTTACCGGCTACTGCCATAGCCCACGTTCCCTCAGAAGCAAATGGGCAGAAAACAAGTGCCGCCCGGATCTGGAAGGATGTTATCAAAGGGACGACATTACTTTTCAAACCGGTCACTATCCGCTTTTCACTGCTGATCGAATTTGTCTCAGCCATAGCCGGGGCTATGATCCTGGTCAATACGGTCGGGCACATTAAGGATGGGCTGGGGCTGGCCGACAACTATTATGGCTGGGTGATGTCCGCCTTTGGGATCGGGGCGACCATAGCCGCATTTCTCTCGGCCAGTATTGACAAGACGCCAAGCAAACGTAAGTCATTGACCATTGGTGTTTTCATTCTGGCTGCGGCAGTAGCCTTCGCCAGCCTGGCATCGTTCCCGGTTTTACTTGTGCTCTGGCTACTAGCTGGCCTGGGGCAAAGCCTGGCCGAGATACCCTCTGAGATCCTGATCGGGGAACAGATCCAATCAGAGCAGCAAGGAAAAGTATATGGGGCGCACTTTGCCTGGTCACATTTGTGGTGGGCGGTCGCTTACCCGGTAGCAGGCTTTTTAGGTACAAAGTCCCCCGACCATGATTTTATGATCGGGGGACTTATCGCGCTGCTTTTAGCAGCCATCGTTACATTGTTTTTTCGTCCGAAATGAAAAATTCACTGCTTTCGGGCCTGATGTCCAGGTTGTGAAACATAAAACCCCTTAACACATTATTGCTGTTGAAATGGTTATATACCCCACGTGTAAATTGAGCCGTTTGTAAACTGGTAACCAACACCCTATCCATAATCTAGGTCGGCGACCGGATAGATAACTACTGCGCCTGCTTTTACAGCGAGTGCAAATAACTGGTCAGGATCTTCCACATGCAATCCGGTGCGCACAGGTGTGCCATGTAATTTTTTAGGGCTGAAATGACTATGTTCTTCTGACTCATCGGAAACCACAAACCCAGCGCCCATCATCTCCATTTCGACAACTACTGATCCATCCGGATCTATGTTGGATTTAAGGACAGTGGCACCGAATGCCTGCTGATAGAATACAATGGCATCCCGACCATTTCTGACTGTCAGTGTGGGGGCAATAACTGACAGATGGGAATCATGTTAATCTGAATTCATGATCTCTTGTTGCTTAAATAGTATGCTAGAAAGTTTGAAAAGAATAAACGTCATATATAAATCAGACAAGTGTATTCCGGGTCAATGCCGGACGACAAATTATTTTCATCTTGTAACCGCTTGGAGCTGTTTAAAAATTCGGTGGTTTTTATGTACTCTCAAGGCCATATGATTTTCTTCCCATTTGGTTCCTAAAAGAGCTGTTTTCTACACTTTCAAATTACAGATTAGTGGTACACCAAAACAAATTACTGTATATTGCCAACTGGCACGTTAAACTGTACTATTTGGAATGGTGATTGGATACATACGGGTTTCGAAGACTGAGCAGAACCAGGATCTGCAATTCGATTCTCTCAAGAAAGCAGGTTGCGAGAAGATTTATCATGAAAAGATATCTGGGGCATCTATGCAAAGGCCGGAATATATAAGGATGATTTCGGAGCTTCGAAAAGGGGATGTTATAGTTGTCTGGAGAATCGACCGGCTGGGTAGGACAACTTATGAGTTGATCAAGCTTATGGTTGAGTGGAAAGAAATGGGAGTGGACTTCCGGAGTATTTCCGAGGGGATTGACACTTCTACCAAAATGGGCCGTCTTTGGTATATGCTCAGTTCGGTGTTTGCGGAAAACGAAAGAGAGATATTGATGGAGCGGACTCTTGCTGGCATGGAGGCTGCTAGGGCACGCGGCAGAGTAGGAGGACGGCCAAAAGGATTGACCAAAAAGTCGAAGGAATTGGCGGGTTTAGCAGCAACTTTATATAATAGTAAAAAATACACGACAAACCAGATCTGCGAGCAGCTGAAAATTGGAAGTAAAGCAACGCTTTACAATTATCTGAGGCATGAAGGTATTGAGATCGAAGGTTGGTCTAGAATAAAATCAGAAGTCACTAATAGTTAAAATTCTATCGGTTGGCTTTTCCAGAAAGAGAAAATAAGGTTTAAGAAGCGGATTTCTTTTACAGCAGACCGATGAGTGTAGATGTGACGGCACCTTTAAATATCTAACTGTAAAATCAGCTTAAATTGTAAAAACTAAGTTTTTTTACAGCTTACCGGCTTATAATTGCTAATAAATTTAAATGGCTAAGTATCAACCTGAAAGAATATATCATGGTATTGTGAAGACCTATTTTTCCCAGCCCGGGAAGGAATTTGGATATTTAATCAATTCTGAGCTTGGAGCAATTCGATTTTATAGTAATGGATTTAAGCCGTTAAGGAATGAGATAAACATAGGTGAGGTTTTGCAGTTTAATTTAATAGGATCAAAGAACTACCCCGGCAAAGTAATAGCTACAAACATTACCATTTTAAAGCCGTCACTACGAAGAGATATTCTGAAAATTAATAGGGTCGACAGTGAAGAAAGATTCACAGCTTTGTGTCTAATACTGGATAAGGGGAAGAATAGCAGTGAGTACATTGAAAATGCTTCCTTAGCTTATCAAATCTCAACTCCCCTCTATAAACTTCGGTTATGGATACGAAAGTATACACCAGAATTTGATTTTGATCTTTTCAAAAAGTATCATTTTCGACTGCAAAGGCAGGAAGCGGAGGCGTTTAAGCAATACGTGAAGGAGACTATCAAGTCCACGAAACGAGGAGATTTTAGACGTCTGGCAAAAAGCAACCTGATACAGTCCGATGGAGAAATAAGGGTATTTGAAACATCATGGCGTGACATTGGTTTCGAAAACGGAAAAATATTCATCGACGTTGGCACTACTGAAAGCCAATTGCTAAGTTTTCCATGGTATTTTTCAAAAGACGATTTCAATTTAATTGTGACCGGCTACATTACCAAACGTGATCTAAAAAGTATTAAATCCAGAGTAAATGGAAATAGTATTTTGAAAATTGAAGGTCTGGAGCAGTTACAGGATGCTATTAAAACTATTGGAAGAGCTCGTGCAAAAAAAACTATTGATGAGCTAATAAAAGAAGGCTGGGAGCCCAGGAAAATTAGGGAACATCCGGACTTCATTACACTGGGAAATGAAGATCTTTTAAGATTATTTGGGAACCATGCCTGTATTGATTACCTACAAAAAATTCAATCAACCAGTCTGGATATGCCTTTAATTTATGTAGTTGAAAAAAAGCCGACTGAGCTTGGCGGGATTACTCATGAAAGCTCTTACCTTTTCTCCATCTTACTTCAAAATAATCGAGTTGCAATAATTTGGGAAAGTGTCAAACTTGACAGAGCCACTCAGATTTTTGAATGTGAGCGAGAAGCCTATTTTAGGGTACTTAACGCAATTGACGATTTCCTATCTTCTTTTGAAACAAAAAAACGTTCGCTGCTTAGAGCAAATACAATAGAAGGTCGAACATTAAGAGAGAGCTTGTGTTATAAAGCATCTGTTGAGCATACGCAATATGTCTTTGAGAAATGGCTGCGCAATTTGCAAAATGTGGTTGGAGGGCTACCAGAGCCAAATCCAGTTCATTCATTAAAAGAATGAAAATTGCTAGTTTACCGAATGATTTTAACCTTCCAGAATCTGCCTTTTAATAATTTCAATTCCTTCTTCCTTCGATACAATTGCGCCAAATTCTGATATGGAGACTGAATCCATATAAATTCCATTTGGATCATTCCATTGGAGCCAATTAATTATTTCTTCCCGACTCGATAGTTCTAAAAAATTATGAAGGTCGCCGGGTGGAAGGTCCATAATCTCGTGGTAGTCGAGGCCTAGTGAGAAGTAAGGATTCATTTTCATTAGTTCAAGCTCTAATAATAATATGTAAATATAATAAATTATAATATATTAAATTACAAAAATTTCATATATTATGTTGATTTATGGTATCTTCATGATTACAATCTTCCAGGTTTATATAATATATGAACAGAATTAAAGAAATTTTAGAAATTCAAGGAAGGAAACAGACCTGGCTCGCAGGAAAAATTGGCAAAAGCTACGTAGTGGTAACAAACTATTGCAATAACAAAGCCCAACCGAGCGTGGAAGTGCTGAGAGATATTGCTGAGGTGTTGGACGTAGATATTCGTGAACTTTTGGTTTCAACAAAAATATATAGTAATCGTGGCTGATGTTCATTCGAAAGAGGTTAGAAGCTACAATATGTCTAGGATTCGGAGCAAGAATACAAAGCCTGAAGTGCTTGTTAGAAAGCGTTTATTTTCAAGGGGCTTCCGCTATCGACTTCATGATAAGAAATTTCCCGGTAAGCCTGATATCATTCTCACCCGATACAAGACTGTCATTTTCGTAAACGGTTGTTTTTGGCATGGCCATCAGGGTTGCAAATATTTTATCATCCCTAAGACCAGAACAGAATGGTGGACGTCTAAGATCTTGTCAACCAGCTTGAATGACTTAAAGGTCATGGAGCTGATAAGGCTTAAAGGGTGGCAGGTTCTTACAATTTGGGAATGTCAGCTTAAGAAAAACCTAATAGAAGAAACTATGGAAGAATTAGTTTCATCTATTAGGGAGAATATTTAGAAATATGTTATTAGCGAAGGATTTATATAAAATATATATATTGTAATAAAATTTATTTTGATTAATGCCTATTCCTATTATTGATTTATTTGCAGGGCCAGGGGGATTGGCAGAAGGGTTTAGTTCCCTGACCAATAATGTGGGAGACCGCGTTTTTAAAGTCAAGCTTTCTATTGAAAAGGACGCCGCAGCTCACAAAACGCTGACTTTACGCTCATTTGTCCGGCAATTTCCATTTAGAAAATTACCTGATGAGTATTATCGGTTTGTAGAAGGTGAGATTTCATTATCTGAATTATATCAGTTATTCCCTGATCAATATCACCAGGCTGCTGATGAAGCGTGGCAGGCAACTCTAGGTGAAACATCTCCGCAGGAAGTCGACCAAAGAATAGCAACAGCACTTAGCAATGAAACGGACTGGGTACTGATTGGAGGTCCTCCATGTCAGGCCTACTCAAACGCCGGACGCTCCAGGGTAGGAGGGATATCTGAGGAAGACCATCGGGTCTATCTTTATAAGGAATATCTAAGAATAATTGCCAGACACCACCCAGCAGTTTTTGTAATGGAAAATGTAGAGGGGCTTTTGTCGGCAAAATTAAATGATGAGAAGATTTTTGGATGGATACTCAGAGATCTTAGTGATCCGTCTTCCGTTTTTGGAGAACACAATTCTCCAGGATACCGCATTTACTCTCTTGTCAAGAACAAGGTTTCGAAAGATTCTGACTATCTGATAAGAGCGGAGGATTTTGGAATTCCTCAAAAGAGGCACCGTGTAATCCTTATAGGTGTCCGAGAAGATATATTAAAGCGCCCGGGTATTTTATCCAGATCCGAAAAGGTGGATCTGAAATCAGTTATAGGATTGTTGCCTAAAATCAGGAGTGGCATCAGCAGATCATTTTCTCACAGTGAAATTGTAAGAAAGGACAACGGCCTACAAAGTAAAAAGCGATTCTATTCCCGGTTTGAAAACTCCTTCGAAGCCTGGCGGGAACAAATTGAGGATTTTAGTAAGGAATTACTTACAAAACTGGATTTAGCGGGTTTTTCGAACCAACATCCGGAAACAATGGGCTCCGAATTCTTACGAACGAACGATGCTCACATTGCTGGCAGTCACATTCTGTCTGAATGGTATACCGATAAAAACCTTACTGGTATAACTCATCATATTTCCAGAAGCCACCTTCTCCAGGACTTGAAGCGGTATCTTTTTGCAGCCTTATACACTACAAAGAATAACCGGTTTCCTAAACTCAACGATTATAAGCTATTTGATGAGGAGTTACTCCCTGATCACGGCAATGTGGAATCCGGAAAATTTACAGACAGGTTTCGCGTTCAACTCCCTGATTTTCCGGCAACAACTGTAACAAGCCATATCAGTAAAGATGGACACTACTTCATACATTATGATCCTATTCAATGTAGAAGTTTGACGGTTAGGGAGGCAGCGAGAATCCAAACTTTTCCGGATAACTATATTTTTTGTGGAAACAGAACGGATCAGTACCATCAGGTTGGTAATGCAGTTCCTCCATTTCTTGCATTTCAGATTGCTGATATCGTTAGTAAAGTTTTTTATGAAGAAGACGAAGGAAAGAAGATAAGTATTTTACCAAAAACTAAGTATTTGACTGTTAAAGGGAAACAAATAGAAATATTTTTATTTTGATGGACGAGAAATACGAAGATGCAATTCCCACGCCTGAATTTTTAATTAAATCGATTGCAGAACAAGGGTATTCACTTGAGACATCAATCAGTGACTTGATAGACAATTCCGTTTCTGCGAATGCAGACAAAATTGAAATTCTGATAGATCCGGACAGTTATCCTTTTACTCTGTTTCTTGTCGACAATGGAGATGGCATGAGTGAAAGTGTCTTGAAACAATGTATGCAATTTCCAAGCACATCTCCAGAGAATAGCAGGGAAAAGAGCGATTTGGGCAGATTTGGCCTGGGGATGAAAACGGCCTCCTTTGCTCAGACCCGCAGATTTACAGTAATATCTAAGAAAAAGGGGGCAGAGAAGTATTGTGCACGTACATGGGATGTAGATTATCTTAAAAAAAAAGGCAGCTGGCGGATTTTGATTAATACCCAGGAGGAGATATTAGAATACCTTAATAAATACCGTAGCTTGAGCAACGGATATTTTAATAAATTCGAAGATTTTGAAGCGAACACAATTATTGTCTGGCAGAAGCTGTACAAGTTTGAAGACCATCTTGATGGTAATGACAGGACAAATGCACTAAAAACCCAAATAACAGAAATTACAACTGAGTATCTCGCTCTGGTTTTCCACAGATTCATGGAAAGGAAAATCTGTCCATTAAAAATTCGTGTAAACAATAAATTAATTGAACCATTTAACCCGTTCCCTACCAATCAAACTGATTTGAGGCTTATCGAGTCAAGGCAGAAAGTTTTTAAATCTGATATAATAAGTCTCGAGGGCTATGTGCTTCCGGTAAGAAGTATTGAAGAGAGCAAAGAAGTTCATAATATCTGGACAACAAAAAGCAGGGGATTAATGGATATGGAAGGTCTGTACATTTACAGATCGGACCGGATCATTTTATTTGGGGGCTGGAACGGAATAATCCGGAAGTCTCCAAGACTACAGTTGGCACGTTTAAAGGTAGAAGTGGGAAATAAAATTGATGACTTACTCCATCTAAATGTGGCAAAGTCTCAGGTATCAATTCCATTCGATTTGAAAATGGGGTTTCTTAAATATATAGCAGAACTAAGGGAACAAGCAGAAAAGGAATACTATAACCGGGGAATCAGGAGAATTTCTTCTTCTAAATCGGATAGTGTGCCTCAATTATTTGAACGTCATGCAACAAACAGAGGAACACAGATTGAAATAAATAACAAGTTCCCTCTGGTTCAGTTAATCAGTAATTCAATGGATTATGAACAGCAAAAAGAGTTTAGACTACTTTTAAAGATGGTCAATAATCTGGTAAATAAACTTGGAAGAGCTAATGAAGATGACAATAAAATAAATGTCAGCACTGATTCTGATGATGAATCGGACTTGTATAATACTATTCAGAAACTACTTATAAGTGGAACTAGCAGGGAAGTTATCAGACTGGCAATTCTTCCTGCACTTGGATACAGAATTGACAATATACCACCTCATATAAATCAGTTATTAAATTGAAAAATGACTAACTCTGAATGTATTGAATTTATTAAATCATTTATCAAACAGAAGGCAATTGAAAGCGGGCGCGTCAATGAGCTATTTTTTGATAAGACAAAGCTTGAATTAATATCGGTTAAAGATATTTTTCCAGGATTATCATCCTTTGATGAAACTACGTTTTCACATCTCTATGACGTTTCTGTCAAAGAATATCAGTCCGTGTTTCCGATTGAAATTGATCCATCTATTTCGCTGGTTAAAAAGGGTTTTGTAACCTGGTTAACTGAAAAAAGGAAGGAGGAGCTTGCAACTGATTACATTGACAGATACCTGAGATTTCTTTCCTTAAAAAAGGGGCGGTCAGAGAGAGTTGTAAACGAACTTGCATCATCAAGTGAAAAAATTCTGTCCAAGTTGGGCGATCCAAAGTCTAACACTCCGTTTTATACCAAAGGATTAGTTGTAGGCAGCGTTCAATCTGGTAAAACAGGGAACTTCAATGCAGTAATAAACCGATCGATTGATGCAGGTTATAGTCTGATCGTTATATTATCAGGTATAATGGAAGATTTGCGAAGTCAGACCCAGTTGAGGATTAGTGAAGAAGTTATAGGTGAGGGAACTGATATTTCCAAAGGCAATATCGGTGATATCGGTGTTGCCCAAATACGGAAGTTCGGCGAGCGTGGAGATCAGAGTGTTGCGCAGGTATTTTCAATCACTTCATATAAATCGGATTTCAAAAGAACCGTTAAGGATATTGATTTCTCATTAAATAAAAAGAATATTCTTGTATGTAAGAAAAACACCGGAGTACTCAAGAATTTACTTATATGGCTTAGTGATAGTTTAAATGAGAGAGAAAAACATGACATACCATTACTGATAGTTGATGATGAGGCAGACAATGCTTCATTAAATAATTTAGGCAAAAAAGGAGCCGAATACGCCAGTGCAATCAATGGGCAAATCAGAGCTTTGCTGGAAATGTTCACAAAGAAGTCTTATCTGGGCTATACGGCTACTCCCTTTGCAAATGTTTTGCAGGACAGGCATAAGGCTAGTGATACTAAACTGGCAATAGCCTATAAAGTAAATGGCGTCAGCACTAAAAGGGACTTTGATATGGTCCCCACTATCTTTCCCGAAAATTTCATTGAGCTACTTAACCCGCCAAGTAACTACATAGGTGCTAAACAGATTTTTGAAACCGTTTTAGATGAATCGGTTAAAATTCCAATGGTTGAAGTGGTGAGAGATACCAATTTTTCCTTCCCATCCCGGGTTCCAAAAGAAGACGGTACAGAAAGAGCAGCAAATAGAAATGACAGTTATCCAGAGAGTCTTCCGTCTTCGCTTGAGGAAGCTACACACTGTTTTTTGTTGGGAATTGCCTTGCGGCTTAGCAGAACTGCTGACATGGCCGACTCAGGGCTTTTAAACCCACATCATACAATGCTTGTTCATATTTCTCGATTTATACCGTGGCAGAATAAAACCAAGGTGTTAATTGAAGAGCTTGTAAAGAAATTGGAAGAGGATATCAACAATGATCTTCCAAATAATCGAAGACGAATTTATGGAACGCTGGAAAAAACCTGGAATAAGTATTTCGCAGCCATCGTGCATAATATCAGAACATATCTTCCGGAAGGTTATTCAGATGAATTTCTGGTGCCAAAGAGGTTTGATGATATAAAAAGCTATCTTATTGAAGCTGCAAAAGGTATTGAAGTAAAGGCGATTAACAGTGAAACCGGTGATAAACTGCAGTATATCAAGGATAGTTCAGGAAATGGGAAAAAGTACATTGCTGTTGGAGGTAACCGGTTGTCCCGGGGCTTCACCCTTGAGGGTTTAACAATTAACTATTTTATACGAAATACAAATTACTCTGACACCTTGCTTCAAATGGGACGGTGGTTTGGTTACAGACCAGGATATTTGGATTGCTGCAAGGTCTTTACTACGCCGGATGCTGTTCAAAAATTTGACTCAACAACCAGGGCGATTGAAGAATTAGAGGCAGAATTTGGGAAAATGAACAGGAATCATCTGACGCCGACAGAGTTTGTACTTAGAGTAAGGAAGCATCCGGGCACTTTAAAAATTACCCGTCCTGCGATTCTAAAAGACACCAAGGTAGTTAACTGGTCATATCAGGACCAGCTTGTACAAACAACACGTTTTAAGATCAATGATGCGAAACGCCTGGATAAATCATGGGAAGATTTTAAAGATTTCATTATAAGTCATAATCCTTCTCTGACAGAGGATCAAAACTTCATTCGGGTTGATTTAGACGTTGATCAGGTAATTGAATTTCTGCGTTTGCCCAATACGTTTGAAGACTTTGAAATGCAATCAATTATCCGGTTTATTGAGTTATGTAGAGCGAAGGGTAAATTAAAGAAGTGGACGGTTGCTATCAAGGTGAAAGGTAGGGGAGAGTCATTGAAAAAGAGTGATACCGGCTTTCCTGCCGATATTGATATGTCTCAGAGGTCTGGTCCGGGAAAGGTAAAAAAGGAGACTGAATATTCATCCTACCTAAAAGGCCTTTTCTTGACTGACGGTATTTTTTCTTCTTCCGGCAAATCAGCAAATATTGTTGCGGCTGGCTCAGACTTTAATATTTTGTTATCCAAGGAACAAAGTAAGACGGCTGAAGCAAAGTTCCGCGCTGAGACAAAAGAGAAATTTAAAGAAAAAAAATCCGATAAAGATCCTGATAAAGTTACCGTTCCGGAAAGAGTATACCGCGAAGAAATGTCAGATGAAACAGCTTTGATCGTAGTCTATCTGATAGATTTAAAAAGCGTATTTCTGCAAGGTGAGCCAGAGCCAGACGTAGATTTTGGGAAGATGATCACAGATTACGGTATTAATACTGCTGTTCCATTAATCGGGTACGCAATTGGTTTTCCTAAAATCAGTCCAGATCCGGGCGGTGAATATGTACATGGAGATTATGAAATGGATGAAGAAGGCAGCGATGAGTGGGATGAATCTTTGGAAAGCACTGACGAATAGCATCCCATGGAAATACAGGATATAAGCCGAAAATGGCTTTTAATGAACCCTCCGAGCGGAAATGCATATGCATCTGTACGTATCGACAGTACATCCTTACCGGGAATGTTCCTTGGCTTGAATAGTGAGAGTAAAAGATGTCTTATTTTAAAGTTGCCCAAGGGGTATAATCCTGATTTTCAGTCGTCTGTCAAGCAGAACTTATCATTAAGTCTTTACGCTGAAAGTGGATGGGTTGTATTAACGCTGCTCGACGATAACTTTTATGACTTGTTTGACGATTTGATTTTCTCGATATATATTAAAATCCATTCAATGTCATCGGCTAGGATATATGTCACAGAATTGCTCAAAACGTATTACAAATGGAGTGAGTTTTTTAAGGATATGCATAACCAAAGCTTAGCAGACGAGACAGTCAGGGGGCTATTTGGTGAGTTGACGGTTCTCAATGAAATGGTACTGGAATCTACATCTGCCGATATTAATGATGTTCTTAAATCCTGGAAAGGGCCATATGATACTAACCATGACTTTGTTAATGAAATCTGTGACAAAGAGGTTAAAACAAGACTTGAATCTGTTTTAAATATCAGAATAGCAAGTGAGCATCAACTTCAGGCGGATATCGGCAAGAATCTTGAATTGGTTATTGTAACTCTGGTGTCAGATACGGTTAATGGACTGTCTTTACTCGACCTTGTCATAACAATCAGAGACATTGTAATGTCGAAACTTGGTGACTACACGATTGTTTTAAATGGCCTTTCACAAAAGGGCTTGAATGTCAGTTCTTTACAGGCCTATAAAGATTTGAGGTTTGTTCTTGTCAAAATCTCCAGCTATGACTGTTGTCAAGTTGAATTTCCCAAAATAGTCAGAAGTAATATCGCCGCGGCGGTAAGTTCTGTGTCATATAAATTAAATGTAGAAGAGCTTACACCCTTTATCTTATCAGAAACGCTTTTTAATGGAAATAAATGAATACCTGAAATACAGAGAGGATTTACTTGTTGATACAAAGGATGAAGATGGCTTTATCAGCGAATCCAGGTTCTTAGACCTGGTATTACCCTCTCTCAGTGATGCAAAACTTATTGATTCAGAAGATTATACAGATTGTTATCTGTATTTGAAACAGGATAATATAAAAATTAATGGATATCAGATTAATGAGTCAGAAGAACGACTTCAGATCTTCATAGTAAATGAAGAATCAATAGATCTGGGTAATACAGATGAAAATATACTCATATCTCAAAAGAGTTATTATGATTTTATTTTCGCAAAGGTGTTAAAATTTGTCCGGAAGGCCATTAAACGGCAATTAGATAACGAAATTCAGGATGCCCATCCGATTAAGCCACTGATCAATTTCATTGCGTCACCAACTTTGGGATTGGCACAAATTGATGTTATTGAGCTGTTTCTTGTTTCAGCTACCGCCACTGTTGAAAAAAGAGGTGAAGCGCCCACACCTAAAATGTTAGATTTTGAAGATGAGGAAATACCTGTGGTTTTCTATGACCGGGAAAAAAATAGTTGCAAGAAAGATATTCACGTTTTCAAAAGGTTAATTGATTTAAATTTTCTTTACAACGTACTTATATCCCAGGGAAACAGGGAAGTTCTTGAGGTCGATTTCGAAAGACTTTTTCAGAAGGGTATCAATGCAATCAAGGCAGCTGATGAGGAGAACTTTGAATCTTACCTCTGTGTGTTACCAGCTAGTGTCCTTGCGGAGCTCTATAAGCGATATAGCACCCGGATGCTAGAAAAAAATGTCAGGTCTTTCCTTCAGTTTAAAGGTGTAAACCAGGGAATCAGGGATACTATTCGTAAAAATCCCGAACATTTCATTGCATATAATAATGGTTTAACCATTACTGCAATTGGTGCAGAGATAGAGGAACTGGATGAGCGGACTGTTATCAAATCTCTTAAAGATTTTCAGATTGTTAATGGCGGGCAGACAACGGCCACTATATACTTTTCCCAGAAGGATGGCCTGGACATTAGTAAGGTGAAGGTCATGGCTAAAATCAACATTGCCAAAAACGCAAATGAGGAGGATCTGAATGAGCTCATAGGTAATATCAGCAGATACTCAAATGCACAATCAAAAGTTAGCAATGCTGATTTAAGGTCCCGCAATCAGCAGTTGATCAGACTAAAATCTATTTCTGAATCGACCCTAACGCCCTCGGGCAAGAAGTGGTTTTTTGAACGATTTAAAGGTGAGTTCAATACATTACTCAGAAAGGACCCGAAGGGAAAAACGAAGATCAATAATTTGTATCCTAAGGAGCGCCGGTTTACAAAGGAAGAACTAGCGAAATATTATATGTCCTGGGGACAAAGCCCTTACCTTGTAAAAAAAGGAGGGGACAAGATTTTCAGAACTTTTATCGAGGAGCTTTCACCGGAAAAAGCAAAGGAGCCAAATGTTAACAGAGATTTTTATGAACATGTCATAGCACGCCTCATTCTGTTTAAGGAGCTTGAAAAAATCTATGGTGCCGGGAAGAATTCAATGGGCCAATTAAGATCAGCCGTTGTTCCCTACGCAATTTCCGTTCTGTATATAGCGACAACCGGTTCTAAATCAGTGAACGATTTCGACTTGTTTAAAATTTGGCAGGCGGAGAAGCTCGACGACAAATTGAAAATGTTAATGACCGAGCTGATGCAGCTTGTAAATGAGCTTATTAAAAAATATTCTCTTAGTGAAGATTATGGCGAATATTCGAAACGAAAGGAGTTGTGGGACAGCATTGCTTTGTCTCGGGAGATCAAGCAATTTATAACTTCGTCACAGTTCCTTGAGGTAACAAGGACCTATTCGATCTCACAGGAAGAACTGAAGAAACGCCTTTTAAAGAACCTGAAGGTCAAAGAGATAGATTTTGGCAATTTGTACGATAATGCTAAAATCTTTTCCAGGGGAGCGGATTACTATAAAAAGCTTCTTATGCTATTGTTTGACAGGTTATCAGCGTCGCAAAAAAATAAGGTTGATCGATTGATCTATTGTATTAACCAGAAGGCTGATATTGACGAGGAACATTGTGAATTCGAAAGAGAGCTTATTCATAAAATCCGGGTTGAAAATCCTGATCTTTTTGACAGCATCCAATTTATGGAGAACGAGGTTTACGTGAAAGGGGTGGACAGCGTTGTGAAATTATACAATTCATGCATTGAGAATGGGTTAAACTTAACATCTGAATTTGAGAAACGCAGAGAAATCTCAAAGGCGAGAGGTCTAACAAAGTACTCTGTCTTCGACGATATTGCAAAGGGGCTATTACAAGGAAAATCTCCTTCAATAAAACAGATTTATTATACTAGTATTTGAAATCTTTTGTAGGCAACGTTGATAATAAATGGCATTGTGTAGTATGGCAGACATCCAACATCATTTTGGTGCGGCGATTCTACGATAATTAGTATTTTGATAAGTTATTGGTTATGAAAGACTATCTTGCTCTCTTAGAGCAGCTTAAAAAAGAGATTCGAGAAGCCCGGTTACGAGCGACGATTTCGGCTAACGTCGAAATGCTATCTCTCTATTGGAGAATTGGTAACATTATCTTACAGCAAGAAAAGCAAGAAGGGTGGGGACAGAAAGTTGTGTTACGATTGGTAACAGACCTGAAGGCGGAATTTCCAAATATGAAAAGCTTGTCGCCGCGTAACTTACGGTATATGAAGTCGTTCGCTGCGGCGTATCCTGATGAGTCAATTTTGCAAGTCACACTTGCAAAATTGACCTGGTACCATCATATTACCTTACTTAGTAAAGTAAAAGACCCAGACAAGCGCCTATTTTACATCACAGAAACAGCTCAGCAGGGCTGGTCTCGTGATGTTATGATCATGCAAATAGAATCCAATTATTCAGAACGTCATGGGAATACAGTATCAAACTTTGGGAGGGCACTTCCAGATCCTTTATCTGATCTAGCCCAACAGTCGATTAAGGATCCGTATTTGTTTGACTTTTTAACTTTGGCTGACGGTTATAAAGAACGTGATTTAGAAAACGGCCTGGTTGAACATATCACAAAATTTCTATTAGAGTTAGGCAAAGGGTTTGCTTTTGTCGGTCGGCAATATCCCATAGAGGTGTCTGATAGAGAATTTTTAATAGATCTGTTGTTTTACCATCTGAAACTCAGAGCTTATCTTGTCATCGAATTGAAAGCAGTTGAGTTTGAACCCGAATTTGTCGGAAAACTTAATTTTTACTTATCTGCTGTTGACGATCAGCTACGAACTGAACATGACAATCCAACAATTGGGCTTTTAATTTGTCGAAAGCGGGACAAACTGATGGCAGAGTACGCCTTACGCGATGTCAACAAGCCAATAGGAATCTCCGAATACAGAATATCTGAGGCGCTGCCTGATGACCTTAAAAGCACACTCCCAACAATTGAAGAAATTGAAGAAAGATTGAAACAAGAAGGGAGTAGTTAATACTCCGTATTTTTGATTCGGTAAATACTCAATTCGGTACTTTCACGAATACTATCGGGATCGTGTTCAAAAGGTATTTCTTGTAATAGTTTTATATAGTCAGCTGGCAAATTGTGTTCATTTGCACCAGCTAAGATATGTGCTAGGTACCAATTATATGGCATAAGGTTTGGGTTAATTGATTCATAATCAGCATAGTATACTAACGCTGCGATCTCTGCTTTGTCTACAAGTACTTTTACTGATTTTTGGTTATATCCATTTCCCAAACCTTCAGCTTTGTCCAGCTCTTTTTTTTCAGAATCATCTATTTCAAATATCACACCCCAAACTTCATCTGTTGTAATTCCTGTTTCAAAACAATCAGCCTTTGCTGATCCATCTTTTTTACTAATCTTTTGAAGTCGAAGTTGATGCCCCATAACTTTTCCAATAGCAGAGAACTGAGCTGATGGGACACGATCTTTCAACCTATTCGTTGACATATTTGAGCCGTAAGAGAAAATTAACATGGATATGTATTTCGATAAAATGGATTCTTCTGAATTACTAAATCTTAAGAAACTTGGAACATTTCAACACAATCACCCATTGGGAACACAAAAACTTTAATGCTGGGAGTGATTAGAGATGGATTTCCGCCCAAAATGAGCAGTATAGGCTCCGGACAATTGTATTTTTTGTCTCTTGCAATACTTTTCATTTGTCTTCTATCCTGATAACTTGGAGTCGGTGTTGCAAACGGGTGAAAGTGCCATTCACCTAAATAATAAGTTTTCGATTCTTTAAATCTTCGATCTAAAATTGTTCGTAAACCGATGACTCCTCTTTCAAACCAGGTTTTGCCTGCTTTTGAATCTGGCGGTGGTCCCGTTATTGAAGATACCACTGCGCCTTTCAGACTTTCTGAATATCGACCTATCATTATTCCGCCAGTTTCTTTATTTCCGGCCTTAGTACATTGATATTGAAGATCGGTAATGATTGTTTGGGTCAGCATAACACCGAACCTTCGATCCGACGACAAAAATTCCATGCTAATTCCGGATAACATCTATTCCCTGAAACATATCACCATCTGGAGTATTAAGTACAATAAATGTGCTTGATGAGTCGCTGCCTACATAATATGCTTCAATTAATTTTATCGCCGCGGTGCTCATCATCCAGACATCATCCACCCTTGCTGGGAAAAGCGGATGCCAGCAGCCAATGCCCTCTCGTGGCAAGCTACTGTCGCCTACAATTTCAATCTCCTGCTCTAACCACGGAGAAAATTCCTTTTTAAATTCAAATTCGAGATTCTCAGCCCCTTGATATTGATAATGAAATAATCTTTTTGCGTTTAAACCCAGTGATATTGATACAAATTTTTTATCCGATCCACTTATGTGATTCGACAAATAATGGAGTGCTTGATCATTACCCGTTGCATCTATGATCAGATCAAACTGTTGTAAATAACTTTTGTCGGAGTCAAGTATCTGCTCGATATTACTTCTATTGAAACTTACTCTCGTTTCTGGGAATATGTCATTCAATCTTTTTGATAGTTCCTGAGCCTTGCATTGGTCGAGTGATTTCAATGTCAATGTGTGCCGACTCATATTACCAAGTTCCAATTTATCCTTATCCATGATTGTTAAGTTTCGGCAAGTGCCTCTAATAAGACATTCCCCTATCACTGACCCTACTGCTCCCGCTCCAATAAGCAGCACCTTGGCTTGGGACAATTTGTCAGAATATTTCCCTCTTGCACTGATCGAGCCTATATTGCCATTTTGGGAATCCATCCACTCAATTTTTTTGTTTTTGTGAAACGCTCTGTTTGCTAATTCTTGAGCTTCTTGACCTGGTCGAAAACCTTTTAATGTACCTTTTACTGGGAGTGAGATTGGCTGCCAATGAATTTGAAAGGGTTCTTCTCCAATCTTCTCTGGAACAGGAAATCCTAAAATCAAACAGTCTGCGGATTGTCTATACCCTTTGATAAATATATCAGTTATTATTTTTTGAAAATCAACATTGTGTTCATTTCCAATGTGATAAAGCCTTTCCCAAGTTGCAGGGGCTTCCCACGGACATGATACTGGGATAAAGTCAATTAGTAACCAAACTATGTTTTTAGACTTAGCTTTATGATTATTAATTGAGTCGTTCCAAGTGTTGGAGTATAAGACCTTTCCGCAAAAATCTTTAAAGACGGTAATAAAGAAGCTGCTTTTTCCAGGATGGATAATAGCTTCCGCTTGGCCTGACTTTTTGTTCGTTGATATTAACTTCGAATAAGTCGCTTCATCTTCAGAGTAATAATATTTATCAGTAAACGAAAGCGGAAAGGAAGGAAGTTCAAAAAGTTGGCCATTCAAAGATAGCTGATCATTTATTGCTGCTTCCAACCACATCTTACAGCGATAGACATGCCAAAAAAGACGTTCACTTGCCTCTGTTGGTTCTGAATTAAACCCTCTAAGTGAAAAAGATCCGAATGTAGTATTCAAGCATAAATCTCCGCTTCTCCACTTATTTTGAGTTTGAATATTATTATGATTCTGATGTTGAAATGTTAAGGCAATACCTTTTTCTTTAGCGGGGTAAGTGTGAATCTTGCCCCACGGATAGTTTTCAGGTATGGTTGCATACCATTCTGTTGAATCAGGTATACTGTATGTGTTTGCTCCAGCTGAAATGTTCAACCGGAATTTTAAGATCCAACCTGCGCCAATTTCATCCCACACTAAATCTTCTAACA
The DNA here is from genome assembly GCF_051859145.1 of Dyadobacter sp. Lineage (GTDB taxonomy): Bacteria > Bacteroidota > Bacteroidia > Cytophagales > Spirosomataceae > Dyadobacter. The sequence continues at coordinate 27,252 of NZ_JBHYGF010000001.1, forward strand.
ATTCGTATCCGGTAATTTCCTCCAGGTTTCTTCTGGCAAGCAGCAAGTCTTTGGTTGGGGCTATCATTTATGCAAATCTCCCTCCGGATGGCTCAGTAGGTCCGCTTCTTTCAGAATATCCCCCCTTAACCGAAGGTTCTGGCGCATCTGGAAAGGCTTTCCCAAAAAGAATTTTCCAATATTTCACCTTATCATAGGTGGTAGTTGCATCCAACGCTAATCTTGCCGTTTGCGCTGCATCTTTCACATAATCATAAAAAGCGTTGAAATCTTCTACAGATACTCGCTTCCAAACATTGTGATCGGGCACGCCTCTATCTGAAAGAACTGGGACAATTTCCAATGAACGATAGGCAGCATACTTAGAAATAATTTTTTCAAAAGTTTCTGTAATGCCTTGCGCTACGGATGTGATATGATCAGGACAACAATCTCCAATCATGTGTTCGATGGGATACCCTTTCGGGTACTTTAAGTCTGTTAGTTTCAATACCCGCCACCATTTGATCGCCTTTACGACATTAATGTAGTGCAGGTTTGTTGATTTGTTTTTTTCTCTGGTCCATCGGATCTGTTCCAAAGGATCAGTTTCTACCCATTCATTTGCCTCACGATCTGGTATCCAAAGAGGTTCTAACTTCCAATCAGCCTGTTTACGAATGGACTCTAACAAGAAAAGACTTCGTTGTTGTCCCTCTTTTGGTTCAATGTAATTTTCGACAAGTTTCCACTCCATATCATCTTCGAGCATCAAATTGGTTATAACACTGGCTGATCGTAACCTTGACTGTTCAGCCTCAGAAGGAGCTGAGGTAACAACGATATCCAAGTCAACATAAGACAGCTCAATCCCAATTGAACGCCCCTGTATTTCGTATTTTCCTTTGTAATGTTTTTCAACAAATGGTATAAATTTCTTTATCGCTTCCTTGGGGTTCGTATTGTGGCGATCAATCTTTGTTACAACAATTACGTCTACGTCAGCGCGCTTACCGTTATTTGGCCGAGTTGCAGTAGAGCGCCGGTAACTTCCTTGCAAAAATGTACTTACAATAATTTTAGATAATTCCGGATCAGCGGCAAGTCTCTCACGGAGCGTCTTATGGCCTGTTTTTAGATCATCAATCTGAGAAGATGTGAGCCTAATATTCTTCAGGAAGTCATTGAAATAGGATGGAATTGGCATAATATTTAGTTAGGGAATGTTAAAACTGGTTGATAATCACCCGCTTTTGTAGCGGGAAAGTTAAATTCATACAAAACAATGTTGCCCAATACGGCTGCGTATTGACCGAAGTAGAATGCGAAAGCGTTGGGGGCAGCCATAAATACGTGAATCTTACCACTGCGCTCATGGATTGTTCTCATATTCTGAATTTGCCTTGCAATGGTCTGGGCTACATTCAGGACATGAGTCCCGTCTTTAAGTGCTAAATGTGAAGGTCCTGGGTTTATTTTTGCGTCGATTATTCGTCCCACTGTCGGCAATTGTTCGGATACAAAAGATTCTACATCTATCAGGACGTCATGAGTTATACTGATAGCGAGTGCGATTTCATTTGCACTTGCATTCATTTGTTTTTGATCAAAGAGCACAGTATCCGTAGCAAACTGTTCTTCAAAATGAGGCTCCCAGAGTATTTTTGAATTTTTTGTTTTTTGAATTATAGATGCTTCCACACCCAATTTTGGGTTTAGAGAGTAGCCAACCGCAAAAGCAAGTGAAAGGTGTGTGTCCAGAGAAAAAGTAATTTTCTTTTCTTTTCCTGTTACGGTTTGTATGAACGTTCTAAGATCGGGCAAAACATGACTTTGCCAAAGAAGAGAATCTTTTATTTTCCGGTCATTATAATGATGAGCTAAGCATAAGCAATCGATATTTTCCTTTTCAAAGTTTTCCGTTCCAGCTAAAAAAGTTCTAATCCCAACTCGGTGAAAGTATTCCGGCGATTGTGGCGCGAATAGCCCTTCCTCTTTACACAGTTGCCGAAAACGGTTTAGTGTAAATTCATTGCGATTTTGACCATGAAGTCTGGTAATAAGACCATCGTATTTATTTGAAACCTGAGTTTCAGGTATAGGGTACAAACCAGCAAGTTGCAAGCTGGGATTTATTATATCTAAAATATTATGGATATCGGAAAAATTTGATTTTATCCGGAGGGAAGACAAACAGTTGTAGAGCTCTTCATCCTTGTCAAATCCGAGATGTTCTCGCCAAAGTTTTCGCACCTTTCCCATTTCACTGTCATCAGTCTTTCCCTGCATAAGAACATCTAAACGTATTTTGTCACCCACACCTAAGAGTTTTCCGATTACGTTATTAGAATCAATGCCCCATGTATTTACCAAAATATATCTGGCTTTTTGCGACGGTAGGGTCTTCAATTGCTGATTTTTTAGCTTTTGAAGTAGAGAAATGGACGTCGCACCGATAAATGCAGGATCTATCAGGGCTTCAACACTAAAGAAGTTACTCTTATCTACATGATGCTTGACCTGATAAAAATCGACGTCGACAAGGTCGCCCGTACTTTTATCTAAGATTGGTGGATCATAATTCACAACAACATCGTCGAAGCCTGTAACATTATTTGCTTCCCATACGATAGAAGCAATATTATTATCAGGTACTAACATCCTTGCCGCCTGCCACCAAAAGATGCTCTCTTGATAAAATATCCCTTGGGTAATTGCAATTATAGAATTCGCCATAATTAGTAAACTTTCAACAAACTGTATAGATACAACAAAAATTTCGTTATATATTCGTCATGAATGGAACATATTGCTATAATAATAGGTTCATTATGACGATTATTTCGTATTAAAAAGTACATTTTATGTTGATTCGTTTCATTGCCGAAAACTTTCTGTCCTTCAACGAACGTACCGAGTTCAACATGCTGACCGGAGACCTTAGGCGTTTACCTGATCATGTCTACCGTTCCAATAAAATAGATATACTAAGAAGTGCAGTTATCTATGGAGCGAATGGAGCGGGAAAATCAAATTTGATTAACGCTATTAAGATTCTAAGTGAGATTGTCTCAGATGGGGTATTGTCGATTTCTTCTGACGATACGTGTTTTAGGTTATCCGATCAAGGCGACCGCCCTTCAATGCTGGAAATTCATTTCATAACGGAAGGAGTGGCGTACAGTTATAGCTTAGCGTTTATTAAAGACTTGATAATTAGGGAATCGCTAAATTTATTGAATTTTGGCAAAAAGGAAGATAGTCTCATATTTGACAGGACTATTAACAAGCAGGGAAAAGTTAATATCAAACTTGCACCTAAATACCTTAAAACACGTAAGGATAAGCTTCTGATACAAATTTATGAAGAAGACGTACTTGATCCGGAGATGACGTTCATTACTCTTGTAAAGGAAAAGAAATATCAAGAGATAACATCGGCTTATAATTGGTTGGAAAGCGGATTATTAATCATCTTTCCGGGAATGCAGTACGGCGGTCTGGTAAGTAATTTTATAAATGACGAGGAATTTAAGGTCTTTACCAATGAGATTATCTCAGGATTTGATACAGGCGTTGACCAAATTGATATTCAAACAATAGATTTTGAAGCTTTTTTTGGTGAGGACAATGCACTAGAAAAGGAAAAGGTATTGAGATCGATCAAAACAGGTGAAACTGAACGGGTTGGAGATAATAGAAATGCCTTAGCGATGATGGAAAATGGTAAACCGGTGGTTAAAAAGGCGGTTTCTTATCATTCAAGTTCAGCAGGAACAAAGGTTAAATTTGAACTGTTTGAGGAGTCAGATGGCACTCTGCGGCTTCTAGATTTTATCCCATTCCTTTATATGTTGGAGAAATACCCTGTTACTGTAATCGTTGATGAGATTGATCAAAGTATTCATCCCGTTATGCTCAAAGAATTAGTAACGAAGATTCAGAATAATCCGAAAAAGGTAGGACAGTTGATTTTTACCACGCATGAAGCAAATCTTCTTGATACTGATTTATTTCGCCAGGATGAAATTTGGTTTGTCGAAAAAAATAAAACTGGAGCAAGCCATTTCTATCAATTGCTTGAATTTGACACTCGTTCCGATCTGGATATTCGAAAGGGGTATTTATCTGGTAAATTTGGTGCAATCCCTTTTCTTGGCAACATTAAAGACTTGCATTGGGCATCCGGGAATAATTAACAACTGGGTAATCTTTGGCACCACTAAGTGCCTCTATGTAAAATAATTATATATATAAATATCTTTTTTATCGTTGTACGATGCTAATTGAGAGGCAACTAGCTCATCCCAAAATCTAGTTGCTTCCGTGCTTCGAAACTCAGGATCATCAACCATCTCTCCCGGCTTATTGGAGCTCGAAGTGACTGCTTTATTAAACATTTCCTGTACATACGTAATCATTCTGGCTCCAATGCGCTTGCCTTTAAGGTGTATATGATCGTTATGGGCTAATTCAATGATACGAATACTTTCATTTAGCTCAATAACAGTGAATTGATACGAGCCTGCTTTAAGATTTGAATCAAAAATCTCAAAACAATGTTTCGGCCATACCCCTTCATCTGTTCCAAGCAGTGGTTTTTCCTTTAAGGAATATTCTACGTTAAACTTGTATTCTTCTCCATCACGCCCGATCGTGTATATCTGAGATTCCATAAGCGGTTCCTTTAGGTAGTTGCGGATTATTATTCATTTTCTTAAAATTCCAAAAGCCCTCCCCCTCACTGACGAGATATCAATGAGGGAGAGGGCTAACACTATTTGTGCGGAGGAAGAGGGATTCGAACCCTCAGACCTTTAACAGTCTACGGTATTTCAAGCCGCTGCCTTACCATTCGAGCCATTCCCAATAGAATCTTGATGTTCAGTTGGCAACAGATATCCAAAGTTAAGGTTTTACTAAATATTTTAATAATTCTCTACTTGAATGATGTTAGAATATAGTCGAATTTTAAACTGACTCACCAAATAATATTTTGTTGTATAACAGAGATTATGTTCATGGCAGAGGTCATTTCCGACCTGCGGTGCAAGGTGATCGGGTAAGAACCCAGGACATATAATAATCTACTTTACCAATAATGTGATTTTACTACCTGGCGAATATTGACCAGGTCAAGCTGCTCCAATTTGGGAGCAGCTTTTCATAATTCCACAACGTTTCAACTGTTTAGATTTACTAAAAAAGTGATGGCTGCGCTGGTGGAGTGGGATTGTCCAATGCAACCAGCTCATCGTAAATAAATGGAACAGTGGGATCTTCGGCTTTTAAAAAGTCTTTTTGAACGCTACATGCTTCCATTAAGTCCTGGGGGAGCTGGAAAGTTGCAAGCTCGGTAATCCGGTCTTCCGGCAAGTCGTCCATCATCCATTCCCACGATAAATTGTCGGGCAGTATGGTTGGCATTCTCTTCTTGGAATTGTGGATTTTTGCCATTAGTGGATTTGCCTCGGTAGTTACCAGACTTACCGTTTCAACTGTTTCACCAGTATCCTGATCTGTCCATGGTTGCCAGATACCTGCAACGTAAAAGTAAGGTTGGTCCTTCACACCAATATAATGAGGATATTTATCGGCTGTTTTTTTCTTCTCGCCGGTGCGTTTATTGACTCCGTACTCATGTCTCCATTCATAGAAACCTGAGGATAAGATAAGGCATCTGCGCTCAAGGGCGGCTTCACGGTAAATTTTATCAGGGAACAAAAGCTCTTCCCCCTTGGCATTCTGGGTATCGTAACCCTTCTGCCAGGTTCCATCTTTTTTCTTATAGCCTTTCCTGAACTTTTCAACCTGAGAGCGGTTCTTTACGTATTTAGGTAAAAAACCCCATTCCATCTGGACAATATCAAAGTTGTCGCGTGTGTATCGCGGTTTTAAGACAGCGATGTTTCCAAATTCGAATGCATGCGTAACATTGCGGTTTAGAAATTCGTAATCTTTAACAGCTTTTTCGAGTTGCATTAACTGTATGAATTCGGCTTTTGTCACTTTTTGACCATTGTAATAGCACATGCTTACTGGGTTTTAGTGTTTTTAAAATGCTCAACAATTTTCGCGCCAATTGGGATTGCTTCCGGTTGTCTTCCTTCGGGGATTGACATCCAAACCTTACTGCCGTCAAAAACTCTTGATCTGCTGATCATCAATGATTTTCTTCCATCAGGAAAGTCCAGCTTGAAAACAGTTCTACCTGCCATATCCATCACTTTGATGGCAACCATCATTCCTTCGAATTCTACCTCAAAGTCATCGGCCTGAAACAACATATTTCAATTTTTTAAACTTAACATATAATTATATAGAGGATTATCTAATCAGTCAATGAGGCCAGTCGAGTTCCATGTGCATGATACCGGCAGTGCTAACCAGGTATACTATTACTTTCCTAAATAATCCCTCACTGCCTTTGCCGAACTCCCCACTTCTTTGACGGCTTCGGTTAATTTTTCTTTGGTGATACCCAGAGCCTGAGTCCAATAAGCAACTTCATAATCTTCGCTTAAATTAATACGGCTGCTGTCAGCAGGTCCTTGTTTGGTTTTGTCGTCTGCCATGTCTGTAATGGTTTGGTTGATACCATTTTACATAAAAATCCATACCCGACAAGGCTGGCACGTGCTTTGATGTGTTTTGCTCACCTTTAAATGCTATTACATACAGAAAGATGAGCCTTGTCAAATACAAAGAAAAACGGTCTACCCATAAAACCCCTGAACCGTTTGGCGGTAAGCCGGATAAAAATGTGCTTCGGTTTGTGATCCAAAAACACGCAGCATCACATCTGCACTACGACTTCCGGCTGGAAATGGAAGGTGTTCTTAAAAGCTGGGCTGTCCCCAAGGGGCCGTCGATGGATCCGGAAGTAAAACGTTTGGCCATGATGGTGGAAGACCACCCGTACGACTACCGGACTTTCGAAGGTTTCATACCCCAAGGGGAGTATGGGGGCGGCACCGTGATGGTTTGGGACGAAGGCATCTACATGCCGGCAGAAGATCCAGGTAAAGACAAGAAGGCCAATGAGAAAAGCCTTTTGCACCAGCTTTACAGCGGCAAGATCAAGTTTGTGATGAGTGGGCAGAAGCTTCAAGGCCAGTTTGCATTGGTAAAAGCGCATGGGAGAGGGGAGAACGCCTGGCTACTGATGAAACTGGAAGACGAGTATGCGACAAAAGAAGACATTACACTGGAAGACAAATCTGTGATTTCAGGGCAGGATTTGGAGCAGATCGCCCAGACCGGCGAGAATATTTATGGGCAGCAGCCAAAAGAGAAAAGTAAACCTGCTTCAAAAAAGGTAGTTAAGAGAGCCCTTGAGAAACAAGTGGATCCGGATGATACCGATGTTCCTAAGGTCGAGCTGGATGTAAACGCTATTTTAAAGAAAGCCCCAAAAGGTAAGTTTGATACTAGTATCACGCCTATGCTGGCCACATTGGTGGACGCACCTTTCGATGATGCCGGTTGGCAATACGAGGTGAAGTGGGATGGCTACCGGGCACTTGCATTTATGAACAAGGGTGAGGCTGAGCTGAAATCACGCAATAACAAATCCTTTAACGATAAGTTTTACCCGGTCCTGGCGGCGATCAAAGCGTGGAACCTGAATGCGATCATAGATGGGGAGGTTGTGGTGGTCAATGATAAAGGGATTTCCAATTTCAACTCATTGCAAAACTGGCGAAGCGAAGCCGATGGAGAGCTGCTGTTTTATGTCTTTGATATCCTTTGGCTGGATGGTAAAAACCTGATGGGGCTTACGCAGAAGGAGCGGAGCGCGGTCCTTCTGACCCTGGTCCCGGAAAATGGCATCATCCGCAGCGGTTTCAGTGTAGAAGCAAGGGGTACCGAGTTTTTCGAAGTAGCAAAGGATATGGGGCTTGAAGGAATTATCGCCAAAAGATCCAGTAGCACTTATCTGACTGGTGACCGCTCGAAAGATTGGCTGAAAATCAAGGTGCAGAAACGCCAGGAAGTGATCATTGCCGGTTATACCAAAAACGATGATTCACCCAAGTCCTTTAGTGCATTGCTCTTAGGGGCTTACAAAGATGGCCGCTTGCAATATGTCGGAAAGGTTGGAACCGGCTTTAACGACAAACAGCAAAAAGAAATGATCGCTCAGTTTAAACCCCTTATTATTGACAAAGCACCGTTTGAAGAAACGCCCGACTATAATAAACCGTCCCGCTTTCGGCGAAACCCGCCACACGCGATAGCGACCTGGCTGAAACCACAGTTGGTCTGTGAGATCAATTTTACCGAGATCACTGACGAAGGCGTGTTCCGGCATCCGTCCTTTCTGGCCATGCGGGAAGATAAAAATGCTAAAGACGTAACTATTGAAACGGCTTCCGATACAGAAGAAGTTGTTGAAAAACCCAAAGACATAAATCTTAAAGATGTCGTCAAACCACCAGAAAAGCTGGACGGAAAAACGCTTCTTAACCCCAAGGAAAAAACACAGTGCAAAAAGCTTCAGGGGCACGAGCTCAAATTCACCAATCTGGATAAGATCTATTGGCCGGATGAGAAAATTACCAAGCGGGATATGCTAAATTACTATTATCAGGTTGCGCCGTTCATACTACCGTACCTGAAAGACAGGCCTGAATCGATGAACAGGCATCCGGGCGGGATCAAAGGGCCAAGTTTCTACCAGAAAGATGTTACTGGAAAAGTGCCTGAATGGATGAGCACGTACCGGTATCATAGCAATGATGAGCCCGAAGACAAGAATTATTTGGTAGCCAATGAGGAAGCAACATTGCTGTATATGGCCAATCTGGGCGCAATCGAAATTAACCCTTGGAGCTCGACAACTGAAAACCCGGACAATCCGACCTGGTGCATCATCGATCTGGATCCAGCTGATAAGACAACCTTTGATCAGGTGATCCAGGCCGCGCAGGTCACAAAGAGTGTTTTAGATGAACTGGGCGTTCCCTCATACCCAAAGACGAGCGGTTCCACGGGCATCCATATCTATATTCCGTTTGGCGGCAAGTATACCTATGAGCAGTCCAAGGAATTTGCAAGAATCGTTGTGACCCTCGTGCATGACCAGATCCCGGAATTCACCAGTCTGGAAAGGGCGATCAAATCCAGGAACGGGAAAATGTATCTGGACTTTCTTCAAAACCGTCCAGGGGCGACACTGGCTGCACCTTACTCGGTCCGGCCAAAGCCAGGCGCGACGGTATCAATGCCCCTTCACTGGGAAGAGGTAAAACCAGGGCTTAAAATGTCGGATTTTACGATCTTTAATGCGATGGAGCGGCTGAAAAAGCAAGGCGATCTTTTCAAGCCGGTATTGGGGGAAGGGATTGATTTGCACCAGATCGTGGGAGCGGACTAATATGAAAATCGCGACCTATAACATCAACGGGATCAATGGCCGGTTAGCCGTGCTGCTCAGATGGCTGGAAGAAGCGCGGCCTGACATTGTTTGTCTTCAGGAGTTGAAAGCGCCACAGGACAAATTTCCAAAGAAAGCACTGCTGGATGCAGGTTACAATGCCATTTGGCACGGGCAGAAGATGTGGAACGGCGTGGCTATCCTAGCAAAAGGCAAAGAATTGATAGAGGTCCGAAACGTTCTTCCGGGTGATGATCTTGATGATCACAGCCGCTATATAGAGGCGATTGTGGATCAAATGCTAATCTGCTGTCTTTACCTGCCGAACGGAAACCCGGCACCCGGACCGAAATTTGATTACAAGCTTGCCTGGTTTAAAAGGTTGAAAAAACATGCTAAATATTTGCTGTCAGAACAGGTACCGGTCGTGCTGGCCGGGGATTATAATGTGATCCCAACCGAGCTGGACGTTTACAAGCCGGAACGCTGGGTGGATAACGCGCTTTATTTTCCGGAATCCCGCAAAGCATATAAGGAGCTTGTAAAACAGGGGTGGATTGATGCTATCCGGCACCTGCATCCAAACGAGCGGATCTATACTTTTTGGGATTACCTGCGAAATGCATATGGTCGAAATGCCGGTCTGCGGCTGGATCATTTTCTACTGAGCCCCCAGATCTCTGGCAGACTTACAGCGGGTGGTGTTGACGCGCATGTCAGGGGATGGGAGAAATCCAGTGACCATGCACCGACCTGGATCGAAATCAAAGATTTATAAATTAAGTGTTTATCAAAATTTGAAAATTATGCCCTGGTATCACGGCGATTTTCCGCCATCCTATAAAAACCAGCCAGTCAAATTAAGGGAAAAGGCGGTCGAAATTGCAAATGCTTTGCTGGAAGACGGGGCTGATGAAGGAGTCGCCATAGCTACTGGCCTGAAGCAAGCAAGATTATTTTTCAAGGCTAAGGAAAAAGAGAGACTCTGATAAAGAACCCTTATAATGACCTTATCTTTGGAGAAGAAATCATTAAAATGGTCAAATGATTAAATTTCGACCATCAAGCAGGTTGTTTTCTGTAATTCAGCCGTAATATATATGCAGATGATTTTTGATGTAAATAATTATGAATAATCAAGATCAATATTTTAGGAAATTGCAACGGGATGGCATTTACCATTATGCCCATTTAATGGCTAATGGAACTCCACCGGTTTGCGAAGTCATAAATTCCCTAAACGCGGATCCAGTTATAGAACATCGTGAATACGATCTTTCGAAACCTGGCGACAGGATTGATTTAAAGGCATTTAGTGAAGATTGGGATCCAATTTCGGTAGTGGAGTATAAAAAGGCATTTGGAGAAGCTACCTCGGGTGATTTTAAGGTATATATTGACGGCAAGTCGCAAGTCTAAGGTGTCGGTGATATGCTCAACCAAGAATAAAGTCAGAACTGGCAGAATTTCTCCCTGGATGTGGGTAGTGCAGGTTGCTATTGAATTTTTGCAAATTACTTAACAAAAAGCACTTGTTCCCCAGAAAAATTTGCTGTTTTGTAACTACATATTTTGATGATTTTATCAAATCGAAGACGGATATTAAGCCTGTCCTCCAATTTTCGTCCAGTCAGTAAAATGGAAATTTTAAGGCCGTCTTCGGTAATCTCGATCATTTCAACAGTATCCTGAGATAAGTAGATCGGGGCGTAATGAACCATTTGACCGTAATAAAGAAAATTATATTCCCCATAGATCATACAATGAACATCCCCTGTTGAAAGCTGGTCAATAAGCCCATAAAGGGGTTCCAATAGTTTTTGGACGAAATGTATCGGTAAGAGATTTCCAAGTGATGAGCTACTCTTTGGCTAACCTGGATGTGTTTTCCTATTAATGGTATTTTTTCCTATCAGTGAATCAACTATTAAAGGATAATCTATTTCCAAAAGGGTCAATTACATCCATACATAAAGTTTTTGAACTCCAAGGTGTTTTGCCCAAGCCTGGTCTATTGAATTTGTATGGTTTAGCTAATAGTTGTTTGTGGTAATCTCTAAGATTTTCAAACTTATCAATGTAAGCTCTTGCGCCCGGTGAACAGTCGCCATGATGTTCTGTCAAATGAAGAATAATGCTGTCAAGTGAGATTTGCATATAAATAGGGGCATTGTCCGGCTTATCTTCCCAGTCAATTTTAAAGCCCAGTCATCCTATATAAAATTCAACTGCCTTGTTATAATCGAAAATTCTAAAAATAGGTGTTATTGTGGCCATGATTGATCTTTAAAAATGATTGCGCCTGGTATAAGGATTTGTTAAAATTAATTAATGAGGTTCGCTATATCGAGTTGAAATGGAAATAAAGCGAAAAACATATTTAAGTATTTGCTTAAATAAGAAATAACTATTACACTTGTGCTATGGAAAGTAATGATACATGTATACGGGTACTGGCAGACCCTAATCAGATAAAAGAGTGTAAACAACTATTGCAAGCGAACCAGGTCATTTTTACCGGATTAAGCAATATCCTGGCGCTTGCTGGAAATGAAGTAAGATTAAAAATACTTTTCCTTTTAGAGGAAGAAGGAGAGCTGTGCCCTTGTGACCTGGCTGATATTCTAAGCATGAGCATTCCGGCCATTTCACAACATTTGCGAAAAATGAAAGACGGTAGAATTATTAAAGCCCGTAAGGTAGCTCAAACGATATTCTACTCTATTGAGCCTAAGCATTTGGAATTATTAAAGCCTTTATTTTCACATATAACAGAGTCAAGCAAAAAAGCAGAACAGATATGAAAACAGAGAAATCAGGATTAATGGGAGCGGGATTGTTATCGGCTGTAGCAGCATCGCTTTGTTGTATAACCCCTATTTTAGCCCTTGTTACAGGAGCTTCCGGGGTAGCTTCTACCTTCTCCTGGATGGAGCCTTTCAGACCTGTATTAATTGCCCTAACCCTGGCCGTGCTTGCTTTTGCATGGTACCGGAAATTGAAGCCTAAACCAATAAACGCCGTAGATTGTGCCTGTGAGGATGAAAAAAAACCTCCCTTCTTACAGTCTAAAAAGTTTCTTGGTATTGTTACGCTCTTTGCGGTGGCCATGCTTGCTTTTCCTTATTATGGCCATGTTTTCTATCCTTCCAAGGAGGTTCCGCAGGTGAGCACTTCGACTAATATAGTCCCCAAGAATTTTCAGCAAGTAAGTTTCAAAGTAAGGGGTATGACCTGCCAAAGTTGTGGAGAGCATATCGAGCATAGTGTTAATCAGCTGCCTGGGATAAATCACGTAAACGCTGATTTTAAAGAAGGTACCACCGCTGTCCAATTTGACCCTGCTAAGACCAATAAAGAGCAGCTGGTACAGGCAATTAATTCGACAGGGTATAAGGTACAAACTGAAATTAAATAACTCTAAAAACGAAAAGTGATGATAAGTAAAGCAGTTTTAATAACGGTTGTTTCCGGATTATTCTTTGCCACCTCTCAAATGTGCGGTTGTGGATCATGTGAAGCAAAGGCATCAGAGACCCATGCCGATGTTCGTAAAACAGAAGTATTAGGGTTAAAGCTAACAGGTATAACTTGCGCAGGCTGCACAAGTCACGTATCCAAAGCTTTAAAAAGTCAACTGGGCGTACTGGAACAAACGGTGGAGTATCCGGGAGATATAGCTGTAGTAAAGTATGACCCGGAAAAAACGAGCCCGGAGCAAATTATAAGTCGATAGAAAAGGCAGGCTATAAAGCTGTAACAGTTAAATAAATCATCTTGAACTCCGATTATGGAAAATAGAAAGATAGAAGTCGATATCACAGGTATGACCTGCAGGCATTGTGCTGTAAGTATCGAGAGCCTTTTGAAAAATAAGGAAGGAATAACGATTGCCTCGGTAAACCACGAGTCCGGAAAAGGAGAAATTACCTTTGATGGGCAAATGACAACCGATGAAGACATTATCAGTACGATTAACAGTACGAAAAAGTATCAGGCTCGTGGTACAAGCTCGGTTCTTAATGCTCCTGCAGAACCTACCTTTTATGACCTGATCATTATAGGAGGTGGTTCATCAGCTTTTTCGGCTGCAATTACAGCCCATGAGCTTGGTTTATCAATTTTAATGGTAAACGCAGGATTGGCATTTGGTGGAACCTGTGTAAATGTGGGTTGCGTACCGTCTAAATTTCTTATTCGGGCGGGAGAAACGGCTTATCATGCTTCTCATTCCAACTTTGAGGGAATCAGTCCTTACGGAGCAAGCATTGATTTTGCTAAAGTTATTCAAGAGAAAACGGAAATGGTATCCAGGATGCAGCAAAAGAAATACATGGATATCGTCAAAGACTTTGATAATTTCCGGATGGTCGAAGGATGGGCAGAATTCCTGGACACCAAAACCATTATCGTAAATGGAGAGACGAAATATTCAGCACTGAAATTTATCATTGCCACCGGCGCCACTACCAATATACCGAATATTGAAGGATTGCGGGAAGTAGGCTATTTGACGAATGTCACCTTGTTTGACCTGGAAGAAAAGCCTGAAAGCTTAACTATCATGGGTGCGGGTTATATCGGTCTTGAAATTGCGATGGCTTATTCCCGGCTGGGAGTAAAGGTTCGAATCATCGAATTTACAGATAGAGTCCTACGCTCCCAAGCTCCTGATATTAGCCAGGAACTTCAAAAGCAGATGCATCTTGAGGGTATTGCGGTTCTACCAAACGTTAGAGCGCAAAAATTCGAAAAACAGGGATCTTCAACCTTAATTCATTGTAAAGACCCGGATGGAAAAGAAATTACCCTGGTTGAACCTGGCCATATTGTAGTTTCAACCGGTATCCGACCAAATATAAGCAAGTTAGGCTTAGATAGAATTGGCTTAGAAACCACTAAGAACGGACATATTGCAGTTAATGAGTTGATGGAAACCAATGTCGCTAATATTTATGCTGTGGGGGATGTAATTAATACTCCCGCATATGTTTATACAGCAGCAGCAGAGGGCAAGATGGCTGTAGAAAATGCTTTTAAAGGTGCAGGAAGCAAGACCGACTATTCTTCCTTACCCTGGGTAGTATTTACCGACCCCCAAGTTGCAGGTGTTGGCCTTGATGAAGTGGAAGCAGCGGCACTGGGGCTCCCTTTTGAAGTAAGTAAGATGCCACTAACGGAGGTTCCAAGAAGTCAGGCCGCCAAAGATACACGGGGTTTTATAAAACTTATCAGGAACAAAGAAACAGATACACTGATCGGGGCACGGGTGGTAGCTCCCGAAGGCGGTGAGCTGATCATGGAGCTTACTTTAGCGGTCAAATACGGTATCACGGTCAACGATCTGGCGAAAACCTTTCACCCTTATTTAACCCTTAGCGAGGGAATCAAACTTGCAGCTATCGCTTTTGGAAAAGATATTGCAACCCTTAGTTGCTGTGCTAGCTAAATATTATTTGCAGACCACCCCCTATAGCTGTTAAACTTGCCTTATGGACATGCTACCTAAAGACTTAACACGAGACGTTAAAAATAGACTGAACACAATTAAAGGACAGGTGGAAGGCATTGTCAAAATGCTGGACGAGGGTAAAGACCCCCAGCAAATCTTAAATCAATTTAAAGCAGTTACGAAAGCCCTTGAAACAGCCCAAACTCTTCTTGTAGATGAAACCTTTCGAAAATCATTAGCTTCTAAGATTTCTGAAGTGATACAGGCCTGCCCCGGTAATTGTGGTCAGGAGCAAACGATAGAATCTTTGAGAGTTCAGTTTCCGACACTAGCTGAAGAGGAACTAACCCAAAAGATGAGGGAAATTCAATCTGCTTACGAGCTGATGAATAAATTCAAAAAAGATTTGGAGACCTCCCCGGGTACCAACCGACCTTTGATGTAGATATTTAAATGCATTATGAAAAGAAAGATAGAAGTATTTACAGCAGGTTGCCCGGTTTGCAAGCCGGTAGTAGAATTGGTTCAGTCGATGGCTTGCAGTAATTGCGAGGTAGAAGTATATGATTTATCCAGGCAGACAGACCCGGAATTTTATACAGACAAGTTAAAGCAATATAAGGTAACTGTGCTTCCAACCGTTATTGTGAATGGTGAGAAGCTAGATATAGCTGAAGGCGGAATTACCAGGGAGCAATTAAGCCAGGCAGGAGTAGGACAATCAATATAAATACATATGAAAAGAAAAGTTTTAGGATTAGTAACCGCTGTAATGTTTTTTACAGCAGGTTCAATGTATGCTTTTAGCCCCTTACAGGATAAATGCCCGGACAAAGGAACAGCTAAGTGTAAGCTGGTAAAGAACTGCCCGGATAAGGGTACTTCGAAGTGTAAGCTTGTAGATCAGAAGAAAGTAACTCTTCCTTCTTGCTGTCAAAAATCCCAAGAGACAGCTTCCGTTAAAAAAGCTTCTTCAAAGCTTAAATAAGGGAGGCAAAACCCTTTTGAGATATAGCCCGGAAAAAACTTTTTTCGGGCTATTTTCATCATCAGTTGATGAGAGTAAAACGGTCGTTAAAGTATACCTATAGAAGGGAACCGGAAATTTTCAATAAAACCCTTTGAAAGGCAAAATTTAAAAGAATCGGCTCTTCTTCGTAAGTATAAAATATTAGTATATTTAATTAATATACCGTTAAGACGTTTTATTAAACTTATGATGATCGGCTATGCCCGGGTTTCGACCCAAGACCAGAACCTAGACCTCCAGCTCGATGCCCTCAAAAAAGCAGGTTGCGAAAAGATTTATCAGGAGCAGTTGAGTGCATCAATTGAAGAACGCCCCAAATTATCAGAAATGGTTTCCAACTTAAGAAAGGGGGATACTGTTGTCGTATGGAAACTTGACCGTTTGGCCAGATCCCTAAAACACTTGCTTACGTTGGTATCGGATTTCAAAATAGCAGGCATAGGATTTCTTAGCCTTCAAGACCAGATCAATACCACTACAGCCCAAGGCCGTTTGATTTTTAATATGTTCGCTTCGCTTTCTGAATTTGAAAGAGAAATAATCAAAGAACGGACGCTTGCCGGACTAGCGGCAGCACGGAACCGTGGAAGGGTCGGTGGCAGAAAGAAAGGCCTGACCAAAGAGGCAAAGGTAAAAGCAGCTGCCGTAAAGCATTTGTACCTCGATGAAAAAAAATCCATAAATGAAATTTGTGAGGCAGTAAGCATCAGCAGGGCCACGGTTTACCACTACCTTGATTATTTAAACGTAGACCGGGCCGTCAGAAAGCCCAAGGCAAAACAAGAATAATTAATCAATGATCCTATGGCCGGCCAGTTCCTTACACATACAGAAAGAGAACGCTATGAGTACGTGCCTTCTTCCATTTCTCCGGAAGATCTGAACCGGTACTTTTATTTATCAGATAGCGATATTGCCTTAATCAAAGAACAGCGGGGAAATGAACAAAGGCTGGGCTTCGCTTGTCAGCTCTGTCTGATCCGCTTTATGGGCTTCCTTATTGATGAGTGGGAAAAGAGTATACCTAAACTTGTTTTGGAATGTTTGTCCGGACAACTTCAGGCCCTGCCATCAGACCTGAAAAACTATAGTGCCAGGCGTAACACCCGTGCAGATCACCTCCAATCTATATTAAAACACCTCCATTTTTCAAGATTTGCGCCTGGCTTCTGGAACGTTCGCTGGAACATGATAAGCCGACCCTGCTTTTGGATCTGGCCTGCGAGAAGCTTATCCAAAACCGGATATTGAGGCCTGCGATCGGAACCCTTGAAAGAATGGTGGTCTCGGTACGTGCCCAGGCATATACCGAAACTTACAGGAGGCTATCCTTAATTTTAAACAATGAACTTAAAATACGGCTAGATGCCTTGCTCATTGTTGAAGAGGGAAATACTTTTACCCGTTTTGGCTGGCTAAAAGAATCTCCTAGTTCCAATACACCGTCTACCTTAAACAATGCGTTGACGAAATATCAGTACCTTATTGATATCGGTATAACAGAATGGGATTTAACGGTACTAAACCCCAATCGTAAAAAGTTTCTTTCCCAAAAAGCCCGCAGGTCTACCAATCAGGAAATCCAGCGGATGAACCCTGAAAAAAGGTATCCGATACTTATTGCATTTCTTGCCTAGAACCTCATCGACGTTACAGATTCGGTTTTAGATATGTTTGAAGCCTATCTCAATGACGTTTTTCATAAATGCAGAAGGTCACTTGAAATCTATCAACAAGAGACCGTGAACGCCAAAGACAATGCGATGGCTACCCTAAGCTTCGTAGCGACAATGGTTGCCGACGAAAAAATCCCTCCGGAACAAATCAGGACAAAAGTATTTAGCAATATCTCAAAAACCGAGCTGAACGAAGCAATCTCGGTTACCAAAGAAATTTTAAAACCTGCCAGGAACAATTTCCTGTCCTTTCTAGACAACCACTTCAATCGGCTCCGGCAGTTCAGCGGCAATTTCCTTAAAACGCTGACTTTCTTTTCTGGAATCCAGGACGATAACTTCTTGTATGCTATTGAGATTGTATTAGGGCTTCAGAACGGTTCCCGTAAGAAAATCCCTGATGACGCCCCCTTAGATTTCATAACCCCCACGTGGTCAAAATATGTTTTTAACGAGGAAGGAGAAGGAATCAAACAATCATACGAATGGTGCGTGCTTTTTAAGCTAAAAGACAAACTCAACTCGGGCGACATCTTTGTTGCCAATTCCCGCAGGTATGCTGATCTTGATGGGTACCTGATCCCAAAAGAACAATGGAAAATCAAGAAAGAGGAGATCTGCAGCCAGCTTTATATTTCACCAGATGCGTTGACGCATATAAACGGTAAAATCAAAGAACTCGAAGATTTGCTGCCTTTGGTAAATGACCTGTTGGTCGGAACCGATGAAGTACGCCTGGAAGATGGGATATTGGTAGTCCCCCGGTTGCAGGCACAGGAACTTCCGGATTCCGTATATGAACTTGAAAACGCTATTTCTTCCCGTTTGCCACTTGTAGACCTTCCAGAGATTTTGATGGAAGTCAATTCATGGACAAATTTTACAAATCACCTTACTTCGATACATGATGGAAAGTGTCCGGAAACTGGTCAGATCCACCGTGTTTATGCCTCGCTTTTAAGCAATGCCTGTAACATACCTTGGGTGGATATGGCCCGGAGTGCCAACATCGAATACTATGATCTGTTATGGTCGATCCGAAGTTATCATAGAGAAGACACGTTAAAGCTTGCCAATAACCATTTAGTGAACTATCACCACAAACAATGGCTTTCTAATCTTTGGGGAGGCGGTACCCTTTCTTCTTCAGATGGACAGCGTTTCCCGGTAAGCGGTAAAATAAGAAATGCAAAAGCCCAACTGAAATATTTTGGGTATGGCAAGGGGGTCACGTTTTATACGCACACCGCTGACCAATACTCCCAGTTCGGAAGTAAAGTTATCGCCTCGACTGAAAGAGATGCTATGTATGTACTGGATGAAATCCTAAATAATGAAACTGAACTAAATATTTTGGAGCATACTACAGATACATCCGGCTATACAGACTTGGTATTTGGGTTGTTCGATTTATTGGGAATGCAGTTTTCACCCAGGCTAAGGGATATCAAAGATCAAAAACTTTCTAAGATCAAAGGCAAGGATTTCGAATATCCCTCCTTGAAATTTACCGGTGTCATAAATCCAGATTATATCGCAGGCAGATGGGACGACTTATTGAGATTGGCCGGTTCGATGAAATCGGGATATGTTACCTCTTCATTGTTTATTGGCAAGCTGCAGTCTTATCCAAGGCAAAACAATTTAACGTATGTCCTGCAGGAATACGGCAGGCTTATTAAAACTATTTTCATTCTGAAATATCTGTTAAGCCAGACGTTGAGGCGAAAAATCAACACGCAACTGAATAAAGGCGAAGCACTTCATTCTCTCCGGAATTTCCTCTGGTTTGGAGGGGACGGCAAAATTAGGAAGAAACAAGAAGAACAACAGCAAGAACAGGCGTTATGCTTGAATGTAGCAACCAATAGTGTTATACTTTGGAATACAATTTACATGCAGGAGGTCTTGAATGAATTACGGAAAGAAGGGTATATTGTAAACCAAGATGATATCGTTCATTTGTCCCCAGCAAGGTTCTCTCATATCAACAGGCTAGGAAAATACTTCTTTGATTTTGATGAAAATGGGTTGAATGGGAACTTAAGGCAATTAAGGGTAAATGCTTAGCGATACATTTCGTCCAAATACTATTGGAACCCCATAAATGATCGTTTGAAGATTTAAGTCAACCATTATTTATTGTTTTCTAATCAACCACCTTCCGGATCAGGGCGTATTCATCAGCCGCTAAAATATCCAACTTTCCGTCTGTGGACATTACGATCTGGTCTCGAAATTTTTTAACCCGCGAAAGCATGGGCTCGATGATCGTGTTGCTGTGACTGACAAAATCATAAAGGTCCTGATGGCTTGCTGGTAGCTTATAACCACGTGAACTGCTGGCAACGAGCACGCCGGCATCGCGCAAAGGCGCTATCACTTTTGTCTGAAAGTAATGCAAGGAAACATTTTTTCCCCTTCTGGCCCCCACATGTTCCATCAGCTCGAAACTGGTAATATACCTGGTGGGGTTGATGTGCCGGAAATGAAACAGCAAATAGCCCAGACAACTTACCTGGTCGATGCTTTGCAGTGCACGGTCAGAAGACTTCCGCTGTAGAAAACTGTTTGCCAGTTTTACACTCAGTTCCGCGAGCAGTGGATCATAGGCGGGGCCGGGCACTGGCGGGTTTGCCAGGTTGTGCTCAAAAGCATCTGGCCAGAACTTAATGGTTAACAGTTTTCTTTTAAGAACTTCTATGAACTCTGTTCGCTGATCAGTGATAACCGTTTCATCATAACACCTGGCAAGGCTACCTGCGATAAACCCTGCCGTTTGTACCAGTAAGCTATCCTGCAGCTGGGTAAAACCAAAAGCGGATTCATTAAAAAGGTTTGGGATGTGGCTCTGCTGAACATAACCAATGAACCCTTTCAAAAAGCTTTCGTCAGCGGGCTGACTCGTGATCATTTCCAGGTCCGGGTAGATATTGAAAAGTTCGCGGTCGACCAGGCCATACATGAATTTAAAAAGCGAACCTTTAAACCTGAGACCCTGGCCGCTTAACTGGCGCTTATCCAGGATCAAAGCAAATATCCTGAAATCAATTTCGTCAAGATCTTCCAATATCGCTTTCCGTCTGTTGTGATCGTTTCCGACCGCGTCAGAATCTATGCGGCCACCATTGAAATGGCGTTGGCTGACTGCATCCAGAATTGTTTGTAACTCTGGTGCACCCGGGTTTGCCGGGATAATTGCCGATACAATAAAATGAGTAGTAGCAGGTAATCCAGAAGGTGTCTTTTTAGAAAAATCCAGTGTGTTGTTTCCCCACTCGCTCAGATATGCGGTCTGTTGTTGCATGATACTCTATTGCAGTGACTTGGTCACCTTCTTGAATTCGCTTACCACCAAATACATTTTCCTGATCAATTACCAGTTTCTAACTCCGTTCTTGGCTTGCGGCCCCGTGGCTTACCGGTATATGGTGCTTTTGCAACGATCGTCTCAGGTGATATCGCCAAAGCGTAACCTGCTTTACCTTCATGGTCGAAGATCGAGGCAGTAAACGTATATTTGGTAGCGTTGTAATCAATGCCTCCTTTGGAAAGTATGAGCTCTAATGGAAGGGAATACCCGCGCCCGGTCCGGACAATAGAGAAAGCATTTTCCTGATCTGTGGGGATCAAATAAAGATTTTTGATCTTACGTTTCCCCTGATCAGTCCCAACCTGAAATTTTGTACTATCGGGCTCAATCCCGAGTTCTTCAATCGAAGCTGCTGGGAATATGATTTTGCCTGCGTTGGAAATGTAGCCAGTCGGCAGCGCCTTTGCTTTGACTTTCTCTTTTGTTTTTGGCTGGTTTTCTTCTGGTAAGAAAAACCGGATGTCTTTTGATGCCATCTTGATTTGTATTTGTGAAATTTGACTTGCAATATATACCAATGTAAAATGTTTTCTTGCATATGCGTGAATGACACCATTTACTGAGGTGCCAACCTGCAACCAGTCTTACCTACGCATAAGCTAAATTTTTATTGGAATAAGTGACACGATGTCACTTATTCGGTTGCCGTAAATCATACATGTAAATGGGAGTTAGAACTATAAGCTTTTTGAGTGTCACCTTCACTATCTCTGTCTGATCACACTGATCAACTAAGTAAGACTTCATCTGGTGGGAAGGTCTCGAACGAAATCCGTAGTGATTTGTTCGTAGCGGCTAACTTACAACTCAGATAACGTAACGTATACTATACGTCTACTTGTTAATCCACGGCACATTTATAACCAAGTACTACAATATATTGTAATGTTTGATTATTTTCATATTTTTAGCACTGTCCTGGTTGACAATCCGGCGTTGATAAACTCTTAAATTAATTTATCATAGATGTATTAGAAGATCGTAATTCTATTGCTGGGTAGTAAGATGTTTAAGATTTATGAAGCCAGAGTAGGCAATATCTTTATTTAAAAAATATAAATTTGCATTTATAACATCTATAACTATCCTATGAGAAAATACTTTTTAATGTTGTCGGCTTCCATTTTATTTCTTTCATGTTCTGATGATTCTGAAACTGTTACGCCTGAACTTGGCTCTATATTTAAAGTTGAATACATTCAGTCTGGAAGTTATGAAGACTATAAAAAAGAGATTGGGTTTAGCCAGCCCTTGTTTTATGAAGGTACAGCAGTTGAAACCGGTCCTATTTTAAGTGAAGCTGCGTTAATCAACGGAAAGTATGTGTTTGTGTCATCTAAAAAATTAGAACTGTTAAAAGTTACATTTAATACTGAACCCAAAGAAGACTCAGGTGAAATGGCAGAGTTTGTTATTAATGTTTATAAAGACGGTAAACGAATTGATAACAAATCTTTTAAAGTAGCAGGGAGCGGAGTTATGAATCATTCATGGGAGTACAAAGGAGGTTTGATGCTATAGTAAAATTCATCATAATTAATTAGGTTTTGATATGAGAGACTGGAATGAAATAATACAAAATGCAATCTTAATAGCGATGGGATCTGCTGTTTTAGGTTTTATTGCTATGCTCATGAGAGATATTGTTCTTTCTTTTTTTAAGCGTTCTGCTAAAAAGGATCTAAAATGAGTAACATAGACGAACTGGACTTAAATAAGCTTATTGCGAGTCTTCCTGAGGAAGAACAGAAAAAGATTAAAATTAAGCTTTTAAGGTCGCTTAGGGAATTCTACGCAAGTTTAGAAACTGAAAGTCCTACTGTCGAGAATAACGAATTACAAATTGAGGATATAGCTGTAAAAGCTCAAAAGGATCTTTCAGAGGTGCTTAAAGGTATTCGAGAGGATTTTGGTTGGACGGTATATGCGGCTTCTAAAAAGGCAAAAATTCGCCCTGAACAGGTTAGCTCGATAGAAGGTGATCCGAAGGTAAATAATAATTATACGTCCAAATTTCTGTTCAGATACTTAGCTGCTTTGGGTGTTCAGCTGACGGTAACAGATGTGTCTACAAAAAATGTCGATAGTATATAAAAATATATATACATATATAGAAAAATGTATATCTTTAAGGGTTTTTTAGAATTATACTCATGAAGGATATCACAAAAGTTTCACATTTGATAAGTCACGGGAAGATCAATAATCTCAATGATCTTTACGAGCAGGTATCAAAAGCTGATATCGCGCGGGCTTTAAATCAAAATCCCACAAGCTTTACTAATTACAAGTCTAATAATCCTGAGTCTTTTAAACTTAGCGAGTTTATAGCCTTGTCTAAATTCTTAAATGTTAGCCTTGAATCTATTACCACGATTTTTGCAAACTCGATTGATACCTATTCACAACTATCTGATAAGCAATGAACGAACAATCTTTAGCTTTGACGCTGCCTCTTACTGATACTCGTGTCATAAGTAGAATCGACAGAGCAATAGCGGATAACCTTGATGCGCTTAAAAAGACCTACGGAAGGGATCATGAAATCGCCAGGGACTTTATCATATTTATTAGTACTAGTCTGAAAACTGATATATTTGGATTCACAAGATTCACGATGTCAGACTTCATTAAAGTTGTCGGTCGAGATAGACGTGAGCTATCTTCAAAGCATTCTTATCTTACTGATAAGAGTGCGGAAATTATTGAATACAAAGGCCACCAGTTCATTTCTGTATTTGATTACGTATTGCACCTCTTACAGAGTCGAAATCTCATCTTTTCCAAAGCATATTCCTACCTTAACCAAGGTAGGACAGTTGAAATGGAA
Source organism: Dyadobacter sp. (assembly GCF_051859145.1). Lineage (GTDB taxonomy): Bacteria > Bacteroidota > Bacteroidia > Cytophagales > Spirosomataceae > Dyadobacter. The sequence continues at coordinate 50,971 of NZ_JBHYGF010000001.1, forward strand.
GGTATCCAAATTATTAAACAATTAAAGATCACAACGGATACTAAAAATGGTAATAGCAAGGTCTATGATATCAGATTAAGTGAAGACTTTTTAAATGGATTTATAAGTAGATACTACACCTTCGAGGTAACGGGATATCCAAAAGTTGGAAAAGGGAAGGGGGGAGATGGCCGGAAGACATTGTACCTCATGCTATCCAAGGCAATGCATCAAAATATCAGTGATAGGGTAAAATATTCATGGTATTCTGTGGATTTTCTTTGTAAGATCTGCGATGTTCATTTTTCGGAACCTGCTGAACGTAAGCGCCTAATCACAAAGTATCTCAATAATTTGATTGAAAAGGGAGGATTGAAGATTGCCTATGAATTTGTGATAAAACACGGAAGTGATGATAAGCATATACGTGGGTTTTGGATTAAAGTGGACTTTATGCCAGAAGGTGTAGTCCAATTAAGAGAAACCAAGGCCGATCATCATTTTCATAGCATACTGTCCGCTGACTTAAAAACAGAATTCTCAAACCTTTATGGGAAAAGAGTCTTGAATTTCAACGAGGACGAATCAGATCCTTTCCAAAGATGGGTAACAAATCCTCGTGCTGATTGGGCCATAAAAAGAAGTGTATTCATGAATTGTTATTTATTAGCTTATAAAAAGCATATTTCCATTTGGGATGCTGACTTAAAAATGTCAAATACTTCAATTAAGGCTCATAGCATCTTAAATTAAGTGCATCGTCATTCTTAGTAGGGAGATGTAACTAGTTTACACCTCCCTTTTTGTTTAAAATGCCTTTACTCCTGGACTGAGGTCTGCATTCGCCTGAAATCGCGCTTTCGCCTTGGTTGTCGGGTATACTACATGTAAGTGCTTATTTTTCGAAGTTATCCACAAAAAAGTGAAAATCGGTTGTCAGAAATACTACATGTAGAGTAAGTAGGTTGTCGGGAATGCTACGTGTAATCAATTTTGGCTGTCGAGAATACTACATGTAAATTTTGCCGGCTGTCGAGAATGCTACATGTAAGGTAAAATCGAAGATCCGTTGTCGAGAATACTACATGTAAGAAACCTCAATTTATTGCGTTTCCAGCGAACTGAGAGGGGGGGGTGTCCAGAATACTACACCAATATTATATACCATTATAAAAATTATAAAAAGAAAGAAGAAAAGCGGTATTCGCTTTCGCTCATGATTTAATTATTTGAACAAATGGGAAAAAGAAATGTGAAACTTTTTGAACTAATAACATAGTTAGTTGATTTTTTTTCAGCAGCAAGACTTACCAAAGGAATATATTTTTTAAAAAGACTAAAATACACTAATACAATATATTGTATATTACATTTTATTGTATTATATTTAATTGAATTTTAAAACTTGTATCATGGAAAGGAAAATAGACGCCGGAGGCCGATGCATTTTTGTTTTAAGTTGGATATCAGCCGGATTTTTAAGTTGCATGTGGATCAGTTTGCTAATACTGGATCTGTCTTACAATCCTATGTTGTTTTTAAAGGCTCATATTGTCGCTCTGGTGACATTTGCAATCAAATATGATATAGATTTCAACCTTAAACACGTAAAGCCCGGTGCAGCCGATAAAATAGGCTGTAAATATTAAGATGATAATTGAGATCTCTGACTTTTAGAAATTTTTAATGCTAAGCAGATTTCAATAAAATATTTTTCTAAAGCATGATCCTTCTGTACGCAAATCTTAGCGTCATGTTTGGAGGGGTTTTAGACGGAAATGCAGTGTATAGGTTGTCCGAAATACTACATGTAAGCTTTTAAGAAGATGATGTCCATTGCTCCTAAGCGAGCACCGGCTCCTGATGTGATCCATATTAACCACAATGTCAGAAGAAGAATGGGTTGTCCGAAATACTACATGTAACCCGTTTTATAAGATGCTAACCTTTGATCCTGAGGTTTTCGTTACAAATGGGCGAAAACATACGCTAAGAAACTAAGTTACTAGTTTATACCGCTGCCATTTAACATCTGAGCTTTACAGTCAATCCGTTATTATCTACAATTGTCAGCCGATTTTTGGGATCTTCAATATTTCAGAAAAATCATATTTAAGCAAATACTTAAATATGATTATATTTGTCTAAAATCATAGGCAAATATGGAAAAAGAGTTAGATCAAGCCAATAGCTGTATCCGTTTGTTCGCTGATCAGGTGCAGATCCAGGTATGTAAGGAAATATTATTTGAAAATGAAGACGCTTTTACCCGATTATCTCAGGTCTATGCACTTGCTGGAAATGATGCCCGCCTAAAAATACTTTATCTTCTCCAGCAGCAGAATGAGCTTTGTCCTTGCGATTTAAGCGATATTTTGCATATGACGGTTCCGGCTGTTTCTCAGCATCTTCGTAAATTAAAAGATGCCAGCTTAGTACGTACCCGAAAATCCGGACAAACCATCTTTTATTCGATCATACCTGATCAGGCAGATGTCATTAACCAATTATTTATGCATATTCCCAATCAAGAAAGTATAGCAGTATGAAAGCACCCAAAGTTACCGCTAATGCCGGTATTCTTACTGCATTGGCAAGTTCTGTTTGTTGTATCACACCGTTACTGGCCATGGTGGCCGGGACAAGCAGCCTGGCAACAACTTTTGATTGGATTGTGCCTGCTCGTCCTTATTTTATTGTTGGTACTGTATTGATTTTAGGTTTTGCCTGGTATCAGCAGTTAAAACCAGTTTCCGAAGCCTCATGTAATTGCGAACCTGAAAACAAACCATTTATGCAAACCAAAAAGTTTTTAAGCATGGTAACCCTTGCAGCAGTATTACTCATTACTTTCCCGAGTTATTCTGGACTAGTCTATCATCAGAAACAGGAAGTAAAACAACCCATTTCCAAGAAAGGGCAAACAGCCATTATAAAAATTAAAGGGATGACCTGTGAAGGGTGTGAACATCATGTCACACAGGAAGTCAATAAGTTAAAAGGCATACAGCAGGTTCAGGTGTCGTACAAAAAAGGCAATGCAACCGTTAAGTATGACAGTACAAAAACATCACTGGCAGCAATTAAAAAAGCAGTCGATGCTACCGGATATAAAGTCGTTGAAACAAACTAGGCAGTTATGAATGTAATATTAGAATCTGTAATTTCCTGCCCGCACTGCAATACCAAATACGCTGAAACGATGCCGGTTAATGCATGTATGTACTTTTACGAGTGCACAAATTGCAAGACATTGCTAAGGCCAGCTGCGGGTGATTGCTGTGTATTTTGCACCTATGGAACGGTGAAGTGCCCACCGATACAAATGAACAAGTCATGCTGTGCCTAACAATATAATATCAATGCCATGAAAATGATGAAAACAATTCCGGCCCTTCCTGTTCAAAATATTGAAGAGTCCGTAAAATTTTATTCTGAAAAATTGGGTTTCACGGCACCATATTATGACGACGGCTTTGCCAAGGTAGTCCGCGATGAAATTGAGATCCATTTATGGGCATCTTCGGATGAGAGCTGGAAGAACAAGGGCTTAGCCTTGGTTGCAGATCCAATCTGCAGTGGGGCCGAGAGCTTTCTGGCAGGCACGGCCAGTTGCCGGATTGAAGTCCAAGGTATTGATGAGTTGTACGACGAATATAAAAAGCAAGGCGTTATATATGACGCCGAAACTGTTGTGGAAGAGCAACCATGGGGAGACCGGGAATTTCCAGCACTTGACCTCCATCGTAATCTGTTAACTTTTTATGAGGAGATTTAGAAAAACCCACGCCAACATTGAGCTTAAAGTAACGGGATCAAACTGTATCTTTTGATCTTGATAGGTAGTTGTAAACAGTTCCATAGGCTATCCCTAGCTGTTTAGAAATCTTGTTCATTGATAACCCTGACTTTTGTAATTCAAAAATTTCATTTTGCCGATCTATTGATATAGTCGGCCGCGAAATACGTTTTCCTTGTGCTTTTGCCCTAGCCATACCCGCTTTTACCCTTTGACTGATCAGCGAACTTTCGAATTGAGCCAGGGAAGCCATCACATGAAATATCAGCTCACCGGTTGGTGTGGTGGTGTCAATATTTTCCTGATAGGATATAAAGTCGATACCCATGCTTTGAAATTCTTTCATTGCATTAACCAGTGCCTGGGTAGAACGTGCAAACCGATCATACCGCCAAACCAAAACTACATCCAGTTTTCTCTTTTTGGCCGCGGCCATCATTAATTTATACTGGATCCTGTCCTGGGTTGTTCCGGATGCATAGTCTATAAATTCCCCAATGACATCAAAGTTACGCTTGGATGCGTATTCTCTTAACTGGGTTAACTGAGTTTCCGGATCCTGTCCTTTATCCTGGGTGGATACCCTTGCATATAGTGCTACCCGTTTGGTTTGAATTACCTGGTTTTTCATTTAATTGCCTATCAAAAAGGAGTTCCTTTACAAAGATAGTTTTTGATATCAAAAAACAAGCTTTAAACCTATTTCAAGCGTGGTAGATTTTGATACCCTTTTTGATAACTGTTTTTCATATGGCATCACTATTTTTAAACCAGGCGCAGCGTGAACGCTACGAGCGGGTACCCATGGAAATATCTGAATATGATTTGATGCAATTTTTTCAGATTTCGCATCATGATAAAATTTTTCTTAAATCATTCAGAGGGGAACATAACCGGCTAGCGATTGCCCTTCAAACAGGTATTGTCCGCTTCATGGGTTTTCTTCCCGACAAATGGCAAGTACAGATTCCGGCAAATGTAGCTGCAATGGTATGTGATCATCTAAATATCAATATTGAACGATTAGCACTATACGGAAACAGGGATGCAACCAGAACAGAACACTTGAATCTGGTACTAAGATATTTAAAGTTCCGCAGATGGCAACCCATGGATGAACTCTGGCTAGCGCCATGGCTTTTAAACAAAGGTATGGAGCATGATAATGAAGCCATATTGCTCGAACAAGTTTGTTTAAAGCTTGGACAGGAAAGAATTTTGAGACCATCGATTGGAACATTGGAACGAATTGTAGGGAGTCTGGATGAACAGCTGCACCAGGAAACATACCGCAGGTTCAGTTTGCTTTTGACCGAAGATATGAAATCCAGGCTGACTCAAATTTTAGAATTGGATATTCTCCGTGGTATTACTTTGCATCGATGGCTTTGCCAGGTACCTACCAGTAATACCCCAAGATCAATCAATCAAACGCTGGAGAAGATAAACTTTTTGAAATCATTTAACGTCCATGAATGGGACTTGTCGGTCATAAGCCTAAACCGGAGAAAAAGATTAACACAAATAGCCAGGAATGTTTCAAACAAGTATTTACAAAGATTGAACGCTACCAGAAGGTACCCGATTTTAATCTGTTTTCTGTATGAAAGCCTGATGGATACAAATGATAAAGTGCTGGAAATGTTTGATGATTATTGGGAGCACATTGTTAATGGCTCAAAAAAGGAACTGGATATCTACCAGCAGTCCTTGTTCAAATCGCAGAACGAAGCAATGAAAACTTTGTCCCAGGCAGTCAGCATCATTGTTAACGATACTGTTACAGACGACCAGTTACGGAGTTTAATTTTTGAGATATATCCAAAGGAAGTTCTCATGGAGGCATTACTTGTTACAAGGTCCGCACTACGTCCCATCAGGCAGACCCATTTATACTACCTCAATAATTATTATGGCAATTTGAAACAGTTTACACCGAACCTTCTCAAAACCTTTGATTTTCAAATTGCACATTCGAAAGATGGTTTTCAGAAAGTTATCGAGATACTAACTGATTTACAATCTGGAAAGAAAAGGAAATTACCTGATGACACACCGGTCGATTTTATAACGCCTTCCTGGAATAAACTGGTTTTTGAAAACGATCAGCAGCAGCCCGAAATTTTCCCACAACGCCAGCCTTACGAATTATGTGCCTTGGCTAACTTACGTGACCGGCTCCGTTCCGGGGATGTATTTATAAATATTTCCCGAAAATATGCTGACTTCAATTCGCTGCTTCTTTCAAAAACTCAATGGGAATTGCTACGGAAGGATTTTTGTAGTCAAATGTCAATGCCTTCTCTACCCACCGAGCGTATTGATCAGCGTTTACATGAACTGGAATCACTGTTAAAACCACTTGATGAACTGCTTAATGCCGGCGGAGAAATACGGCTTGAAGAAGGTGTATTGGTAGTGCCAGCACTTCCGGCAGAAAATATTCCCCTTTCAGCAAAAGCCCTTAGAGAGCAGATTAATCAGCGGCTCCCGAAAGTCAATATTACTGATATCATAAAAGAAGTAGATGCATGGATAAACTTTTCAGAACATCTTCACGGCCTGGAAAACGAACCGCGCAACCCGGAGCACCAGTCCCTTTTATACGCTGCTGTGTTTGCTGCGGGTTGTAATTTACCCTTATCGGATCTAGCCAGGTCTTGTGAACTTGACTATCAATCACTTTGGTGGACAAGCAATAACTATCTGTCAGAAGAAAATCTTAAAAAGGCAAATGATACTCTTGTTAATTTTCATTACCAGCAATGGCTAAGCGGTTATTGGGGAGGGGGTACACTTTCATCTTCAGACGGACAGCGCTTCCCGACCAGTGGAAAAATCCGTAATGCGAAAGCACTACCCAATTACTTTGGATACGGTAAAGGCATTACCTTTTATACGCATACTTCTGATCAGTATAGCCAGTATGGCAGCCGTAGCATCTCTTCAACTGAAAGGGATGCCACATATGTCTTGGATGAAATTATTGGAAATGAAACCGATTTGCCCATTCTCGAACATACCACTGATACAGCTGGTTATTCAGATTTGATCTTTGCCTTGTTTGATTTGCTAGGAATGGATTTTTGCCCAAGGATCCGGGACATAAAAGATCAGAGGTTGTGTAAAATAAAGGATAAGGAATGGGAATATCCTGCATTGAAATTTACCGGACGTGTTAATCCGGAATATTTAAAACAACATTTTGACGAACTTTTAAAAGTCGCTGCCTCTATTAAATCGGGACGAGTGACTGCTTCATTATTGATTTCAAAACTCCAGTCTTATCCACGTCAAAACAACTTGATGTATGTTTTGCAAGCTTACGGCCAGCTGATTAAAACCAACTTTATCCTCAAATACCTGCTTAACCTGCCTTTACGCAGAAAGATAAATACACAGCTGATCAAAGGAGAACAGCTTCATAACCTAAGGCTTTACCTGTGGTTTGGCAGTGATGGGATTGTCCGCAGAAAACAAGAAGAGCAACAACAAAAAATTGTCAGGAGCCTGAATCTGATAACGAATATTATCCTGGTCTGGAACACAGTGTATCAGCAGGAAATTATCAAGCAATTACACCAGGAAGGATATGTTGTTGACGAAAATGACTTTGAGTTTATCTCCCCTGCACCCTTTGAGCATATCAACCGATTGGGCAAATATTCCTTTAATACAAATCCAGAGCTTGGAGACAACGGTTTACGACCATTAAGAAAGCCGAAACTAAGTAACTAGTTACTTAGCGTATGTTTTCGCCCATTTGTAACGAAAACCTCATCCTTAGCGAGAAACGTTTCATTGTTTTTACTTGAAAAATTTTAATCTGGTTATTGATCCGGCCAGCTGTTTCATTTTAATTTATCACCTATACTAATTTTAGGACGGTTGTCGCAAATACTACATTTAATTCATTTTCAAAGTCTGATTTCTGGCGGATTTTGGAAGGTTGATACATGATGATTGCCGTGATATAGCTGTTTATTGAGGTAAAACTTCATTTTTTTGCAGCACTTGGTTCGAAGCCCTGCAATGGGATACCCGTTGTCGGGAATACTACATGTAACCTTTCTTAAAAGCCTAAGCTTTTGCTAATCAACTTCCCTAGCTCCCGGCCTGATCAGTGAATCAACGCCTAAGAAAATTCTTATCCTGGTCAAAGATCTTGTCAATTTTGCTTAGGTTTTCAGCTGGCCACACCTGGTGCCGGCGCAAAAAACACTAGCAAATTAAGTAGGGTATGGGAAATGATAAAGTGCCCCAAACCTGACAGGGTATTGGGGCGCGAAAAATTAAACCTCTTAAAATTTAACATTCGTAAGTCAAAATTAAGTCTTTATTTGACTATAAAAAAGGTCTTTTTAAAGGTCTTTGACTTCTTTGCATCGTCAGTACAGGTAATGCTTACTGATGTCTGCCCAAGGGTTATGGGAATGAATCGAATATATAATTTGTCTTTGGCAAAATTCGATGTTGTCACGTTGAGCCAGTCATTCGCTCTTATTTCTTGCGACCGGTACACCAAGCTAGCGTCAGTACCTTCATCGACTTGATAGGTTATTTTATAATTTACATTTTTGCTGAAAGTAAGCTGTTTTAAGTACAGTTCAAGGAAGGTAACTCTACTTTTGCTAATTGTGTCAGTTGGTATTACGACATAGCTTGTATCCCGGCCCAGTTTCGCATCCATTGCCCGAAAAGAAAAGTTGTATTCAGGAAAGCCTGGCGTTGCACCGTAATCTTCCATAGGCGTTAGGCTTAACTGTCCTTCGCATCCTGTCAGTATCGCTATTCCGAAGAATATTGCGAACATATATTTTAAATTTTTCATAGCTATAATTATTGTTTACACTATCTATTGAAACGGTAACCGATTCCCAGCTGGGTGTGGAATATCTTTGTGCTTGACTTAGGGAGCCAGCGCTGTTTTGCCTGGATTGTGAAGTGTTCTATTTCAATTTCTATTCCGACCATTCCACCAATCAGAAATTTATTCTTGTTGTTTATGTGGTAATTACCGGCTACGCTAACATTGTTATTAACACTTTCATAACCAGCAAGTAACTGTGGAATGGCATTGAGATAAAAGACTCTTCTTTTGCTTTTGATAAGCTTGAAGCCATGTCCAAATTGAACACTGTAATGACGTACCGGGATTGTTCCTGTATTAAGTCCATCAGGGCTGAACACATACGTCTTCTGCAAGTAGTCTAAGTTCCACCTCCAAGAATTTTCAAATTTGTTGTATCTACCTGTGCCAAGTGATACCCAAAAACCTGAGTTGTCATTTTTAAGGTTATGATCAATGCCATCAACAGTACCAGCTGCAATGTCAAAGAATCTACTGCCTTTAACATGTACCTGAGAAAAAGCATAAGTAACCGAAAGGCACAAAAATAATATTGTGAGTTTTATCAATTTCATGATCATAGATTTTTTACCTGAAGTAATGTCTGATTGTCCAACTGGAACTTTACATGGCGGCCACCGGCTTTTTCATAGACTTCAATTTCTAGTATTTTACCATCCGCGAGTGTGTAATAGGGGAATGAGATCACTTTATCAATGTCTGAGTAGCCGTTTAGCTGGTCAGGAGTAATTGGATAAGACATTAAAGTTTTAATTTCTTCCTCTTGTACAGCCATTCTCTTGACGTAGTTTTTATCTCTGACAAACACCTTGATAAAATCAATTTTATAAGGCATATAGCTTTTGTTCCGGAGTTGAAGCTTCATGAACAGGACATTATTATTGTCTAGGTATAAACCCTTTACGAGAGCTTCAAAATTGTCCTTTTTGGCCCCCACATGCCGGATGAAATTCTTCTTATCTACAACTTTTTGAGAGGAAGCCTTCAATGCTTCTTCTACATAATTGCCTTCCGCAAGTACATAAGTGTTTGGAGAACTATTCGAACCAGCACCTATTCCTAATGCCTTCGTTGCTTCATAATCAGCGATTATATTGTTTGAAATGTTAATGTTGAACACCGCTGGGTTTTCATTGTAACGCACTAAAAAACTGTAAAGTCCTCCATCCTCTGTTAGAACAGTCATATTTGTTTCTTCCACAAAGCCCTTTACATCACTTTTAACACGAAGAACATTGAGCACAGCTTCCGGAACAGTAGCAATTACAACGTCACTTCCGGCATCGAAATCTTTTATTTTACTAGGAAACACTATGTGAGTGGTCTTGTTAAATGATAGCTCGACAGGGTAGCTCCCTCTTACCGATGCTTTTGCAATCGGCAAGATGAAAGGGTGGGGGTCAATTACTATTGGTTTTAAGTTACTCTTTTTTGATAAACTGTTTGGTATCAGTGAATCTAGTGAATCGCTCACTATCTGCGCATTATCCTGAGCAATTACGCTTTTACTTAAAACTAGCATGAGTACAATTGAAAGTATTTTTTTCATGACTATTGATTTCTATTTTGCTAAATTTTTGATGTTTTTTTATTCAATGATCTCAGAATCAGTTTCTTCTTCTGTCTCAGATTCTTCGTTATTTTTACCCGCTCTTAACAGAATCTGGTAGTTGGGTCTTACCTGAGCCTTTGGCTGCTGCATCTTTCTTTGAAGCACATTTCTACCTGTTTGCATCACCATATTAACGCCCTGACTGGCGAGCTGACCTCCAACTTGTTGTGCGACCGACCCGCCCATTACATATGAAGGAGACATCATCTGCGTCGAGCTTTGTGCAAGTGAGTTATTTACTTGTTGCTTAATTCTCATATCAGGAACGTACAAACCCTTGCGGCCATCCAAATCATAAGCTACAAGGCTTACATTGTAGATGAAGTTATTCACTCTAATTGTGCTAACGGATATATCTATACGATCTCCGGTAATTCGGGCAATTCCGTATACCAAAGTATTTTGTGGCAGGATTAGTGGTTCTCCTTCTATCATAATTTGGGTTTCATCCTGCATCCGGATAGAAACTGATGAACCATTTGTTACTGTAATCCCATCTCCGTCACCATGTACTACGGCCCGGATAGATCCTTTAACTTTTGATGGTCGATTGTTTTTCACCTTACTGCCGTTCAATCCGTAAAATCCATTCCCACCTTCTCTCCCATTTGTTCCGATTGAAGAAGTGTTAACTTCTACGCTATATTCATCACTGCTTTGAGAATTCTGTCCTTTATTTCTTCGAGGAGAATAATTTCTTGGAACTGCGTTTTGGGAAACATTCATAGGCCGCTGCACCGGCTGGTTTTGTTGGTTCATTTGCTTATCTAGCATGGCCAGCAGTTTGTCATTTGCTTTAAGTCGTTGTTCTTCTTCTCTGATCGCTCGTGCCTTCTCAGCTCTTTCTTCTCGCTCAGCAGCAGGATTATTATACATATTGTTAACTGTCCGGTTAACATCTCGATTGTAGGCATTTTGCTGCGCGATACTGCTTTGTCTCACCTTGTTTTTTCTTTGCTGGCTGGTCAATTTCATATCCTCTGAACTCAAAGTGCCAGTCCCTTTATTTGCTGCCCCAATTGATTTTGCAAAATTTTCGACATCACTTTTGGTATTCGGTTCCAATCCACTAACGTTATTATTATCACCTGCCATCATGCGGGAATTGATGTTCGCATTGTCATCTAGCGTTATTCCCAGGCCAGAAACCGGCTGCATATCTCCCGGTAAACTGGCTGCTGCATCATACTTCTGGTCTTTCTTCAACTCTTTAACTTTTGCATCCGGTATGGCCAGATCCAGACCTACTTCTTTGTTTACTTCTTGTTTAGGGCCTCCAATCCATCCTTGCTGGTTGCCGACAATACCTATTCCAACTAGAAAAGGAAGGGGTAGGAGTATCATGAATAAGTGCTTCGATGGCTTCGAAAGAGCCTTAGCTTTTTCAGCCTTTATTTCGGTAGTTGCTGCCATTTTAGTGTTTGATTATTACTGATAAAATAGAATATAAGAAGTAGCAGAAGGAGGTAACCCACAAGAAAATGACAATTCCACTTGTCGTTTTTTTTCCAATTATGTCCTGCCAAGAATTTAGCTTGTTTCCTGTTATCTGGAATTGGGCATCTATCTTTTCACGGATAGTCGAACCTAACTGATAACCAGATAGTTGTTTCTCGTCTGCCGGTTTTTTATCTTTTCTTTTAAAATTGTTGAGAATCATTGTTCAACCAGGGTTAATTTTTGAAGACATTTTTTTACCTGACAGCTCCCACATTTTCTTCCTTAGGATCACTTCTGTGAGTAATTGTAAAGTTTCTTAAAAGGAAACCTTGGGGATTCACCTCTGATCGTGTAACGTCAACCAAGGTTGCTTCTGAGGCCAATATGCGGGTACTTCTATTGGTTGCTCGTTCTTGGGTTATTTTAAAAATTGTCCTTACCGTGTAAGGATATTTTTTCAAGTCTACATCGACGCTTTCAACTGTAACTTTCTGATTTGTATTTGATTGAATCAACTTTTGATAAAATTGATCTTCCTTTAATCTGTCAAACGTTCGCTTTGCAGATTCGTCTGCTAGAAAGGAAGCTTTAACAAAATTCGCTTCAATTGACCTTGCGTCAGGCGGACAAGTGAAAAACAGCTCGTGAAAGCGAGTTACATGGAATTTTGCTTCTGCAGGTCGGTTTTCTAATACATTTGCGCTAAACGCTTCTAGTGCAACACCTCTGTTAATCACATATATCCGATTACTTGAATCATGAACTTGTTTAAAAGCGAGCACTACCGAAACAATGCAAATTAATATGCAACCAACGATCACTGTAATTACCAGTAGTCTGTTCCGTTGATGCCCCTTCTCCATATTTAATAGCTCATTCATTTTTTTATTTTTTTGATGTTTGGAATGATGATCTCAGTTCTATTTTTTGTCTCGTCGTACACCTGTATAGTGACACCTCGGTTATGCACATAGAACACTGCTGTTTCGTCTGCATAATATTTGTAGCACCAGGCTAAACATCCGATAGTCAAGGTGAAAGCAAGAATTGTAATAATTATCGCTTCCAGTTGCACTCGGAGATACGATTGGTATAATGATGGTTTTTTCATTAGCTAACTGTTGCTGTTTTTGGTGCTGGCTTGGCCGAAAAAGATCCGGATCTTCCTGATGGATAGCCGCCACCATTTTGGCTACCACTATCATTATTTTTTGATCCCATTATATTACCCATACCGCGTGATGCTCCTGCTTGCTGTACAACTGATCCCATTGGTCCAGCTCCACCCATACTAGCAGCACCCATTGAACCACCGCCCATTCTCATACCTCCGAACCGTTTTGCAGCCATACCACCAGCAGCAGCTTTTCCCGTAAGTCCCTGAATCATCCCGGATGATCCACCGACAACCATTATCATGTTTGTAATGGATGGTATTTGTGTGTAGAGTACTAAAAGGATAATAAGGACTCCGGTATAAACTAACCCAAAGGCAAATGGATCTTGTCCTGGAAGCGTGGAAGACATATCACCAGAAATCATCATTTCATCCAGAAACCCCATGTTTAGAGTGACAGCGATATTTTGATATATTCCAGCCACCATCGGCAAAAGGGCATAGTTAATGTATTTGCCAAACCATTCAATTACGTTGTTGGATAAACCATCGAAAATGGCAAAAGCAATGGCTAATGGAGCAATAACTCTTAGTATTATACGATATATTGCTGAGATCAAATACAGGATTATGTATGCAATATCTCCCAGTAATGCGAGTATGGCTTGTGTGAAGTCATATAAAGCTGATTTGAAATCATCTGCCATTTTTCCAGTTGCAATATTAAAAGCCTTGCTGACTGATTTAAACATATCGTCTTCTGGCTCCCCAAATTCCATGTTATATGCATCTTCATTTTCTTCTATTTGCTGCCACTTCTTTTTAACAGCTTGTTCCCTTTTTTTCTGTAATTCAGCAACTCTTTGCTTAACTGACTCACTGTCCGCTTGCGCAGCAACAGCAACTTTCTTAAACGTTGCATCTATTAGATTAGTAATCTCTGGAATCAAGCCTATTAAGATCATTAAGGCAAAGGGCCTGAGTAGGGGGATAAAATTGATTCCTTCGTTTCTTACAATCTGACCGGATATTTTTGAACCAATGTAAAATAGGCCAGCGATTCCGGCAATTCCCCTGGATGCGGCCATTAGCTCAGTACCAATAGCACTACCATAAGTATTGTCAGCTACCTGCTTCGTATACATTAAATCTATTACTCTCAATAGATCGGCGCTGCCGAAACTGTCAGCTAGTAGCATAAATGTGCTCATATGATCAATGTTAATTGTGTATGTTAGAGAAGGGGCTATTCTTTCTCTTTAATTTTTGTCGTGGACTGCCCTTTATATTTCTCTGCAATCGCGGCTTCGGCTGCGGTCATTTTCTCGTTCATTTCTTTTGTGTACTGATCTCTGAGCGGAGCTACCGTTTCCTGCACAAGCATGTTGCGCTGCATATCAATTCCTTTCTCGTAAGCTTCCCAAAGTGGCCCGCATATTTCTTCCATTTGGTATTCCCAATCTGCCATAGCTTTCTTGAAATCATCTTTCCCTTTGTCTTCATATTGAGTAGTTACCGTTACTCCGGACGTTGAATCATAATGCATGGTCGTCCCGAAAAATGTACCGTTTCCAGTTGGAGTAGGAACCATTGGACAGGCTCCCTCTCTCATTTTTATTGCATAGAAGCCGTTCTCAGTTGTTTTTGGTATTCGCATGTTTGCAAGTGATTGAGCCTCTAATTCGGCAATTTGAAGTTTATTATTAAACTCCTGATAAAGTTGCTGTTGAATCATGGCAGCCTCCTGAGCCATCTTTTTTTCAATGTCAAAATCGACTTCTTCATTATCATATTCGTTTCCGAATGTATAACCTGGGAACTCATCAACACCGGAAAAGCCACTTCCACCTTCTCCTGATACATTACTGGCAATCTTGTAAAGACGGGCAGTGGCACTTTTATCGTCCATACCGAATGCCCTTCGTTGTGAGATATAGTTTATCTTTCCGACGTATGACTTAATTTCCGAATTCAAGTTGCGCAGTCTTTCGGAAGCTTTGTTCACTCCCTCAAGTCTTGAACCATCATCCATCGTAGAGTTTTTCTGTTGCACCACTTCGGCCAAATCCTTAGTGATATTTGCTACTTCCTTAGAAAAACTTGTAAAGTCTTTCGATATCACGCTATATTCTGATGATAATATGTGCTTATCAGCAGCAAGCGCAGCTCCATAGTTATTGATCAGCTTTAACGTAGTCGTCGCTTCCTGAGCCAAGCTTACACCCCTTCCAACTTGACGTATGAACTTACTGATTTGAACCAATTTCTTCACATTACCTACCAATTGTACAAAGCTGGGTTCTTGGAAGAACTTGATAATGGTTGTAATTACAGTGTGGATAGGATCGTTCGTAATCATTTGTGAATACGCACCGCCCGATAAAGAGAAAAATAGTAATGCTGCAAAAACGTGTTTTTTAAGTTTCATGATTGCTATGATTTAAAGTGGAATTGACTTTTAGTTGTTGCTTGTTGCTAATTGCTTACGTGGCCGTTCTCCACCTGCCCAAGCAGTTGTAGCTCTGGTCATATCATTATGATAAACCTCTTTGGCAAGTCTATGTATTTCTTCCACTTCATCTTTTCTAGTAGTAAAGGCAGCATACGCGGTTGGGCTTACTTCAATACCATACACTTTGGCGTAGTCCTTTAAAAGGATACACACTTCTCTGTAAGGTGGCCTTTTATGATCAATGGATCTGTTGACAGATTGTACAATGGAAGCCTGTTTTTCACTTAATCCGAGTAAGCCTTCAATCTCTTTAAATCTGTTTTCGTAATTTTTCTGATCTAAAAGGATTTTAATATCAGAGTTATTGATAATTGCATCTTTTACAACTTCACTACCGATAAGATCATCAAGTTCCTGGGTAACAACTATCAAGGAACCATCATGCTTTCTAACTGTTTTAGATGCCCAACGCAGGAAGTTTGCAAATTTTTCTTTCGTCAAAGCTTTCCAGGCTTCTTCAATAATTAGAGCCTTAATTGTTCCCTTTACGTTGAATAACTTACGTACATAAGTATTCATAATCATGATTGTTGTCACCGGAAACAATACAGGATGGTCTTTAATGTTGTCCAACTCGTAGATCACAAAAGGGAGATCCATCAAATCAATGTTCTTCCTGGAATTGAGCAGGAAACCGTATTGCCCATCATCATAGTATGGCTTCAATACGTAAAGGAAATTTTTTAAGTCAAACTCGACATCTTCTCTGCCGCCGTTTTTATGGAATACTGCGGGAAACTCAACTTTTGTATAGTCGTAAAAAGTATCGAAACAAGGATAGTACTTCTCTCCAGATAATCTTTTAACTCTTAGGAACACATAATATGAGTGAACAATATCTCTGATAGTTGTTAGTTCAGCATTTGTTACTCGCTCATTATCTGTTTTCCAAAGGCTTAATAGCAATTCAGACAGAGCGTCTTCATCTTCCTCTGATGGATTGAGTGTTTTAAAGAAGAATGGATTAAAGGCGATTGGATCATCTTGTGAATAGGTGATATATCTACCACCCATTGTTTCACATAATTTTTTGTAACTGTGCCCAACATCTACAATACTTACATGCATTTTGGCTGTAAGCATGTAATAGACCATGTTATTTGTGAAAAAGGATTTTCCTGATCCGGATGGACCCACAATAAATGTATTTCTATTAGCGATCGCACCTTTCTTCAAAGGGGCATCATACAGATCAACCATTAATGGATAGCCAAACCTATCTGTCATTCGTATCCCGGAGGGAGAATATCCAGCGTCATTGTAGTTTGTTTCCATCGCCAGTAAACTAACGGCTTCGTCAACAAATGATGTTAGCAAATTGTCTATTCCGATTTCTGCAATGTTACCCGGTATGCAACTCCAATATATTGTAGATATGTCGTGTCTAGCTTGTCGTGGGGTGAACCCCAAGTTTGCAATAGAAGAAGCCGTAGTTGATTTATATGCTTCCGCAGTTTCTCTGTCATTTGCCCAAATCATGACATTAAAATGCGCCTTTACAGGAACCCTTCCATTTTTTTCCATTTCTAGAAGAAAATCATCTTTGTATGCCATTGATACCTGATTCCCTTTTTCCCACTCAGAAAAGGAGTTGTGTCTTTTAATTTCCTTCACAAGGTTTTTGTTGATACTCCCACGATCTTCAATCATTATTACTTGATTGAAGATATGATTGTAGGGCATTCCAATACCTAAGACTGCACCAGTGCTTACTGGTATTTGGTATCTATCAGAGGAATACGGCTCGTAGGTTATAGAATTGGTTACAGCTGGTGGAAAGTCATTCAATTCGGATATTACGTACATGTATACCCATTTGTTACCAATTTTTAACGAGCCATCTTTTGATGTTTCCGTTTCTAATAAACTTCTGTCTTCATAGCTTAGGCTGCGGTAGTTATCAAGCAGTCCGGTTTCTTTTTCAGTACCTAAAATTTCTGATGGTGATAATCTCCGAGCCTTAATTTTACCAGATCCATTCAGAAGATATTCGAATTGTGCGCATGAATCCATGAAAGCATCCCATGTGCTTTGCTGTAACATTTCTTTTGGGACAAGATGCCTTTTTAACAAAGATGAGTTCTTGCTCGATCTTGTTTTTGCATCCATTGAGGGCCGGGTTACATATATGTAACATTTATGTATTACGTGAGGTCTTTCACCAAAATGCTTTTCGTTTGCATGAGCAAGGTAGTTTCCGTTTTTAATGGTTGGATTGTTAAAGTCAGCAGTATATTCAGCTTCAACATACCAGTCTTGCTTATGAACAATATATCCGACAGGGAGTGTTTTAATCGCATTAACGTATGCGTCAGAAAGAATATCAATTTCACCATCCGAAGCTGTAAATACTTCCGGATGTGTTAGCTCAAATGCAAGGGTAATGTCAGCATTAGCTGATACCATAACATCTGTGTGTGAGTCTATTGCGAGAATTGGGAAGATACTTTCTTCCTCCTTGATTTTCATTGACATAACTAATTTCTTTTAACTGCTCTAAGTTTTACGACATTACGCGCGGCTTTTCGTCTTACTATAAACTTGGGTTGCATGGTAACAACAGGCAACTTGCTAAACCCCCATTTTCCATGAGATTTGTTGTAGTGCTGGGGTACAAAAAAAGAGGTAGCTAAACCGCCAACAAGAAAGACAATGCTGATAATGATCGGCAGTCCAACAATATGGAAAAACAAAGTCAGCATGATCGTTATAACAGCTCCAATTGCTGCATAATAGAAGAACTGTCCTTTGAGACCTTTGAACTCGATCTCGTTGTCGATTCCTCGATAAATGGTATATTTTTTCATGGCTAATAGATGGTTATGTTAAAGTGACACACTGTCACTTAATACCTTTGGTGTTGATTTCGAAATTATTGAGTTAAGTAACAGATTGTCACCTAATTGAGTATGCTGTCAATGATCCATCCCATCATAAATAGGAACATCAATGAGCCAAACCATTTGAGTCCGTAGTCATAAACATCATCATCTCCGTCCCGAACCTTCCTATATATACGGATAAGACCGATAATTGAAAATAGAATTCCTAAGTATAGAGCAGCTTGATGAGCTTCCGCTCCGTAGCTTATTGCTACTAAGTGTGGGGCAGTACCTGAACTTGCCCACCCAGCGCTATCAGTATAAATGAAAGCTTCCACAGCATATACAAGTGCAGATGCTCCCACCAGTCCCGCTCCCCATCTAATTATTGGACCTTCAAACTCTTCTCCCTTTTGCATATTTTGGAAAATGCGCAGCCCTGCTATTAATCCGGCAACAGCAATAATAGTCAGTGCTATAATTTTTGCCATTACCCATGCACCACTCATTGACATAGCTATTCATTTATAAAGTTTTGAACATTCGAATCACCCGACATGGCTTTTTGTTGTGAAGCAATTCTTTGCAACAATGTTCCTACAAGGAGTACTGCGATGATTGCACCAACCCATCTAAACCCATATCCTTTAATATCATCATCGCCATTCATCCACTTCGAATAGATCTTAAAGCCGCCAAGCAAACCCATAAATCCGCAGATTACGTAAACAAATGTTGTGAAGAGCTGTAAATTATCTGATATAGGGTTTGTTACGTATCTGTCAATTATTGACCCATCAATAGCACCTTCTCCTGTTCCAACGTAATGTTGCATTTGAACTAAAATTTGGCCCAGCATACTTTTCATAACTTTGATGGTTTATAATTTGTAAGGTTAAGAATGCCAAATGGCTATTAACCATTTGGCATGTAATTGTTCTGTTAGTTACTTTACTTTCTTAGGTGAAGAATACTGCCTGCAATACAGCTGCGATTGCAAGAATGAATAAAACAGCACCAACCCAGCCAATTGCATGTTTTTGTACATCTTGATCTCCATTTTGCCATTTAGAGTAAATGCGGAAACCTCCAAACAAACCTACCAAGGCGGCAATTACATAGATCAGAGTTGTCACCGGCTCAAAGTATGCCTGCAAATCAGTTGTTGCTTGCTGAATTGCAGCAGCTCCGGCCTGAATACCTGCATTACCCTGGGCTAAAACACTACCCATTCCAACCAAAACCATTGCTGATGCAGCAGTCACCTTTTTAAAAATCTGTTTCATAAATCTGTTTTTGAATTGTTAAAAAATATATAAAATGAACTGTTAAAATGCTTGTTTGACTTTTAGGACACGGTTTTTTTGAACTGTTTATACCCCCAGCACCCTATTAAAATTCCAATGGTGGAGAAGACACAATAGAAAAATGTTTCTTCAATTGTGACAAGAGATAGGGAGCCTTTGAATCCAACATAAAAGATCAATAGTGCTCCAAGGAGTACACCAAGGGCTAATTCGAAGTTTAGTTTATGCAGCTTGTTCATATTGAAATTGGGGGAATAAATTAAAAACGACTCGTTCGCGAGAGGTAAGAAGTTTGCTAACGATAAGCTCTATACGATTACCTGTGTCAGCTTCGAGTTTGTTGACCGTATCATTGACTTGAATGCATTCCTGGGTTAGAGCTATTCTTATTTCTTCACTTTCGTGCATCTGAATTTTTAATGAACTATGAAGAATCAAATCCTCTGATGACATTTCTCCAATGAATTTTTCTTCAATGCTGATAGGCTGAGATTCATCTTCATCATCTTCGTTATGGATCACAGCATCAAAACCATCGCCTTCATCTTCCTCTGAATTATCGGTTACGCCAATATTTTCTTCCCCACCTTGTTCTTTGCCTTCTTCTAAATTATTTTTAGATCCATTAGGAAGCTGTTGATCCGTTAAGAGCTTTTTTTTTTCGTAATCTTCAATATCTACAATCGTCTCAGAGGTTTGCTGTTCAGGTAGTTCGGCAGGCTGGTTCCCTCCTATCCTTGCATTTTCATCAAACATGAATCCTTCATTGTTCTCTTCATGACCTCCATTCTTTGCCATTTCAATGTTCCTACGGTCAGCTTCTGAGATGGAGCCTCCCCTACCGCTTTTTAGTGAATTGAATGACTCAGCCGTCGGTTTCTCGCTTAACTTGTTCTGATTCTTAGATAGCAGCCCATTTAATGAAGTATAGGCAAATACATATCCGATGAACAATACAAAACACAGGATTATGTAAATCGAATTACTGATAATGATAGCTAGCATAGTTTGTGAGGTAAAAATATTAAATTGATATTTTATCAAAGGTATCAAATATAAAATCTATAATTTATATTTAATGGCAAATTTTTTTTATTATAACTTACTTAAATGAAAGTGGAATTAAGATTTTTGATGCTTCCTTGTTCATAGCCCTATCAGGATCTTGAACATATGTATTACCAAGTAAAAGTTTCGTTGTAGCAGGTTTTATTTCCAAGAAGAGACCTCGTTTATTTTCCACGACGCGACCATTTTTAATGAGGTGCTCAAAGGCTACTACATTTGGATAGCGGTCTAACACACTACTGGCTTGCCTATACTCAGACGTTGTTGATTCTCTTGTATGATGTAATAATACACTTAATAACAAGGCAATTGCGGCTACCCAAGTCCATGCGAATTTGCCCAGCCCATACAGAAACGCAATCTTACTTTGATTTGTAAGAAAGGGTTTATATAAGTCTTTAATGGATTCAATATCGTTGTTAATCTTCTCAAGGGTCATGTCTCTTTCGACTAATGAGCTTTTTTTTATCTCTTGAACCTCATTCAGGAGCATTGCAGTAGTAGGGTCTATGGATTCACCATATTTTTGAAGATAGTACCCCTGTATTCTTTTGATTTCGTCTTTGGAGATACTTTCCATTAGATATTGATTTCAGAGATTAACCGATCCATCTGCGTTTTAATCATGTATCCGGACTTCTTAATCCCTTCGCTGCCAAGTCCATCCTTAATGTTTGTGCCAACTTTTGTGTCAAACACGCTTCCAGAAAGAATATTCCCAAATCTTTGAATTTCAAACTGCAACACCTTGGAAGCTTCTTCCAGGTCCTGTATCTGGTTTGAATAATTCAAAAATGTATTTTCGTTTACCCATGCAACAATCTTGAACTCTGTTCCAATTACTTTAACAATCTGCTTTAAATAGTCTGTGCATGCTGCATATGCAGTCCCACCAGCTATGATTACATGGAAAATAAATTCACTTTCTAAATAATCAGCAAATCCCTTTAAATCATTTTCTTGGATATCTCTTGAAAAGAGTGCGGGGAGCTGTTCCGACTCTGGTGCGCCGAAGTCAAGGATAAATTTAGTGTAAGGCAAGGTTGCTGTTTCTTCGATACTTCCAAACAGTAAGTCTCTCGCAATACGTTGTTGTGCATCTAACAGATGGATAGATCCTATTCTCCTTTCTTCCCAGAGGAATTTCAATTGGTTGGTACTGGTTTTTGTAGAGCCATCCACATCAAGGAAAAGTGTCTCCTTAATTTCTTCATGTTTAATTCCGATTAGGTAAGTAAAGAATGATTTTCCTACTCCTCCTTTTGATTGGATAATAAAGTTGAACTGTTTCATTTTCTCTGATAAAAATTGGTTATTAATTATTAGAATCTTAAACCCGATACTCGAACTTCTTTTTCCGATTCACTAGGTTCGATGGGTTTCCAGTTTTTGAGATATTCCATTTTTTTGTCGAACTCTTTGGAGTTCTCGGCTTGGTCTGGCTCTTTAGTCACTCTTGATATTGTCAATTCATCGGCACTTTTATCCCCTTCGATTCTTTTAAATTGATTTTGTATCAATTTTTTCTCGCGAATTTTTCTGATCGTGTTTACGCTAACTTTTACTCCTATGTCGACACTGATTATTTCAGCAGCAGAAATTATAGATCCGTGACAGATGATATCACCATAAACTTCTACAAATAATTTATAGAGATCTTTTCTCTGACCATTCAAGATCATATTTCGTAAATGGCTCTTCTTAATTGAGTCTAACTCTTGTGCATTCATAAACCATAAATTTATTTATCAAATATTAAATTTATAATTT
>NZ_JBHYGF010000002.1:0-39992 GCF_051859145.1 Dyadobacter sp.
TTCAGAACAGTGCGCTTTATGATAGTATGACGGTCAGGGAAAATCTCGAATTTCCGCTGGTAAGGAATGTGGCAAACCTGACCCGCGCGGAAATCAACGAACAGGTGGAATATGTGCTCGATGCGGTCGGACTTTTACAGACCATTAACCAGGTACCTTCCGAACTGTCGGGCGGCCAGCGTAAAAGGATCGGTATCGCGAGAACATTGATCCTGAAACCGGAAATCATGCTTTACGACGAACCTACTGCCGGACTGGATCCGATTACATGTCTGGAAATCAATGAGCTGATCAACGAGGTAAAAGAGAGATACCACACCAGCTCGATCATCATCACACACGACCTTACCTGTGCCCGCGCGACCGGGGACAAAATAGCGATGCTGCTTGACGGAACATTTGTTAAACAGGGCACATTCGAAGAGGTATTTAGTTCAGAAGAAGAGAGAATCAAGAGTTTTTACGACTATAATTTTATTCAGTAAATAATGGAAACAACAACAAGAAGACGCTCTATCACCGTTGGCCTGTTTGTAATAATAGGAATTCTGATTTTTGTAGTCGGAATACTCACGATCGGGAGTATGAAAAAGGTATTTTCTTCCACCATTCACGTCAAGACCATCTTTGACGATGTTAACGGACTTAAACCCGGCAACAACATCTGGTATTCCGGCGTGAAAATCGGCACAGTAAAGTCCATTCGCTTCCTGGGTAATTCGCGGGTAGAGGTGTTGCTGAACATTGAAGAAAAATCGCAGGAATTCATCCGCAAGAATGCAAAAGCCAAGGTAAGTACGGATGGTTTGATCGGAAACAAGATCATCGTTATCTACGGCGGAACGCAGAAGGTACCTGCTATTGAAGACGGTGACGAGCTGGTTGTAGAGAAAATCGAGAGTACAGAGGAAATGCTTGCGGTTTTATCTGAAAACAACAAAAACCTGCTCGGGATAACCAGCGCATTCAAAACGATCAGCAAGAACATCCTCGAAGGAAAAGGAACCGTTGGTATGCTTTTGAACGACGAGCGGCTTTATAACGATGTGGACCAAACCCTGGCCTCATTAAAAAAGGCTTCTGTAAACGCGCAGGAAATGACCGCTTCGCTCTCCGGATTTTCTCAGAAACTTAACCAGAAAGGTGGACTGGCCAATGATTTTGCAACAGATACAGTAATCATGAGAGACCTGCGCGGAACAATCGGCAGACTGAATGAAACAGTTTCCTCGGCGAATGTTATGGTGAACAATCTGAAAACAGCCAGCGCTGAACTTAACTCAAACACTACCAGCCCGATTGGTGTGTTGCTGCACGACGAAGCTACGGCAGCAAACCTGAAAGGAACTCTTCAGAACCTGGAAACCAGCACTGAAAAACTGGATGAAAATATGACTGCATTGCGGTCTAACTTCCTGTTCCGCAGGTACTTTAAGAAGAAAGCAAAAGAAGAAGCGAAACAACCGGCAGCAGAAGAAACAAAAGCAGAAGGAAATCAATAATTGTTATAGTTTTGCGACGTGCAAGGTTTACCAGAAGTATCCTTGCACGTTTACTTTTATCTCAACCAACCTCTTATCCGGAATATTTTTAACTCAGAAATAATGGCTCTAAACCTTAATCCAGCGCTGGACCTTACCTATATCGATCAGGCTTACGGAGACGATCCTGTCATCATTTACATGATTTTTGACGCATTTCTGAGCGATTCACTTCCGCGCTGGCGGGCATTGGAGCTGGCACTTGAAACGGAGGATAAGAAAGAAGCCGCGAGCATCGTCCACGGCTTGAAACCTTCTTTTACAATGGCGGGGCTGCCAGGTATCCGCCCGCGCGTAGAGATTCTTGAACGTGCCATTAAAGACAATGAAACTACGGACGCACTCATGAATATGTACGTGGAAATCAACACGGACATCAATGTGTTCCTGCCTATTCTGGAAGAAGAATCGGCCCGGCTTAAATCAATGTAATAGCAGGTGAATGCTAGTAAGTAGCGGTTGCGCTTTTCCTGCGGGACTTATCCCAGGCTGCGCTCTGCGAACCTTTAATATACCGGCGTATTCCCGCCAGTACCGCATAGTTCATCACACAGAAATAGTAAGGAACAAACAAGGCTTTCACCTTAATTTTGCGCTTTTCGAGCAGCCAGCCGAGCAGCGCCGCTCCATAGAACAGAACCTGACCAACCAGGATAATGCTGTAAAACCACCCGCCGCCCTCGGCTACGATCCAGATATTGAGCACAAATGAAAGGATCATCAGAAAAGGTGTGACTGTCCACCTGAGTACGCGGTGGCTGATGTACTGAAACGACAGCAGTGGCGCGTGAAAAGGGTTAAGCAGTTTTTTAAGCCGCAAAATGGATTGTATCCCGCCCGCCGCAATGCGCACCTTTCTTTTCAGCTCCTCCTTAATATCCTCAGACGAAAGTTCCGAAGCATACGCAGCAGGCTCGTAGATAATGCGGTAACCCTGCTGGGCAATGCGCATTGAAATCATGAAATCATCGAGAATGGTATCGGGCTCCACATCCGTGTAAAGCGAATTTCGCACGCTGAACAATTCCCCTGCCGCGCCAACTACCGAATAAAGCTCCGAATCCCATTTCTTCAATGTCGATTCATACTTCCAGTAAAAACCTTCGCCCGCGGTTGCATCCGATACTTCTTCCTGCTGAACGCGCTTTTCTCCGGACACTGCGCCTACCGTCGGATCGGCATAGTGCCTGGCGATCAGCATCAATGCATCTTTGTTGAGGAAGGTATTCGCATCTGTAAAAACGACCACTTCTGAATTCACCTCTTTCATCGCGCGGTGCATAGCTAGTATTTTCCCGCTCCTCACCGGTGTGTGCATGAGCTTGATCTTGTCGTAAGCTGCTACCAGTTCCGGCGTCCTGTCGGACGAACCGTCGGTGACGAATACCAGGCTCAGTTTGTCCGCCGGGTATGACAGCTGCAAGGTATTCGCGATCTTCTCTTCAATAATACTCTCTTCGTTGTACGCAGCAATAATCAGCGTCAATGTCGGGAATTCCTGATCGAAGCCGGGCACCGGTCGTCTACCCTTGATCATTCTGCGCAGTCTTACCAGGATATACAACACGATTCCGTAGCCAAGAAACGTGTAAAAAACGACAAAAAGGCTGAGCCAGAAGAGGAGTTCCATATGCTAACTTTTCAATTTAAAACCCAGGTTGTTGCTGTCTGCCCTGTTGGTCAAATGCCAGGTAACAGCCCTGAGAAATACGGGAATAAAGCTGTACTCTTTGTATATAATGTATTTGAAGATATTTCGCGGGGCAACCGTCAGGAGAAAGTAGCAGCAGAAAATGAAAAAGGTAAGCCCGGGTGCATTTTTCCGGATAAAAAGAATGCGGTTCCTATTCATGAAAAACTCTTTCAATGCAGTTCTTTTTCCGACCGAAACAGACTCTTTGTGGTAGATCAATGCAGATAAGTCAACGTGAATTTCATAGCCTGCCTTCCTGATCCGCTCGCACCAGTCCAGCTCTTCATAGTACAGAAAGTAATTTTCCGCCATTAAACCCGCCTTTTCAATGGCTTCCCGCCGCACCATCATAGCCGCGCCGTGTGCATAGCCGGTAACGCCGCTGAGCGAATCGTACTGTCCCCTATCCTCTTCAAACTGGCCGATGCATGCATTCCTGGCAGTATAATAGTTCATGGGCGTATAGCCGGTGTACTGCAGCATTTTCGGGTGATCAAAGTAGTTGATCTTTGGAGAGATCATCCCGATTTTCGGATTCTGATCTAGCTGGGCAACCAGCTTGGCGATCAGATCCGGCATCACCTCCGTGTCATTGTTGATCAAAAACAGGTAGCTACCGGTCGCCTGTGCGATCCCGATGTTGTTCCCTCCCGCAAATCCTGTATTTTGTTCAGAGCGGATAAATTTCACGTGCGGATAGCGCGGCTTCCAGGCAGGTACCGGGTCGATTTTGCTTCCGTTATCAACCACAATGATTTCCAGGTCAGGATAATTATTAACCTCTTCAAGCGATCTGAGCAGATCTTCGGTAACCTGAGGCTGGTTAAAATTAACCGTCACAATGGAAACTGTTTTCATTTAAAAATGACTGCGGGAAAGTGTTCGGAAAGAGGGAATATTTTTGTTGTTTTGTAGAACTATTTCAAAAGTAATAATAAAAATATAGCTTTAACAAATTGTTGTCTCAGACAACAGGTTTTGTTGAGCAAATGCAAGTAATTGCAATACCAAACCTCCTTTATCCAAAATCCGCGTCAATCAAGTGAAAATTCCTCGTCTGCTGGAAATCAGGCCGATTAGTATTCCCTCCAAAAAGGTACCGGAAAATGCGCTCCTGGAAGCGAAGGTTGACGAAATAGTTCGTCTGATCGGCCACGCCAATGTGAATGGCGAGCAGGCGGAGAAATTTGAAGCGCGCATTTCGGAGGCGTTCCGCATGGCAGAAGTCACGAGAAAAAGGCTGGCGCCCTACGAAGCGCTGGATCAGGATACGCTGTCACGCGAGGACCTGCTCGAAGGTTTGGAAAAGCTGCTGGCAGAAAACCCGGTCGATAACAGGATTATAGGCAGCAGTCCGGCCCGCAAGGGTTTGCAGACTGTCATTATGCTGATTTTAGGATTACTACTGATCACTACCGGATTTGCTATGATCATCATGCCTGCCCCGCCCAGCTTCGAAATCGCCACCGTTTTCTATTTTAATATCAATGACGGCGTAACAATCATGGATTTGGTTTCGCTGATGATCATATTTGGAGGAGTTCTCCTGATTGTTTTAAACTTCAGCAAGAAATGATCACGTTCCCGGATCCGCCGACAAGTGTAAAGAAGATCCTGCTGGTGGAAGATAGCCTGCTGTTTGGCAGGGTGATAGAATCTGCATTGCGGAAAGCCGGTTACGAGTGCGCCGTTTGTGAATCAGCCGGTCGCGCGCTTGATTTCCTAGCAAATGAAATTCCCGATCTGATCATCTCCGATTACGATATGCCCGAAATGAATGGTTTCCATTTCAGGCAAGCCGTTTTGATGAACCCGAAAATCAACGAGATACCCTTTGTTTTTCTTACCTCATTTACCGATAACTCGCTGGTTCTGGAAGGTTTGAATATGTACGCGCTTGATTTTATCAATAAGGAAACGCCTATCCCGGTAATCATTTCCAAGTTGAACAACATCATCAAGTCGCTTCAAAATGAGCATGTGCGTTCTGTGCGTGAGTTGAAGATCGCGGCAGATGCATTGAACGTAAAATCCATTCCGGTGCGTGAGCCCGAGCTAGCAGGGTTCAGGGTGCATTTCTGGCATAAAGGCTTCCGAGGTTATCCAGGCGGCGATTTTATCGATTTTGTTCAGGTCGACGACCGGTATTGTTTCGCATTTCTGGGTGATATCATGGGTAAGAAGTGGAAAGCGTGGTTTTTCACCTTTGGCTTCCTGAGCTATATCCGGGCCGCGATCCGTTTTTGCGTGCTCGACAAAGATTTTGAGCTGGACCTAATCGTTCAGAAGATCAATAAACTGATTTGTCTTGACGAAAGTCTGCAAAACATTCTTTCCAGCCTCTCGCTGCTGCTGCTCGACAGCCACACCGGCGAAGTACATTATACCGGCGCGGGAGATCTTCCGCTGATCGGTTTTAATGCATCTACCCGGCGGATTGATACAGTACAATCCTCCGGGCTGCTGCTGGGCTTGCTGGAAGAGGGTTTGTATGATAAACAGACCATTCAAATGCAGCCGGGCGATCAGCTGGCCATTTTCACCGACGGAATGATCGATATTCCTTCCAACAATTCAAAAAAGAGCGACTATCCATTTTTTGTTGAGAAAATAAGCCCGTATCTCGGTCAGGCACACAGCTTTGAGCTTATCCGCAAGTACGTTCTGGCTATCATTGATGACACGAATCAGATGGACGATGCCAGCATCATTTTTATTGAAAAACTCTAAACTAAAATGATATTACAAACCAATGAAGTAGACGGCGTCATTCAGGTTACAATCCTGCCGGAAGAAGCCAATTTATCCAATTCGGAACTGTTTAAGGAAGAAATGATCAGCCTGATGGTGAATGGCGCCAAGCTGATCATCGTGAGCTTTGAAAACGTCAATTACATCGACAGCTCCTTCCTGGGAAGCCTCGTTGTAGCCCTGAAATATGCATTGCCCCGGAATATCGATATATACCTCGTGTCCCTTAAACCGGATGTACATAACCTATTGACACTGATTAGAATGGACAAAGTTTTCAAGATTTACAAAGACCATCAAACCGCGTTGGAAACGCTTCGGTAAAGGATGATGGAAACGCGCAACAAGTTTGAGAAGGTGTTCAGATGCGACCTGCAGGAGATTTCAGACATGTTGAATAGCTGTATGGACTATGTGGAGCAGAGTAGAGTACGCACGAATGATCTGACCGAAGATGTCAGAGCGAGGTTTAAATGGGTTATGACGGAATTGCTGACCAATGCGATCAAACATTCCGGCGTGCCTGAATGCGTGGTATTGATCGTGAGCGACAGTGAAAAGCTTGTTCTGGAAAAAGCGGATTCGGGTTTGCCGCTGGCGATTAAACTGGAAAATAACGGAGGAAAAGTATCCTGGCCGCTGGACAGCATTACGCCGCCTGTGGAGTTCGAAATTTATCAGAACGGGATCGAGTCGCTGCGGCTGAGTGCGCCGAGCATCAACCGGGCTGTGTTTTCGGTGGAAGAAATGGAAAGCAGCAGCAACCCGATGATTTCAGAGTTAACCACCGAACATTTCGGATTGCTGATCTTAACGAAGGCACTGGATGCATTTGAATACGAATACGAGCCACAAACAGGGACAAACACATTTAGGTGCACCTTTAAATTGAAACCAGACGGCCATGAAGCATCGGTTTGAGGTACTTGATATTTTTCGGGGATTGTTCGCGTCGATGGTATTTCTGTTCCATTTGAGCCCGTTTGCGGCCACGCCGATCATCAACAACAGCTTCGTCGAAAATTCAGATATGTTCGTGGATTTTTTCTTCGTGCTCAGCGGGTTTGTGATCGCGTACAGCTATCAGGCTATTTCATCGGGCGGGGAGGTAAAACTTTTCCTCAAAAAGCGCTTTTTCAGGATTTATCCGCTGCATTTATTCATGCTGCTCACTTTTGTGGCGATTGAGTTTACAAAAAAATCCATGACAGCCTATGTGAAAGTGAACAATCCGGCAGATCCCGACAATAACATTTACACTTTCATAACCTCCTTGTTCCTCCTCAACTCAACCCCGCTTTTTGACCCGAAAGATGTCAGCTGGAATATACCCAGCTGGTCGATCAGCGCTGAAATGGTGGCTTACATCGTGTTTGCATTCCTCACACTGGCCGTTTTTGTAATGGGTTTACAAAAAATCAAAAACTGGTTCTACGCTGCCATTGTGCTACTCGCCACAATCGCGCTTATCTCAATCCAGGACAGCTTCAAAATAGATTTCACATTCGATTACGGCTTTCTGAGAGGGATTATCGGATTTTTTCTCGGGGCTATCTGCGTGAATGTTTTCAGGCTTAGCTACGATACAGTTTCCCGCCTTTCTTCTCCCCTGTTTTCAGTACTGGAAGTATTGGCGGTTGCTGCAATCATCGCGATGATCTGTGCAGGAGCAGCATTGAAAGAGGTCGGGCTTGTTTATGAAGTGCTCTTTTTTGTCTGCATTTACATTTTTGCATTTGAAAAAGGTGTGGTATCAGGAATGCTGAAAAGCGTGGGTATACTGCATAACCTTGGCAAGTATTCCTACTCGATTTACATGTGCCACGCATTGATGATCAGCCTTTTCAATGTCGCATTCATTCGGGTGCTGAAATTTCCCGAAACCGCTTACTCTTACCTCTTCATACTCAACTTTCTCATCATTTACTTTTTCTCCGCCTGGACCTACAAGCATATTGAAATGCGGTTTGCGTACAAGCCAAAAGCCCGGGTCAATAAAAACAGCAAGGAACCTGAATTGAAAACACCCTAATTGTTCGCCAGTTTAATATCCAATGTATGAGCATTAAAGACAAAATCACGATCGTCGTTGCAACCGACAACCACTACGCAATCCTGCTTGGCGCGTTGATCAAATCCATCGAGGAGAATCACAAAACGCACGAGAAAATTGACCTGTACATTATCGACGACGGCATTTCTGAGTCAAGCAAGAAGAAGATCCTTGCTTCCAGCAACCCGGCAGTGACGACGATGTACTGGCATAAAACGGCCAGTGTGATCCCGCCGAATGTGAAAATCCCGGTAGATAAATCGGCATTCCCGATCACTACTTACCTCCGCCTTTTTGCTCCCTACATTATCCCTAAAGAAACCGAGCGTTTCCTGTACCTGGACGTGGATATGATTTTGAAAGAAGATATTTCAAAACTATGGCACACCGACTTGCAGGACAAAATGTTTGCAGCGGTACCTGACCTCGCCAAAGTAGTAAGCAGTGAATGGGGCGGTGTTCCCAATTACAAGGAACTCGGCTTTGATCCGCAAACGCCTTATTTCAACGCAGGTATGCTGCTCGTGGATCCGATCCAGTGGCGCGCGCAGGATATTTCCAATAAGGTAATCCAATGCATTTACGACAATATTGCCTCTGCCAGCTTCCCCGATCAATATGGTCTGAATGTGGTTTTGGTAAATAAATGGGTCGTGCTCGACCAGCGCTGGAATACTTTCGCTGTGCTGGAAATCAAAGATCCTTGGCTGATCCATTACCTCGATATCAAGCCCATTTTCCAATCCTACAATTGCAACCCTGCCTATAAAGACGAATTTTACAAATACCTGAGAATGACACCCTGGAAAGACCACAAGCCGGTTCCTGACTGGGTGAGACTAAGCAGAAAAGCTTACAACAAACTAAGGAAAATCGTATCGGGATACCTCAAATAGAACTTTTCAAATGCATAGTTTCGATGAAATAACTTTACTCGTAACGCATTACAACAGAAGCACTTCGCTCGAAAGGCTACTGAAATCGTTTGAGGATCTCGGCTGCCGGTTCGGGAATATTGTTGTCTCCGACGACGGCAGTAAACCCGAGCACATTACCTATATCAACTCGCTTAAAAACACGTACACTTTTGAGCTGGTAACCACACCGAAAAACCGGGGGCTGGGTAACAACATCAACAAAGGTCAGGATGCTGTCAAAACACCCTACACCCTGTATGTGCAGGAGGATTTTGTTCCGCAGGCGATTTTCCCGGACAAGCTCAAAAGCGCATTCGGGTTTATGCAGGAGCGGAAGGAGCTCGATTTCGTGCGTTTTTATGCCTATTTCAAATATCCTTATCTGAAACCCTACAAAGACGGTTTTTCGGATATGGAATTCAAAATCCTGAATCCGGGCTACAAAAAGTTCTACTATTACAGCGACCACCCGCATTTGCGCAGAAGCAACTTCTTCGAACGTTTTGGCCGTTACCCGGAAGGTTTGAAAGTGGAAGTTACCGAATACCAGATGATGATGTCGGTACTCAAAAACAAGGGAAAAGCCTTGTTTTTCGAAGAGTATACCACGCTTTTTGATCAGGTAAATTCGTCTGCCGAGCCGAGCACGGTCAGGAGAAATTACTGGCGCGAAACGGAAAACCCACTCGTGACTATGTCCCGGCATTTGTACCGGCATTTAAAATTCAATTACGATTACCTGACCTAGTGTCGGCCTGTATGTATGGCTACTGAGAAAAAGGGAAACGACAAGTACTGGCTTAAATCGGGCATTATCAATGTACTGCAAAACCTCACGGGCGTACTTTTCGGCTTCGGCGGATTTTACCTCATGGTACGGATGCTCGACAAGCATTCATTCGGGGTGTGGACACTCTTTGCCGCGACTACCACCATTTTCGAAATGGTACGCAGTGGATTGATACAGAATGCGTTGATCAAGTATTTGTCATTTAGTGAGCCCGAAGAACACGACAAGATCCTCTCTGCTTCCTTCGCATTAAGCGGCGGGTTGACCTTGCTTTGTATTCTCGTGAACCTGATGCTCGCGACTTACCTGGGCAGGATCTGGAACTCTCCGGACATTGTGCCGCTCTTCTGGATTTACAGTATTGTGTATCTTTTTTCCGGCATCTTATCGCAGTTCCACTGGATGGAACAAGCCAACTTCCGCTTCAATGGAATATTCATTACCAACTTTGTAAAGTCGGGTGTTTTCTTTTGTTTTCTTGCTTTCTGCTTTTTTTTCAATATAAAAATCAGGCTTGTTGAGCTGGTATATGTACAGGCAATCGCATTGTTCCTGGCAATCTGTCTTGAATATTTCTTTGTCCGAGACCTGCTGAACTTTACGCTGAAAATCACAGGAGAGTGGGTCAAAAAGCTGCTGAATTATGGTAAGTACGCATTCGGGACTTCCATTGGCTCCATTCTTTCAAGTACGATTGATCAGATGATGCTGGGTTCGTTGTTGTCGCCGGCGGCTTCGGGCGCATTTAATATTGCGGTCCGCATTATGAACCTGGTCGACATTCCTACAAATGCGATTGCGGTGATTGTGTTCCCGCAAAGCGCACGGCGCCTCGCTACGGAGGGGGAAGCGGCGATTAAATATTTATACGAAAAATCGGTAGGTACCATTCTCGCAATCCTGATTCCTGCATTGCTTTTCCTGTTTTTGTTCCCCGAATTTGTGGTGAGCTTTATTGCAGGAGATAAATACACGGAAACAATTCCAATCCTGAAAGTCACTGTATTATACTGTGTCCTGATCCCGTTTGGCAGGCAGTTTGGTACTATCCTGGATTCTATTGGCAAACCGAAAATTACATTTACACTGGTAGTGCTTGCCGCAACTATTAACCTAGGATTGAACTACATATTGATTTCGCGCATGGGCGTAATGGGCGCTGCGTATGCGACATTGATCTCGAACATTGTCAATTTCGCCATTTCGCAAACGATCCTGAACCGCATTTTACACGTGAACCTGCTTCATACATTTATATACGCATTTAAGTTTTACCCTGAGTTTTTTGCCAAGTATATTAAGCCAAGATTTACCTGATTTCTGCTAACTGTCTTAAAGCTGCATTCAATGTCATTCTTTCAAAACCCGGACTGGCTGGAAAAATACAACTATCCCTACACTGCTTTCGACCAAATTCCCGACGCGGTTTTTGCTGAAATCAACCAGCGGCTGGATTCGAAAAAAGCGGCGGAACCGTTAGTAACCGTGATGATTGCGGCCTGGAATGAAGAAGTGAACCTGCTTCGCTGCGTGGCAACGCTCTCGGATATGGCGACGAAATATCCATTCGAGATATTGGTTGTCAATAACAATTCGACCGACAAAACGCAGCAAACTATTGACCGCCTGCACGTTAGAACAGTTTTCCAGAAAATACAGGGACCGGGACCAGCGCGACAGCTCGGGCTTGAAAACGCACGCGGGAAGTACATTCTTCTTGCCGACGCAGACTGTTTTTACCCGAACAGTTGGATGGACGATATGATGCAGGTACTTACCCAGCCCGGCGTAGTGTGCGTTTACGGAAGATATTCTTTCATCAGCGAAGAGGGCTACTCCCGCTGGCAACTCCTGGTACTGGAAAAAGCAAAAGACCTGATCGCAGAATACCGTCACATGAACCGCCCCTACCTGAATACCTACGGGATCAGTATGGGATTTGTGCGTGAAACTGCATTGAAGATCGGTTTTGTGATGAAGAATGTGCGCGGCGAAGACGGCCGGCTTGCCTATGCATTAATGAGTTACGGAAAAATCAAACAGGTAAAAGCCAATCGCTCACGTGCCTGGACAGGCGCACGGACTCTGAAACGCGACGGCAGTTTTATAAGTCTTTTTACAAAGCGGGTAGTGAAAGAGGTCAAAGGATTATTCTTCAACCTGCATTCAAAAGCACCGAAGGAAATTGAAAAATTGTAGCTGACTTATTTTTTCGCGAGTTCGGCAGCCAGCAACTCTGAGATCTGCGTGACCCGCTTTTCCCAGGTATTATCCGCTGCAACCTGAATGCGCGCCTGCCTTTTCTCTTCATTATCGGTCTTCAAAGCCTCATTGATCGCATCTGAAAACGCGGCTGCATTTGAACAAAATGCGACTTCATCGTTTGTAAATTCCTTTAAATCATCATTGAAGTTAATGGAAACCAGTGGCTTACCTGCACCCAGGTATTCAAACAACTTCAAAGGGAAAATGGTAGAGCTTACTTCATCCCGCTTGAAAGGCAGTAACGCCACATTAAACCCTTTGATCACTGCCGGCATTTCAGAATAAGGTACGCTGCCGGTGAAATGAACATTGGGCGCATTGAAAAACCAGTCCGGTATGTACGATTTATCCATCGGTCCCACGAATACAAAGCTCTTATCCGTATTCATTTTGATCACTTCTTCCAGCATCACGTAGTCCATTCGCCGCTCGATGTTTCCAAAATAACCGATAATCGGCTTTTTGATATCCTTCAAAACAGATACCACGGGCAATGTTGGGTCCAGAGCCTTCTGACTATGGGTTACATCGGCTGCGTTGGGGATAAAATAGGTATTTGCATTCAGCTTTTTGCTCTGATTATAGAGCTGTCGGGCTGTGCAAAACACAATATCACTTTTACGAAGCAACTGGTTTTCAGAAACTTGCCCGTGACGCGCATCAAACGGAACAATGATCGGGTCAACACAATGGTAAGCCGTGAGTTTCGGATGCAGCCCGTCCATCAATCCCGGATAGTGGAAATTGAAGGAGTTAATGAAAATGAAATCTTTGATATTGAACTTCCTAATAATCCTTTGAAGCTTGGCGCGGATCAGCAGTTCGTTGATTTTCAGCAAAGAGCGGAATAAAAATCCCTCTGGCAAAAAATTAATTGATAATAATACGGGCGGAATAATAACCTTGAAATTAGGGTTATCCGTATCAATTACTTTGTCGTCGAAAACATCGTGATATCCCTTACGTTTCTCATTTTCAGGCTCATTGCGAAGACGCATGTAATCCTTTATAGTAAACGGATGCTCCACATAAAAAACCTGATTATCGCGCGCCAGCATTTTGGCAATTGTATAATTCGTCGATTCGATTTTGGAATCAAACCGGGGCAAGCCGAAAATGATCAATTGTTGTCCCTTTAATTTCATTGCCAAACGTTTCAGACAAAAAATTCATTTACATAATTCCGGACTTCTTCATCTGTTTTTGCGTGCAGGATCTTAGCTCCGGAGAATTGCGGATATAACTTCTGAAAACACTTAAAATGATGCTCGGGTCCCTTCCTGGAAAAGATCAGATTGGTTCCTCCGAAGTAACTTGCCAGGGTTGCAGTTCCACCGTGAATGGATATAAACTTGCTTGCATTGGCATATACCATGAACTGCAAGTGATTGAAATTGTTGGCTTTACCTTTATTTTCTCTGTAAAGATCTTCCATTAAGATAACCTCAGGATGATTTATTTTAAGCCACTCATATTCCTTCAAATCATACACCTCGCTGTTGTCCATAGTGATTTGTTCGGGGCGGGGACGATTGTAGATAATTGTGTACTTACTTGTAAGTGAAGAAATGATAAATTCCAGAAGCTCGATACTGTAAAAGCTTACGGGCGGGCCATCCCATTCCATATTATAGCGGTTTGCTATAATCACAATTGGCTTATCATAAATGTAAATATCATTCGTAAAAACATCTTTCAATGGTACCGGCAGCCACTTAGACATATTATAATCCTGGCTGTAAAGCACGCGCGGCATCTCGAAGTTCTTGTTACCAGGCTCCGTTCTAACTTCGAAATCTTCGGTATGTTGCGGAGAAAAAAAATAGAGTTCTTTGGTGTACTTGGGGGCACTTGTACTTTTAAGTGTACCATTTTTATAATGCCAGTATGCAAATGGGAGAACATATTGAAGTTCACATGCAAACTCTCCCTGAAATGAAAGTTCTTTGTACTTGGGTCGGAAAATATAATCTTTTAACAAGTACTTAATCTGAACCAACTTACAAGTATACGTATGGCGATAAAAATACCTAAGATCCGGGGGTAATTTCCCGTATTTGATCAAGACAAAGAAACTCAGAATTTTGTTTAACATGTTTGCAATTCCTGATCCAAAGATGGGTTAATGACGCTTATCTTCCACCAGTAAAAATACACAAGAATTGTATCCTGTTTAGCAAACTTGGGCTAAAAGTGCTAAATTTAGAAAGGGTAATCCTGACCCAAAAACCATCAGCAACATTCTAACTTGGTATTACATTAACTGCCATGAAAAATCTTATACGATTCCTGCTTCAAAAAACACTGTCATTTAAAAATTATCTGTTTCTATTTTCCTTATACTCAATTAAAACTATTGAGGCTGGGAAATACGAGCGGGAGTTTTTACACTTTTTGAAAATGATCAAAAAGGACGGTATCATTCTGGATATCGGAGCCAACATTGGCATCACC
Source organism: Dyadobacter sp. (assembly GCF_051859145.1). Taxonomy (GTDB): domain Bacteria; phylum Bacteroidota; class Bacteroidia; order Cytophagales; family Spirosomataceae; genus Dyadobacter. The sequence goes on from NZ_JBHYGF010000002.1 coordinate 14,465, forward strand.
GCAGCGCCGCTCGCGAAGCATCATCCCAACGCAGAAGTTCACGCATTTGAACCCATTTCCGAAAATTTTTCAGCATTGGAAAGGGTTGTGCGTTATTTAAAACTGAAAAATGTAAAACTGTTCAATATCGCATTGGGCAGCGAGTCAGGAACTTTGAAGATGATCATGCCCGAGCGTGGGAATTCACGGATGCAGGGTTTGAGCAAAGCATATGAAGAAGGGGCGAATGAAAAAGGGGTTGTTTACCAGGTGCCATTGAAAAAGCTGGACGATCTCTACCCTACCGAGACAAACATCAATGCGATCAAGATCGACGTTGAAAACTTTGAACTGGAAGTTTTTAAAGGATCTTTGAAGGTTCTTGAAAATAATAAACCCATGATATACTGCGAATTATGGCAAAATGATAACCGCACCCAAGTATTTTCCCTCCTCGGTAGTTTCGGCTATAAGTCCTACGTTTTTAACGAAAATACCGAATCAATAGAACCGGTGCAGATTTCGGATTCATTGCCGGCGGGCAACTTCTTTTTTATTCACGGCTGAGCCGGATAATAATTGAAGTTGCTCTTTGGAAAAGCCAACCTGTTCTGGCAGATTGCTATAATAATGTTAGCTTTGTAAATAATGCTGATCAAAGATTAGCGATTTACTTATGAATAACTCCTCAATAAAATGTACCCCACAATGAACGGCTCCAACAACGAAACCTCATTGATTGATTTTGCTTATCTGCAGGAAATTACCGGCGGAGATGCCGAATTGAAAAGCGAATTGATCAGCATGTTTGAATCTGAAACTGTTATTCAGCTTGATAGTATCAGAGCAAATTGCAAATCAGGTGATCTTGACATGCTGAAACAATCCATTCATAAATACAGATCTTCTCTGTTTTCAGTCGGGTTACTAAATACCGCTGCCAAATACAAGGAAATTGAATCCGCTTTGAAAAGAAATGAAACCGTTCCGGACCTTGCCGTTCAGCTTGCGGATCTGGAATTGGAATCGAATGCGGGTTTGGAACTTCTTAAATCCTGATCAATTTTCCTTTAAAATTTTTGCTGTTTCCTTTTTATCAATCAGATAGGTTGTATGCACAATAGCGGCTGCAATGTAAAAAAGGATATTGTTTGGAAATTGCACCAAAGCTTCCTGTGGAAAGTTGCCAATATTGAGTGAGAAGATCACCAAAGTCATTGCAAGACAATAGGTTCTTAATTCCGGATTCTTAATGCGGTAGAAATTATTGATCCCCATTTTTAATATTGAATACATTAAAAAACAAAAGATTAATAAACCAATCCAGCCCAGCTCGACGGCAACACGTATATAACCACTGTCAGGGGGAAAAGTTGCGAGGAAAGAATTCGGAGAAAATCTTGCACCCCAGGCTCCGGTTGATCCCAGTCCACCGCCGATCGGGTGTGTCAAAATGTAAGGTTGAATTTTCTTCTGATTAGCCTTCCTTACATTGAATGATGCATCGTCAGAAGGCCGGAATGCAGTTTGAAAACGTGCAATCGTCGGATTTGAAGTGGGGATAATGATCAGGATGATAATAAAAACGGCCGCTACACAGGAGGCAAACATGATCTTTTTACTGAAATTCAGTAAAGCAAACGGGATCAGCGATGCAGGTACCAGTACATAAGCGCCCCGCGTTCCGGAATATAGCATGGCCAGAAGAAATGCCCCGATCATTACAACCAGGATTACCTTTTTAGCAAGGCTTTGTTTGGACGACAATAATGCGACACATATCAGACTGGCGCCGACCATTGTGTAAGAAAACGAAACCGGATCAGAAAAAATCGAATATTTCCGCCAGGCACCATTGATATACAAGAGGCTCACTTGCATGGGATCACTCCATAAATCGGCGAGCTCTTGCGGAGCAATGCCGATATACTCCTGCTTAAACCCGTATAATGCGCCACAAACAGCGAGTACCAACCAGGTTTTCAGCACAATACGGATTGCTTCGACCGACCGCAGATAGTATACGAAAACAAAATACATGATCGTAACAGCCGCGACGGACCGCACCGTGTACACCCACGCCAGCCGCGACTCAGCCCAGGGATTAGCTACCTGGATCAGATTGTAACCGATCCATACCAAAATCATGATGGACACCGGGTTCTTGAATGTACTGATATTCCAATCTCCTTTTTGTTTCAATTTGATCAGAAAACCAACAATCAGCAGTGCTTCAAGTCCGTCCATCAACGTGCCGAGCGGGAAATTGATACCGAGTCGGAGAATAAAAAAGAGGAAAAAACCCATTATTAGCAGCACCACGATCCCGAATATCGGGTAAACCACCACCGCATACACAGCCGGGATAGCTACCATCGCCACCAGCACCAGCAGGCCGGCGACCATACCACCGTAAATTGTTGCAAGCCCCAACCCCACCGCAGCTAAAGCCAGCAGCACCATACCGATCGGCGTACTTACCTTATCGATCATGGGCAAATGGATAGAGCGCCTCTCTGTTTCCGCTGATAATTCGTATTTCAATATGCTAACTATTAGAAAAAGAGGATCTTGAAAAAGAAAACAAATACGCTGACGAATGCGATAATCAATGCGATCGTGCGCGTGAGCGTCTGAAGTTGTGTGAGTTCAGGATCGTTCGACTTTTTTCTGGTTTTTTGAGAAGGGAATACTTTCATACTGATCAGGGCGCTTTACGGTAATTGTGCTTGGTTGCAACTGAAATCTTATTCGCCTTTCTGGCTTTGATCAGCGAAAGCACCTGGTAGTACATGAAAACCGGAATGGAGGTCAGCGATCGGAGAATGCGCTTGTCAACCGAGCTGTCGAAAAGCGGCACCAGGAACCCGGCCACAAAAGTGAGCAACGCCGCCAGCCACCACGCACTCATCAATGGATCAATCCAAAGATTCACAAGCATGAACAGTACTGAAATAATCAGAAAAATGAACAACGGCGGCCGCAGCAATACAAACCCAAAGAGAAACTGATTCCAATTCAGGTTCTTAACTCCGCTGAAAATCAGATCAAAACCAAATTTAAAATACTTAAACCAGGTATTGATCCAGCGCGAACGCTGGTTGACTAGCTGAGTGGATTCAGATGTTTTTTCATCCCACACCACAGCCTCTTCCCTGAAAGCAATGCGATGTTTCCGTGTGATGATTTCTTTCTGAAGTATTTTGTCAAAACCCGCACCTACTATATCGAGCTTACCAAGCGTCTCTTTGTACAATGCAACCGTAAACGCCATTCCCGAACCCGAGAGTGTAGCCGACGAACCCGCTTCAAACAACAGTTGACCATCATAAAAATGGTAGTAAATGTCACGTGCAGCGTCCAGACAGGCATAAACTGAATCAAGGTTCTTTGCCTTGCGCACACCCTGAACCGCCACGAAGCCGTCATTGAAACAAACATCCAGCTCATTGAGCAGCTCCGGATCTACGATATTGTCGCTGTCAATAATGACAAGCCGCTCGTGCGCTCTCCTGAAATGGTTGATTGCAAAAAAGTGAGAGCGCGTATTGCTCGCCAGCACAGTCGGCGGGTGCAGCACAATTACCCTGTCACTTTCCAGGTTCAACCCCGACGCGTCGCATTTGTCAGCAACCACGTACACCAGGTAATTGGAATAGTTAAGTTTTGATATAGAAGCAATGACGTCCGGCAGCTGCTGGGTTTGCTCGTATGTCGCTACAATCAGCCCGTAATCTGCCTCTGGGCGTTTCACAGGTTTTTCGGCTTCCTTATCTTTTTTAGTAAATAGATTGAACATCAGCAGCAATACCGGAAAAATCAGGTAAAAGCCGATCGCCATCTGGCATAACCACCATAAGAACCAGACTATTGTCATTCCGCCACCTGTTTGGAGACCCTACCCGATTGTTTCAAAATATCCTGCGCGCCGGTCAATACCCAGCCTGCCATTTTTCCATTGAGACCTTTCAGATACTCAATTTTTGAACGGTCTTCGTAAGAGATGCTGTGCCCACTTTCAAAAACAGCCACAACCGCATCTGAAAATGTGATCCATTCTTTGGCTTTGTTCATTGACACAAGTGAACCCGCGTCAACCAGAATCGTGTCATATTGGGTTTTCAATGTAGCAAGTGCTTCCTTGATCCGCGCTTCATCGGCCAGTTCAAGCAGCGAAACGTCACCACCTTTGTTGGCCAGGATCGAAATCGAACCATGCGCAGCAGTAGTCGTCGCGTCTCCTTTCGTAAGGTAATCTTCGAGGTACCGCGAGCCGGTGTTCAGTTTCGTAATATCAGCCGCATTGAAGTTACCGTCGATAATCAATACTCTTTTGTTGATCTTGGAAAATGCCCACGCAAGGCTTAATATCAGCAAAGTCTTGCCGCTTCCTTCCGAAAGACTGGTAATGGAAAGGATCTTTGGATCTGGAAATTCATTGTCCAACTCGAAGCGGATTGACCGGATCAGGTTTCTGAAAAGTTCGATCTTACCCTCACTGGTGTGTTCATTCTGCAACTCACTAATGCGGAAACCACCACCTAGCTGGTTAACAAAACCAAGCACCGGCCGGTCGGTTGCATTGGCAAGCTGCTGCGGGTACCGGATCGATGAGTCGAAGAAGTAAAGGATAAAAAGGATAAACAAACAGAATGCGAAGCTGATCACGCCAGAAAGGATCACCAAAACGATCTTCTTGGAAGGCTGTATTACACCAGGAAGTGCTTTTTCGGCTATTTTGAGCGTGGCAGGAAAGCTCGACGCCAGTCTTGCATCGTTATATTTTTGCAATGCTTCCATATACTCGCGGCCTGCTATGTCGATCGCAGTTTCAAACTCCTGAACACGCGCTTCGTTGGGTACCAGACCGTCAAACTTGTTGTTCAACGTTTTCAGCTCTGCTTCGATGGTTGCCAGACTGTTCGCCGCCAGGTCGCGCTCTACTTCCATCGTCAGCTTTTGGGTAACCAGGTTCTCCTTGAGAGAGAGGGGACTGTATACATACCTGTCAGTTGACTCGTTGATCTGCGCCGACAATTTGGTCTGGATTGAATCGAGGCCTGCTTTGTATTTTGGGTCAAAATTGCTTTTTACATAAGCTTCATTCAATGCACGCAGGCGCTGTTTTGTTGTTACAATGCTCTGGTTTATGCCTGAAACCGCACTTTCGAAGTATTTGCGATCGTTGGTGCTGAACTTGTTATCAATATTCCGGATCGCTACACCGTATGCAATCACATCTTTCTTCGCCACTTCCCTTCTCAGCTCAAACTCCGCCATTTGTCCGTACAAACTTTTAGCCTGTTCGTCCAGGTTCAAAACGCGGTTACGGATCTTGTAATCGCGCAGTCCATTCATCTGCACTCGGAGCGCCATTCTTTTTTGTTCAAGGAAATCGGCAAGGAAGCTGATGGTGCGGTTGTAAGTGTCGGACAGCCTGGCAGAGTACATTTTGATAAACTCGCTGCTGAGCGTATTGATCACAAATGCCGCCATTGTCCGACTCGTACTCAACATTGATAAAATCACTGTTGGACAGCCGGAAAATGGTCAGCTTCTTTTGCAAAGACTCGGCATCATAGCCCATTTCTTTCAAAATCGCCTGCAACTTTTTCTCTTGCGGAACCGCCGGTGAGAGCTCCTGTTGTGTCTTGTACTTTTGCGTAAGCACATTCACAGCCTGACCACGGGCAGCCTGGTCCATTGCTTGTAACTCCTTGGAAGCCGACCTGAAATCATCCTTCTCAACCGCTTTCAGATCGTGTAGCAGTAACTGGTAGGAAACCTGATCGAGCACCTTTTTCTGCGACATCATCTGTATAATGTTGTCAAACTTCCTTGCGATCTCAAAATCCTGCTCGGTACCGCTGCTCATCAATCCCTGCTCCGTCTTGTCGACCAACCCTGTTGCAATGCTGCCGTGCGATTTGAACTGATCGGGAAGTGCTTTTACTAAAAAGTACGCAGCCACAACCGTGATCAGCGGAACAAAGATCAGTACGAACTTATTCTTATATAGTATTCTCAGAAATTGCGAGAGCTCTGTCATTTGATGTCTTCCAATTTTTGTCCCAATAATTCTTCCAGCGCGCTTTTAGAGATAAGCACATCTGCCTCCGCCGATACCTTGGCCTGCTGCCTGTCCGAAATGACCACCAGCGCTTTACTGTACTCTTCCAGCGTGGTTTCGCCTTTTTCGTATTTGAATTTGAGCTCTTCGGCCAGCGCTTCCACATCGTGCAAGGCATCTGCCTTAATCCGCAGCAGCACCTTGTATTGCGCGTAAGCAATGTAACGCTGCTTCACGTCGGCTTCCAGGTTCAGCATGTATGTGTCGCGATCGTGCTCCACAGCCGCCAGTTCACTTTTTGCCTGCTTGATCAAAGCGGGTTTTTGCAGCAGCGAGCCGATATTCACGAAAAAACCGAACTGGTAACCATTGAGGAAATTGGGATTGATGGTGCTCGCCAGCCGGTCCGGACTATACAGATAGGAAAATGAAAGGATTTCAAAATAGGATAGCTTCAACTTTTTGGCATTGTAAGTGCCGGCGTCAACGCGCGACTGATACAATTTCAACTTGGGGTAGTTCTTCTTGGCGATTTCAACCAGCTTCTCTAAATAGGGGAAGGAAAGTTCGTCCGACAATGCATTTTGTGCCTTTGCGGGAGCCAGTGAGATCAGGAAAAGCAATAGGGAGCAGAAATATTTCATTTAGAGCATTTAAGTGAATAGTAGTTAAGAGAGGGGGCCGGGGGCATCTAAACGTTTTCGGATTGTAAAAGTGCGGGGAAGGTTTTCAGGATAATCTGCATATCCATTTTGAATGAAAACTCCTTTGCATAAGTAATATCAAGCTGCGTCCGCTCCTCTTCCGACATATCTGCTTTTCCTTTTCCTCTTTTGGTAACCTGCCAGAGGCCCGTCAATCCGGCTGGTCCCGCGAAACGGAAAATTTTATCGTCGGTCGTCATTTTTTCAGCCTCATACAGTGGCAGTGGCCGGTTGCCCACCAGCGACATATCCCCTTTCAGAATGTTGATCAGCTGTGGAAGCTCGTCGATACTGGAATTGCGAAGGAACTGACCAAACCGCGTGATCCTTGGATCATTCTGAAACTTCATAAATGCCGCTTTCTGCTCCTTCTGGAAGTGGTACAGCTTTTCGCAAATTTCCTTACCATCGTGGAACAACAGGCTCTTGCATTGTTTTCCGGCCTGGCACTCCGCGCACAACCCGCTGGTTTCCATCTGCTGTACCGGCTCAGTTGACTTGTTATACATACTCAATGCAGCCATTTTGCGGATCTGCTGGTCGGCATCAGTACGCATGGTGCGGAACTTGTAGAGGTCAAAAATCTTGTAACCGCTCCCTACCCTTTTTGATTTATAAAAAACAGGGCCTTTTGAATCCAGGCGGATCAGAATGGCGACGATGATAAACACCGGGAGCAACAAAAGAACAGCTGTACCCGTGGTAATAATGTCAATACTACGCTTCCATAAAGGCGTATGTGCACTCTGGTCACCAATTTTTTTAAGTGCCTTATTGGCAACATACCACTGTCTTTTCTTGAAATATTTGATCCTGGTAATCAGGTCACCATCATCGAAACGCACAGAGAAGATATCGTCTGCGTGCTTCTCCCGCGCAGTTTCGATCGAGGCGCGCGTGAGCTTGTCGACCATGAGTATAAACGGGATATTGCCAAAACCGGCAGTACTCCGGATATAATCCAGCAGCTCAATACCGCCGCTGTTTTCGTGCGCAATGATCACGTCTGCCGGAAAATTCTCCTGAAGTGCAGCAAGCAGATTCTCCCGGCTGCTGAAATACTCTACCTGCAGAGAATCGGCAAAGCGTTCTGTGAAATTAATGTAATGATCAAAATCGACATTCAGGTACATCACCCTGAACTGAGCTGTGTAAGACTTCGTCTCAGCACCGGGCGTCGGGATTTCGCTTGCAATTTCCATCTTCTAAACTGATTAGGAGTATCTTTTGGCGCGGCGGAGGATCGCATTGATCTTGGCGTGTACCTCCATGGGGTTAAAAGGTTTTACCATAAAATCATCCGCGCCCAGGTTCAGGCACTGGATACGCTCGCTGCTCTCGTCGGAGCCCGACAGGATGATAATGGGTATTTCCGAGTAGAGGTTACTCGCTTTGGTCACTTTCAAAAATTCCTTTCCGCTCAGGTTCGGCATATGCAGGTCGGCAATGATCAGATCGGCGTGATTGCCCTCTTCCAGCCAAAGCATACCTTCTGAGCCGTCACTTTTAATGATAACGTTGAAATCTTTCTTTAAAAAATGCTCTAATATTTTGGTGATACTCGGCTCGTCGTCGATGATCAACAGACTTCTTTTAATGTCCATGGAGATGTAAAAAATAAATCAAATGCTGGTACAGATCTTAAAACGCGTTTGTTAAACCATCAGAATTCATCGAATTACGCATTCAAACTAGTTGACTTTCATGCGCAAGTATCAGATGGAATTATTTTGTAGAGATAGTCATAATACTTTTCATAACAAAACAGTAAATCCAATTGCGTTGCGCTGTTTTTGTTCATTTCTAATGCCCCTTTTCCATTGTTTAGGTTAATTCAAAGTTATTCAGGACAATAGCAAGCTATTATGTTTAAAGAGAGATGAGTTGTAGAGAGTAGGTAGTAAAATTATGCACTGGGAACTACATCACAAAAAATCCCCGGCAGAATTTGAAAAAATTTTCCTAATTAATTCTACGTAAAATGTAACCAGTTGAGGCTGTTCAGATTATTTGGCAGCGTGGAAGTAAATCGCAACCTCAGCGGTCGCGTCAACCGGGCTACCATTCTGTTTCGCGGGCGTCCAGGCCGGACCTTTACGTACAACCTCGATTGCAGCAGATTGGAGGGATACTTTGCCGGTAGCTTTGAGGGCCGTAAGTGTCCCGTCGGCTTTGACGGTGAAGCTGACGATCACCGTTTCGCTACCCTCGTACGCAGGCGTATTTTGCTGCATGTAGGATAGGTATTGTTGCCAGCCTGCTTTTGGCTGCGGCTTATCTGTTGATAAAACATCCGATTGTTCACTCAAAGCACCATCAGAAACAAGCCGCGATGTAGATCTGCTCATTTTGGCAGGAGCCGCTCTTCCCAGCCACTGAATGGAGGACGGAGGTGCAGCAAATGCGGAAGGTACAGGTTCAGAGACAGCGACTCTGGCTTTCACAAAGTCAGAATCAGCCTTCACATTCTCATCTAATAAAGGAGCGGCAGCGACTAGCGGCTCTGGCGCAAGTTGCTCAGGCTGTGTGCGGACAGGCCGCTGCTTTTTCCTGGGCAGTTCAGGAGCTGTTGCAATCGGGGCTGCATTTACGTTTGCGTCCGGCAGGGGTTCTGCTGGCTTGATTACCGGCTGCTCAATGGGCGCGGGTACTTTACTTACCTTTTCTACAACCTTGTCTTTGGCTAAAACAATCCACAGAATCCCCGCAGTGATGATGACGGAGGCTGCGGAGGCATAAGTCCATAAACTGGTCTTCCGTGATCCGTTGGACGCAGTTCTTGCTGTAAGCTTATCAGCCAGTTCGGCATGCAGCTTGTCGGCTTGTGCAGAAGTCGGGTTCAGCAATGTAAATCCTTCATAAGCCTCCGCGAATGCAGGGTCCGAGAGAAGCCGCTTCTCAAAAGCATGCTGCTCCGGAAAAGACATTTCGCCGCTCTGGTACCGCACGAAATCTTTCAGGTTAATGGGGGAACGTTGGTCAAACTCAGCCATTTCTTTCCATACAAATTTTCAGGTTCCGCTTCCCGTTCTGGATATAGCTCTTCACTTTCTCTAAACCAAACCCCGTTTCGGAGGCAATTTCCCGGTAGCATTTGCGCTCCATGTAAAACAGGTTCACAGATCGCTTTTGCTCGGGCGACAAGGTCGAAATACACTTTTCAAGCGACAACAGCTGTTTTTCCTCAAACATATCCGCATCTCCGGAATCAACTCCCGCCAGCTGGTCTAATGCCTCTTCCGCATGTTCCTCCATGGAAACAAACACCTTTTCCGTACGCAGCTGCATTAAACAGTAATTCCTTGCTACCGAATGCAGCCAGCTGCTGAAATGATGCACTTCGTGCACCCGCAGATCTTTCACCAGCTTCTCAAAAATGTGCATAACCGCATCTTTTGAGCGGTTTTCATCTTTGAGGTATTTAAAGCAGATCCCGAATACGGTATCCATATAAGGTTCATACAAAATCCCCAGCAGCCTGAGCTCACCGGATGCGCGGTACGCTTCCAGCAGCTCCGGCTCCGACAGTAGATGCTGATGCTTTTTTGTAAAAACCTTTAAAAACCTCACATGAATATGCTTGACGAAAATCCATTCAACTAACACCTGGATGCAGGCGGCGGCTATTTTCCATAAAATTTTTGAAAACTTTTATGGAAAAACTTTCCGGCTTGCATCCAGTCAATAAACTAAAACTTTATTAACCATGAAAGGAAAGATCGTAATACTCCTTGCTTTATTCCTCAGTGCTTTTGCCGCGGTGCCCAACAAGGTCATCAGGGGACAGCCGGTAGCAGGCGCCCGCATTTCCATCGACGGCAGTAAAACCATTGCTACTTCCGATCAGCAAGGAAAATTCACCATTTCCATTCCCGATTTTACAAAACCCCTCCAAGTATCCGCGCCTGGATTTGAAGTACAGCTGGTAACTATTACGTCCTCCGCTTTCCTGGACATTGTTCTCAAAAAATCAGAACCTCATTTCGGAAAGCAGCGACTCACTGTGGGCACTTACGAGCAGGCGGTAAAGAAGGTGACTCCTCAATTTGCAGGAATGTCGGCCCCGCTTCCATCTGCCAATGTAATGCGGCACAGTAACACCCTAGTAGATGTAACAAATGAATCTCATAAGCTGATCAACGAAAATGGCTTCCAGGTGACCAGCCAGCAGGCAGTTACCACCTTTGCGGCGGATGTGGACCGGGCTTCATACAGCAATATCCGCCGCTACCTCAACAATGGCAGTCTGCCTCCTGCCGACGCCGTGCGTATTGAGGAAATGATCAATTACTTTGACTACAACTATCCGCAACCCAAAGGCGACGCGCCCATTGCGCTTACCACAGAGCTGACCGACTCGCCCTGGAACAAGGGTCTCAAACTGTTGCACATTGGTATGCAGGCGAAGAAAGTGGCTGTACAAAATCTCCCAGCCTCCAACATGGTGTTCCTGGTGGATGTATCCGGATCCATGACAGATGAAAACAAGCTGCCGCTGGTAAAGCAGGCGCTCAAATTACTGGTTGGTCAGCTGCGGGAACAGGACAAGATCTCCATTGTTGCTTATGCCGGCGCCGCAGGTATCATCTTACCTCCTACTTCGGGAAGTGAAAAGTCGAAGATTAAAGATGCGCTTGATAAGCTGGAAGCAGGCGGCTCTACCGCGGGAGGCGAGGGCATTGAACTCGCTTATGATCTCGCCGCGGCTCATTTTATAAACAAAGGCAATAACCGCGTGATCCTGGCGACCGACGGAGACTTCAATGTAGGTGTTTCCAGCGAAGCAGGCTTGCAGCGGCTCATCCAGCAGAAAAGGAAAAGCGGTATTTTCCTCAGCGTAATGGGATTTGGAATGGGCAACTATAAGGATAACCTGGCCGAAACCCTGGCTGACAAAGGCAATGGAAATTATGCATACATTGATAACCTGCAGGAAGCCAGAAAGGAATTTGTGCATGAATTCGGCGGGACATTATTTACGGTTGCCAAAGATGTGAAAATACAGATCGAATTTAATCCCGCGCACGTGCAGGCTTACAGGCTGATCGGCTACGAAAACCGGGCGCTCAAAAACGAGGAATTCCATGATGATAAAAAGGATGCAGGCGAAATGGGCTCCGGCCACATTGTTACTGCCATTTACGAGCTTATTCCGGCAGATTTCAAAAGCGACTACTTACCGAAAGTTGATTCGTTGAAATACCAGAAAAACAATATTTCAGCAACCGGAAAAACAGATGAAATGCTCACGATCAAAGTGCGTTACAAAGAGCCGGATAGTGAAAACAGCAAGTTGTTTGATCTGCCTGTAGGTAACAGTTCGCATTCATTTGCAAGCTGTTCAGAAAACCTCAGGTTCTCCGCGGCAGTAGCAGAATTCGGACTCTTGCTGAGGGACTCGGAGTTCAAAGGCGAGGCTACTTATGGAGATGTGATCAGCAAGGCGCAAAGTGCATTGGGGAAAGACAATGAAGGATACCGCGCTGAATTTGTGCAGCTTGTGAAAAAGGCACAGTCTTTACAAGACCCGAAACAAACTGCAAGTAAGGAGTAATAACAAAAAGAGAGCGCCTGATCAGGCGCTCTCTTCTCTACTTTAAGGATTTGAACTTCAATGCAATTTTAGTGACGTTCGGGTAATCGTAGGCGGTGCTCTGGGTTTTCATGATGAATGAATTTTCGTCGACGTCAGCCGGAGCGATCGTCCAGTCTCCCGGTGAAGGCGGCGCGCCTGGCAGGCCCACCGTGATCTTGTTTTCATTCAACTTCCATTGCAGCTTGAAAGGTGTAGATTCTCCTTTGAACACACCTTCGAAATTCCCGTCTTTCCGGATCTCGACAATCTCCATATAACGCCGGAAATCGATGCCGCCGAATTGCTGCGTCATTTTCCCCTTCTCGAATGTAACCTTATCATTTACTCTGATCTCATCTATTTTCCACTTGGGCGCAGCAGTAAGATATGCAGCGGCTTCCTTGGGATCTCCGGCTGTTTTATTGCAGGAAATCAGCGTTGCAATCAGTGCGAACAGTGTTAGTAAAGACGGGAAAACGGGATTTTTCATTTGTGTAAAACAGCTTATTTGGCCCACAAAATAAAAGGTATGTGGGCCAAAAACTAATCACGGTTGTACAATTGTGCCAGCTCGGCCAGGAACTGCTGGTCCTTCTCGCCATACTGGTCCGGCAGTAACCGCCAGGCCCAGTTATCTTCATTCGAACCCGGTACGTTCATCTTCGCACTTTCATCCAGATTAAGTACATCCTGCATAGGCAGTATCGCGATTTTGGCGACAGACTGATAAATCAATCGCGCCATTTCTGCGTACGCATTTTCCTCGGTTACTTCCTTGCCGGTATAACGTTCCAGTCTCTCTTTCACACCATCCTCAGCCGACTGCTTAAACCAGCCACGCGTCGTATTATTATCGTGTGTTCCCGTGTAAGCGATGAAGTTGAATTCATAATTATGCGGGATATGGTCTGACTGCGGCATGTTTTCGTCGAATGCAAATTGAAGTACCTTCATCCCTGGCAATGAGAATTGATCGCGCAGCTTGTAAACCTCCGGCCCGATCTCGCCCAAATCCTCTGCGATAAAAGGCAACTTACCCAATGCAGACTGGATCTTTTCAAAGAATGCAGCATCCGGCCCAAGCTTCCATTTCCCGTTTACGGCAGTTTTCTCATCACCGGGTACTTCCCAATAATCAGCGAATGCGCGGAAATGGTCTAACCGAACGGTGTCAAAGAGCTCTACATTCTTTTTCAGACGGTCTATCCACCATTGATATCCCTGCTTCTCAACAACTTCCCAATTGAAAACCGGCATTCCCCAAAGTTGGCCATCGTCAGAAAACGCATCTGGCGGCACACCGGCTACCCCGGTGATCTTGCCCGATTTATCCACGCAGAATAGCTCCTTATTTGCCCAAACATCGGCAGAATCGTAGCTTACGTAGAATGGAATGTCTCCCAGCAGCTTGATTTCGAGATTGTTGCAGTACTCCCGCAGGCTTTTCCATTGCTTGTCAAAAATGAACTGCTGCCATTTCACAAACTCAATCAGCTCTGACTGCGTGCTTTCAATTTCCTTGATAGCAGCCTCGTCGCGCATCTTGAACTGATCAGGCCACTCGTGCCAGGGCTTACCGTCATGTTGTGTTTTCAATACAATGTAAGTGGCAAAATCCGGCAACCACTCTGCATTTTGCTCACAAAAATCATTGTAAGACTGCTGGTCGCCGGCTTTGTCCTGCTCCTTATATGCTGCAAATGCTTTTTCAAGAATTTCCGTCTTGATCCGGTTTGCTTCTTCGTAATCCACTTTATCTGACGGATCGATATGGAAGTCGGCGAGACTTTCGGCATCCAGCAAACCTTCATTCGCCAGCAGTTCCGGACTGATCAGCAACGGATTACCCGCCCGGCTTGATACCGCGCTATAAGGCGAGTTAGCCTGCGAAGGTTCAGTCGGGTTGAGCGGCAGTAACTGCCAGATCCGCTGGTTACTTTTGTTCAGAAAATCGGCGAATGTAAATGCCTGCGGCCCCAGGTCACCTATCCCGAAAGGAGAAGGCAGTGAGGTAATGTGGAGTAAAACACCTGCTTTACGCTCATTATCCGGCTTTGAACCTTTGAGCAAACCAAATGGTAACTTGCCAAACACCTCCGATGGCACCAACTTGCCTTGCCACTCCCCTTTTTGTTGTGTCAAAACATCCAGCCATTCCGGCGCAAGTCCGTCAGGCAATACTACACTGGTATCTTTCCAATCCAGCTCAAAAAAGGATGTTTGCTGTTCTTTACAAAGCGCCGCAATGTGCATTGGAATCACTACCACGTAGTAATCCTTCTTGTGCTTCCGGGCAAAAGCCATTAAATGGTTTTTGTACTCGCCCCTGGTTTTCAGAGAAATGTAATGTCCTTCGGTAAAGATATGGGCTTCGTCCCTGCGCAAATGGAAGAGCTGCGCGGTGAGCCACAGCTTGATTTTCGCATTATACCGCTCGTCCCACAGCTTTTCAAGCAGCCTGTCGGAATCGTATTCTTCCAGTTCATTCAACCATTTAGTTCGTTTTTCAAAATCCGGCGCGCGCCTGTTGTCGGGATCGACCAGTGAGAAATCCCACAACTCGCAGCCCTGGTAAACGTCCGGAATACCTGGCAGCGTAAATTTGAGCAGTACCTGAGCCAGTGAGTTGATCAATCCATAATCTGCTATATCGCCCAGGAATGCCTGAAAATCTTTGTAAAAAGCGCTATCGCTTTTTAGCAATGCAGCCGCAAAATCCTTTGCTTTTTGCTCATATTCTTCGTCCGGCTCCGACCATGAAGAGTTTACTTTACCTTCCCGCAAAGCTTTTTGCAGGTATTCGGCAAGCCTGTTTGAAAAATCGTCCTCGTCTTCGCCGGGCATCGGGTGCGCACCTGTGATGGTTTGGTAGATCAGGTACTCGTCGTTCGCATCAGGGCCTTTTCCACCTGCTCTGAGATCAGCGGTCAGCTTACGCCATTCTTCCACTTTTTCAATCCAGCCCTCACCCAGGTCTGTCAGCACATTCAATCTCGCACGCACATCCTCGCCGCGCTTGGTATCATGCGTGGAAGTTGCGTTCAATGCGAGCGGCCACTTTTGCTGGCGCTTGGTCATGTAATGATGAAAATCCTTTACAGTCACACCAAACCGATCCGGGAAATCGCCTACTTCATTATGTGCGATGAAGCGGTTATTGGTATACATCAGGGTATCCTCCCCTCCTTTCGCCATCAGCGGACCTGAAAACTGCATGCAACGCTGATAGAATTCCAGCGCACGACCATTATATTCTTCATCTTCCTGTTCGCCAGGCGCTTCGATCATGCACTTTGAAAACAGCTTTGCCGCTTTTGCCAGGTCCGGGTGGTATGTAAGTACCTCTTCAATAATAGACTTCAATGCCGCATTCTCTGAATCCGAAAGTGGCATCTGGTTGCCATAGTACCTGTATACCGGACAATGCACGAGGAATTCGCCGATGAATTTTTTGACATTTTCTTTCCCGGCCGCTTCCAGTTCGACGTTCGAAGCAAGTTCCAGCTCAATAAACAGCTGGTACAGGTTTTCAAGCTCGCCGCCCATGTGGCCGTATAGTATCTCAGACTTTTTACTCAAAAGCTGATCATGAATTGGCTTGTCGGAAGCCACGAGCTTTTGATAAAATGCATCAAATGTTTTCTCTGCCTCAGGATTGGACAGGAGATTATTGATCATAGCCAAAAACTCATAACCTGTCGTTCCCTGAATGGGCCAGTTCTCCGGCAGGTCTTCCTCTTTTTCGAGGATCTTTTCGGCAATAATGTAGGTATCCTCTCCTACTGCATTCCGCAGTTTGTCAAGATACATATCGGGATCAAACAGTCCGTCAATGTGGTCGATTCGCAATCCCTGGAACACGCCTTCTTTTACAAGCTCTTTCGTCAGTCTGTGGTATTCGTCAAAAACTTTGTCATTCTGCATATTCAGGCAGATCAGTCCGTTTACCGTGAAAAAGCGGCGGAAGTTGATCTGTTCCTCTGTTTTCTGCCAGTGGCAAAGCACATAGGTCTGCAAATCGGCTACTTCTGTTAACAGCTCCTTGCTCGCATTGAAATGCGTCAGGGTATCATCAATGTACTTTTTGATCTGCTCATTCTTGTATAAAGATGCAAGCTGCAACATCAGCTCATTCCATCTTTCCGAAAATACATTCGGATCTTCTACTTCATGGATCTCCTTGAGCTGTGTAACAAATTGCTGAATGGACTGCGGCTGATCGCTTTCTCCGACTGAAAGAATGCGCTGATAAGATCTCAGGTTAAGCGGGAAAGCGCCGCCGGAAAATTCGAGCATCAGCCTGTTATTGGTATAAACCAGCTGTAACTCCCCGCTTTCTATCACTTCCGCAAGATCATTCGCAAGAA
The DNA here is from genome assembly GCF_051859145.1 of Dyadobacter sp. Classification (GTDB taxonomy): domain Bacteria; phylum Bacteroidota; class Bacteroidia; order Cytophagales; family Spirosomataceae; genus Dyadobacter. The sequence goes on from NZ_JBHYGF010000002.1 coordinate 31,160, forward strand.
AGGGAACCATAATACGGCCCTTAAAAAGCCGGTTGTTCCACGCAATGTCAAAGAAAGATGCATAGCGTGACTGTGTTCCCTTTTCGAGCACATCCATCAGCCAGGGATTGTCGGAATGGAAAGCCATGTGGTTGGGAACAATGTCCTGCAACCAGCCAATGTTTCCTTCGTGAAGCTTGCCGCTGATTGCTTTGAGCTGATCGAGCGTACCCAGCTCGGGATCGATATCCGCCGGATTCACGCCGTCGTATCCATGCGTACTGCCCGGTGTAGATTCCAGGATAGGCGATGCATATATAGTACCAACACCCAGTTTCCGGAAATAGGGAATCAGTTTTTCAAAGTCCTTAAATGTAAATGTATTATTGAACTGTATGCGATAAGTAGATGCAGGATGATTCATAAAATGCTGTTTTTGATCTGACCCTGCCCTTTAAATATTATGCCAGACAGTTTCAGCACAGCAATTGATCACGCACGCAGCAGCGACCGTAATAAAGCAAGGTCGAGCGGCTTTGGTAGCAGCTTAATGATAAACGGATTGCGCTCGGCCTGGGCGAAATCGTTCGGATCGACGGTGGAAGAAGTCATGAAGAGCCTGATGCGGTTTCTGACCCCGGGAGGGAGCAGTCCGTAATGTTCGGCAAACTGGAAACCGTTAAGACCGGGCATTTGCAAGTCGAGCAGTATGACGGTTTCCGGCATTTCATGGGTCTGCTGCACGAGGTACTCTTCCGCCAGCTCAGCCGAGCTGAATGTATGCACAATGGAAGCCAGCCCGCTTTTCAGCAGCAGCTTTTCCTGTGTGAACAGGTCGAATACGCTATCATCAATGATTATGAATTCCATGCATGCAGGAAATAGAGGTCATAACAAAACCTTCTGCCAGACGTAAAGAACAATAAATGTAGAAAAATAAATTTTTGTTTTACATTTAAGTGTAATTGTAGAATTAGTTAACAAAAGGAGACCAATGTACAATTTCTACCGCCTATTCCTCCCCTGAAATGTCTGACTAATACTAATTAGGTGCTGATTGCTAATGAAACTACCTCTGCTGCTTTGTTTTATACTCACGTTTGCATTTTACGATTCTAGCGCCCAAACCAGAAATCGTCCTTTCCGCCACCTTACAACCAATATGGGCTTGTCTCAGAATAATGTGAACTGCATCCTAATGGACAGGCGCGGTTTCATGTGGTTTGGCACTCAGGATGGACTGAATATGTATGACGGGTACCGTTTTACGGTTTACCGGCACGATCCGCAAAACCCGAAAAGTATCCCTCACAGCTACATTACCGCATTATTTGAAGATAATAAAGGAAAATTGTGGATCGGGACGAACGATGGCGGACTGAGTATTTACAACTACCAGCTGGACAGTTTCACCAATTTCAGGCACGACCCCGGCATAGCAGGAAGTCTGGCGAACAACAAAGTTACTTCCATTGTACAGGACCCATCAGGCCACATCTGGATCGGCACTGCTGACGGGCTGAGTTACTATGATGCGGCAAAAAAACGTTTCTCGCATTACCGGCACAAACCTTCGGATCCGAATTCGATCAGCCAGAGTTATGTGAGAAGTGTGCTTGCAGATAGTGAGGGCTTTATCTGGGCAGGAACATTGTCGGGCGGTTTGAACAGGCTTGATCCGAAAACGGGCAAGTTTACGCATTACCGCCACAATCCCGCAGACAAAACCTCCATGGGTCCGGGCGAAATCAACAGCATTTATGAAGACAGGAATCAATTTCTCTGGATCGCCACGGAAGGCGGCGGGTTGAATATGCTCGACCGGCTGAACGGGACTTTCAAGAAGTTCCGCCATGATCCGGCGCGGCCTGAAAGCATTTCACACAATGATATCCTGTCTTTTGAAGAAGATAAGGCCGGCCGGCTCTGGATAGGTACCCGAAACGGTGGGATCAACATTCTTGAAAAAGACGGGACTTTCACGAAATATGCATTCAGCAAGGCCAATGCAGAAGGTATCAACAATGGATCTATCTACTCGATGTTCTGTGACAAAAACGGCACCATGTGGGTGGGTACTTTCAGCGGAGGTGTGAACATCCTGGATCATGAACCACTCAAATTCAATCGGTACAGAAGCATTCCTGCGATACAGGATGGTTTGAACAACGATAATGTACTTTCCCTGGCCGAAGACCTGAACGGGCAAATGTGGCTGGGCACGGACGGAGGCGGTGTCAATGTGATGAACCCGGAGACAGGCAGCTTCAAACATTATATGCATGTGCCGGGAAACAATGCATCTGTTGCCAGCGATTTTATAACTTCCCTGATCCGGGACCAGGAGGGAAAAATCTGGATCGGGAATTACAAAGGCGGACTAAGCTTCTTTGACAATACCACCGGCAGGTTTGTCAACCTGAACAACAATCCCAGACTCAAACCAATTACCGCGAACATTTACGCGATGGTTGACGACCGCAAAGGCCACATCTGGATAGGTAGCTCCGCCGGGTTACTGCGATTCAACAAAGCCGATTACTCTTACATTACTTTCAGAAATGACCCGCGCAATCCCGAAACGATCAGTAATGATGTGGTACCTTCTGTGTACATGGATAAAGCTGGAAATTTGTGGATAGGTACGGAAGGCGGCGGATTGAACCTTTACCATGAAAAAACAAACACCTTCTCACGTTTTGTACATAATCCCAAAGACCGCAAGACAATCAGCAACAACCTCGTTAACTGTACGATTGAAGACAGCAAAGGGAATTTATGGGTAGGTACCAATGGTGGTTTGAATTCATTTGATACAAAAACAAAGGTATTTACCTCATTCACCCAGCGCGACGGGCTTCCCAGCGACCTGATCTGGGGCATTCTGGAAGATACGCATGGAATGCTGTGGGTCAGCAGCAATAATGGACTGTCAAGATTTGATCCTACTACCCGGAGTGTCCGCAACTTCGATATCAGCGACGGTTTGCAGGGAACCTCGTTCAACAGAATGGCGAGCTATCGGGATAAAACCGGCAAAATGTATTTCGGTGGACAAACCGGGCTTAATATCTTCCATCCCGACAGCATTCGCTACAACAAATTCATCCCTCCTATCTATGTTACCGATTTTCAGATCTTCAATCAGTCCGTTCATGTAGGGCGTGGCTCGGTATTGTCTAAACACATTACCCAGACGCGGGATATTACTGTCTCACATGAAGACCTGATGCTTTCGTTCGAATTTTCGGCGCTGAATTATACATTACCCCGAAAAAACAAATACGCCTACAAGCTGGAAGGATTTGACAAAGACTGGATCTTTTCCAATACGACAAGAAAAGCAACTTACACCAACCTTGATCCCGGCGACTACCTGTTCCACGTTAAAGCCTCCAACAATGACGGCGTCTGGAATGAAACAGGTACATCGATCCGGCTGCATATCATCCCGCCTTTCTGGCAAACGTGGTGGTTCCGTATTCTGGGCTTGCTTCTTGTTGCTGCGTGCATTTACCTGCTGTACCAGGCCAGGGTGAAGGTGATTAAGAAGCAGAAACAGGTTTTGCAGCAAAAGGTATTTCAGCGTACCAAAGAAGTGGTGCGACAGAAGCAGGCGCTGGAAGAGCAGGCAACTAACTTGCACCAGCTCAATGAAGATTTGCAGCAGAAGAACATCCACGAATTACAGGCGCGGAAAGAAGCCGAAAAAGCGAACCAGGCAAAAAGTGTTTTTCTGGCAACAATGAGCCACGAAATCCGCACCCCGATGAACGGAATCCTGGGCATGGCGGTCCTGCTTTCTCAGACCGAAATGACCGAAGAGCAGTCTGAATATACGCAGACGATCATCAGTTGCGGCGATGGATTGCTGACTGTAATCAACGATATTCTTGACTTCTCGAAAATTGAGTCGGGCAACATGGAGCTTGAAAACAAATCCTTTGACCTGCATGAATGCATAGAAGAGGTACTCGGGATTTTTGCCGGAAAAACAGCCGATCTCGGTCTCGACCTCGTGTACCAGATAGATCCGGATATACCCTCCCAGATCATTGGGGATAACCTCAGGTTGAGGCAAATCCTGATCAATCTGGTCAGCAATGCTGTGAAATTCACGCACAAAGGGGAAATCCTGGTGAATGTAACGCGGGAAAGTCCGGCGCAGCAAACTCCCGAATTCAAATTGAAATTCCAGGTCAGGGACACGGGCATTGGTATTGAACATGAAAAGCTGGATCTGCTCTTCAAAGCATTTTCCCAAGTTGATTCGTCGCATAGCCGCAAGTATGGAGGTACCGGTCTCGGCCTGGTGATCAGCCAGCGGTTGACTGAATTAATGGGTGGTGAAATTTATGCGGAAAGTGAGCCCGGGAAAGGTACCAGCTTCTTTTTCACTATTCAAACTACGGCCGGCCCTGATACCGGCGAGCTTTCGGAAGCAACAGACGGCAGCGAAAATGCTGGCAAGCAGGTATTGGTTGTTGACGATAATAAAACCAATCTCCGCATTATCGAAGCGCAGCTTAAATACTGGAAGCTGGTACCTGTACTGGCATCATCGGGGCAGGAGGCGCTTTCAATGCTGAATGCCGAGCACAAAATAGACCTGGTCATTACAGACCGGAACATGCCCGGTATGACGGGCGTAGAGCTCGCCCAGCAAATCAGGGGCAAGTATCCCGAGCTACCTATCGTGTTGCTTACCTCTATGGGGGACGAAACGCGCAAGAACTATCCCGGCATATTCTCTTCCGTTTTGACCAAACCGGTGAAACACCAGAAGCTTGGGGAAGTGGTCAGGAAACAGCTTTCCAGGCAGGTTACTACATCTGACTCCAAAGCTACTGCACCAAATGCGCTTACAACAAGCTTCGCTGCCGAGTTCCCGCTCACGATCCTCATGGCGGAAGATAATGCGATCAATGAAAAGTTGTTTGTGACGGTGCTTTCCAAGCTCGGCTACAAGCCCGTGGTAACCAGGAACGGAAAAGAGGCGACTGTGGAAGCAGCCAAAAATGCTTACGATCTCATTTTTATGGATATCCAAATGCCTGAAATGGACGGACTGCAAGCAACCGGCATTATCCGCAGGCAACCCGGTCCGCAACCTTACATTATCGCGATGACTGCGAATGCAATGCAGGAAGACAGGCAGATCTGTCTATCAGCCGGAATGGATGATTATATCGCCAAGCCGTTGCGATATGAGGAAATAAAATCTGCATTACAGCGCGTTTACCAGCAGCGCTACACGGTCTCCGACCTCAGCTGATCTAATTAACCTGTAACCGGGTTAAAAGTTTCATTTTCAAAATGGTATACGTACACAATGTCCGTCAAACGTATACTTTTGCCTCGATGGGTTTGTAAAAAACCATTTCTGCAGGCATGATTTTGATTGCTTGCTAGTCCATTCAGCAAAATGAGAAACTTAAAACGAGATCGATGAGCAACCAGGACGGAAGAAAACGCGTGGTAATCACCAATGTTAGTCCCCAAGTTGAGTCTGGAAAATACCCGGCAAGACGTGCCATAGGTGAAAGCATTGATTTTTCGGCTGATGTGTTTGGTGACGGTCACGACGTGGTCGCTGCCGCTGTCATTTACAAGCACGAATCCGAAGAAAACTGGAATGAAGTCCTGATGCAGTTCGCAGGCAACGATCATTGGGAAGCAAACTGGTCTCCTGACAAAGAGGGTTTTTACCAATATCAATTTACAGGTTGGATTGATCATTTTACTACCTGGAAAAAAGGGCTCGTTAAAAAGTACGACGCGCACCAGGATATAGCAGTTGAAATCAAAATTGGTATAGAACTGCTTGAAGAAGCAAGTGCATTGGCTGAGGCTCAGCACAAGTCTGATTTCCAGCAATGGATTGAATTCTTTAACAACAATACCGACTACCAGGCATCTGTAAACCTGGCGATCAGCGACGAGCTTGCTGCTGCTATGTCGAAAATCAGGTATACCGATCGTATAACTGTATTTCAAAAAACCTTTCAACTGGAAGTGGAAAGAAAAAAAGCCGCATTCAGCAGCTGGTATGAACTCTTTCCAAGATCTGCATCACCGGAGCCTGAGCAGCACGGCACATTCAAAGATGTGACTGCGCTACTCCCAAAGGTAGCCAAAATGGGTTTTGATACCTTATACTTCCCTCCTATTCACCCGATCGGTGAGATGAAAAGAAAAGGGAAAAACAACTCACTTGTACCTTCCGAAACCGATCCGGGATCACCCTGGGCTATTGGTAACAGACTGGGCGGACACAAAGCTGTACATCCTGAGCTCGGCGAGATTGAAGATTTTGAAGAGCTGGTAGGTGAAGCTAAAAAGCTGGGCATCGAAATCGCAATGGACATTGCGTATCAATGCGCGCCTGATCATCCCTATGTGAAAGAACATCCACAATGGTTTAAATGGCGACCGGACGGAACTGTGCAATACGCAGAAAATCCGCCGAAACGGTATGAGGATATCCTTCCATTTGACTTCGAAACGCACGATTGGGAGAATCTCTGGAACGAGCTAAAAAGTGTGATTGACTTCTGGATTGAAAAAGGTGTAAGCGTATTCCGGATTGATAATCCGCATACAAAGGCTTTTGGTTTTTGGGAATGGATGATCGGTGAAGTGCGCAAGCAACACCCGCGCATTATCTTTCTAGCCGAAGCATTTACACGGCCGAGGGTTATGGAGCGACTTGCCAAAATCGGCTTTAACCAATCCTACACCTACTTTACGTGGCGAAACAGCAAGTGGGAAATCGAGCAGTATTTAAATGAACTGACGAAAACAGATCAGCAGTACTATTTTCGTCCGAACTTCTGGCCAAATACACCGGATATCTTACCTCATCACCTGGTAGAAGGTGGCGAGAATGCGCATATCACGCGGTTTATCTTGGCCGCTACGCTCTCTTCCAATTACGGTTTATACGGTCCGGTTTACGAATACGGTGTCAACACGCCGCATCCCGGCAAGGAGGAGTATACAGATAACGAAAAGTACGAGATCAAGCATTGGGATTGGGACCGGTACAGCCGTACCCGCGATATTATTACGAGGGTTAACAAGATCAGGAAGGAAAATCCTGCGCTGCAAACTACCTGGAACATCAATTTTGCCGAGACCAGTAATGATATGGTGATCTGCTACACCAAAGCAGATCCGCACAGCAACAACCTGCTGATCATCGCGGTTAACCTTGATTTTTTCAATACACAGGGAGCGAATATCAAAGTACCCCTGCACAAACTGGGCATGCATTGGGAGCAAAGTTACCGCGTTCGCGATATGCTGAGCGGCGAGCTTTACGATTGGCACGGAGAGTACAACTACGTGCAAATGAACCCTTACGAGATGCCGGCACACATTTTTAAAATTGAACCACTCAACTGAGACAACCATGGAATATAAGAACGGAGTGCTTGAAAAGAACCTGCATTGGTATAAGGACGCGATCATTTACGAGCTGCACATCAAGGCATTCAAGGATGGAAACTGCGATGGTATCGGAGATTTCAAGGGCCTGATGGAACAGCTTGATTACTTACAGGATCTGGGTGTCACTGCGATCTGGTTGCTGCCATTTTATCCTTCACCGCTACGCGACGATGGTTATGATATAGCTGATTATTACAGCATTAATCCCTCTTACGGGGATATTGAAGAGTTCCAGGCGTTTTTGCAGGAAGCGCATAAACGCGGGTTGAAAGTAATTACAGAGCTGGTTATCAACCATACTTCCGACCAACACCCCTGGTTCCAGCGGGCGCGGAAAGCGCCAAAAGGATCAGACGAGCGGAATTTCTATGTATGGACGGACGATCCGAAACAGTTCAAAGATGCGCGGATCATTTTTCAGGATTATGAAAAATCGAACTGGACCTGGGATAGCGAAGCAGAGCAATACTACTGGCACCGCTTCTTCCACCATCAGCCTGACCTGAATTATGATAGCGTGCTGGTTCAGGATGAAATATTCAAGATTATTGATTACTGGTGCGCAATGGGCGTGGACGGATTCCGGCTGGACGCAGTACCCTATCTCTTTGAACGTGATGGTACCAACTGCGAGAACCTGCCCGAAACGCATGAATATCTTAAAAAGCTGCGGAAGTATGTAGATGACCGTTACCCGGGAACACTGCTGCTTGCGGAAGCGAATATGTGGCCTGAGGATTCTGCCGCTTACTTCGGCGATGGAGACGAATGCCAGATGAACTACCACTTCCCTATCATGCCGCGCATGTTTATGTCGCTGCAAATGGAAGACCGCTACCCTATCACCGACATTTTTGACCAGACTCCGGCTATTCCGGATAACTGTCAATGGGGTATCTTCCTGAGAAACCATGATGAGCTGACCCTTGAAATGGTCACTGACGAAGAGCGGGATTATATGTACAAAGTGTACGTCAAAGATCCGAAGGCGCGCATTAATCTTGGTATCCGCCACAGATTGGCTCCATTGATGGAGAACAACCGCAAGAAAATCGAGTTGCTGAATTCGCTGCTGTTTACATTTCCAGGAACGCCTATTGTCTATTATGGCGACGAGATCGGAATGGGTGATAACTTTTACCTTGGCGACCGGGATGGTGTGAGAACTCCTATGCAATGGAGCCCGGACCGGAATGCAGGATTTTCGCAAGCCAACCCGCAGCGCCTGTATTTACCGACCATTTTGGATCCGCAATACCACTACGAAGCGGTGAATGTGGAACTGCAATCGCGCAACTCATCGTCATTGCTCTGGTGGATGAAGCGGGCAATCAGTACCCGGAAAAAGTACAAAGCATTCAGCCGTGGGGACATTCAATTCCTGAACTCGGAAAACTCGAAG
>NZ_JBHYGF010000003.1:0-16556 GCF_051859145.1 Dyadobacter sp.
GGTAGTTGCACCGGCAGATTTATGTAAAATTGACCAGTGAAGCATAACACACAAAATTGTTACTTTTGAAGGTGAGTACAGATGTTGTATGAAGGCATCATCCATATTCAAGAGTACTTGTTCGATATGTACAAGTCCAAAAAATGACAGGCAACAATTTGGAACCTTTTTACACATTAATCGCCAGTTTGTACCCTTTTTGTACCTTGATGCGTTTAAAGCATTGATTATGAATAATTAATACATATTGTATCGGGAAGTGATTTCAAAGTGATAAGAAGTTAGTTATATATCTGAGATAACTGAGATTATAAATTATGAACGAGCAAGACATTCGTTGGGAGCAGCGCTTTGGCAATTATCTCAAAGCATTGCAAAAGTTAGATCAGGCGGTATCTAAGATCAGAGCGGATTATCCTTTGGACGAGGCTGGAAATATAGATAAGGATGAATTTTTGGATGATATCATTAAGGAAGGACTTATCCAGCGGTTTGAATATACGCACGAGCTGGCCTGGAATGTCATGAAGGATTACCTTTTGCATGTAGACGACATAAAGGTATTGGGGTCCAAAGATGCAACCAGGGCAGCTTTTGCTGCGGACCTAATTAGAGATGGCGAGCTATGGATGGAAATGATCAAAAGCCGAAATCAAACCTCACATACGTACAACGAGGGAACAGCTGATGCGATTTTCAGAAAAATTTTAGATGACTATCTACCTGCATTGTTGGCTTTTAAAGGTGCTATGGAAGAAAAACTTTAAAAGCCAAGGCAGCATATTTGAAGGAGCATGAATTACGGACTTAAAGAAAATACCATCGCTGCCATTCAGGAGGTCTTTAAAAAGTACTCTCTGGTGAATAAGGTACTCCTGTACGGATCGCGGGCGAAAGGAAATTTCCGGAATGGCTCCGACATTGATCTAGTAATGGTAGGCGAAAGCCTCACATTGTCAGATCAATTTAAAATAGAAATGGAACTGGATGATTTGCTGCTTCCCTATAAGATTGATTTGGTGATTTATCATCAGATTGAAAATGAGCAGCTAATTGGTCATATTGATCGGGTAGGGGTGGTGTTCTTTGAGATGGTAGACTAGTGGTTTCGAGCCCCAAGCGTTATTTCGTAGTGAAAATTTAGCTAGCAGGGAGGTAGTGCTCATTTTACAATTGATGTGATTGTATGGATTTCGGGTTTGAATTGTATTTTTATAAAAATACTCTCCAATATCATGAAATATAGCTATACGCTTCTCCTCATCCTCATAGCACTAACTACTTACGCTCAAAAGCAGCGGTATTCTAAAAGTGAATTAAAAGCAATTGTTATTGCTCAGCAAGAGAAGATTTCAAATATGGAAATTGAAATTGCCAGCTTGTCCGGTTTGCAAAAAAAATACTTGAAAGCAGATCAGGATAAATTTGCATGCTTAAATAAGCTTTCCTCTATGTTGGATTCATTAAAAATGAAAAATGATTATATAAAAAGTAAAAACGAACAGAATCAATATCTATTAAACTACATTAACCAGCTAAAGGAAGAACTTAGGCAAAAAGACCGAGTTGTGTCGAGCATTGCACAACCTGTTATTAGCTCGCCCAGAATGAATAAAGCAAGATATTCTTTATCGAATGATGATAACACGCCAACCTACAAACCCTCACGCCGTGTCTATATAACAGGGCCACGAGGAGGTTGCTACTACATCAATGGGAATGGAAACAAAACATATGTTGATCGGAGTCTATGCAGATAGTCTTTGCCTAGCTTAAATGCGAGAGCGTCTTACTTGATAGAAAGCATTTTGCGGAGAGTTTTTTTTGTAAAGGTAATTTATGGAAATCTGCGAGTAAGTGCGCTTTATTTGATCGGTTTTAAAATTGGCTTAGTTTACTTCTTTATAGAAAATATAAACCTTAAACTAGTAATTGAATTTACGCTCGGTTTAATTTAGTTTCGTTTTAACTGTAAATTAGGTCTCGCTGCGCAACAGGCCTCAGAACATCGACACGAACTGTATGTATGAGCAAGAAGAAGAACAAGTATGGTGAGGTTGAAATAGGAGACCTGGAAGCAATTGTTGGATCTGCTGATGCCTTTTACAAAATAGGTTACAGGATAGCGCTACGATATGCCAGGGCAAAACGAGAAAACAAACTGTCCCAATTTAATAATTACGAATTGGCCGTTGGAGCTACTGATATTCTTTTGTCGTTTGAGTTGTATCTCAAAGCATTAATTCTAATCCTTACAGGGCTCTATGTTGAAGGACATCATTTGTTGGCCCTTTTCGATAAACTTCCTGAAAATGTTAGGAATGAGCTGTCAGCAAACTTTTGGGCTGGAAAGACCAACTTGAGAGGAGACTTTCCAATAATCCGGCGCCTATCGCCCGTGCTCGGCCAACAATATGATCCTTGGAAGAATGAGATCAATCTCCGATCGTTCTTTGAGGTTCACAATGAGGGGTTTGTCGAATGGCGGTATCAGTTTTAAGCTGAGTTTACTAAGACAATTTACGCTGACTTCTCTTTGATGCAAGTGCTTCAAAAAGTACTGCAAAGAGCATTGGTAAAATACAAACCTGTTAAATGACGACTCAATTGCGAGAGCAGGAGTGTCCTCTCAGTGGCGGCCTCGATGCATTTGAGGTGAATAATAATCTTCTAAAAGACATCTCTAGCTCTCCTTAATCAACCGCTCCAACCGCCCCATCATCTCATCCTTCTCCTTCAACATCCGTTCATACAGTGCAATCTTCTCTTCATGAAGCTGAACAATTTTTTCAATGGGATGTAGGTGAATGGTGCCATAATTGAAAGAGTTGCCAATGGTATTTTCAGTGAATGTATTTGAAATAATATTCACAGCCTTCTCTTCATCAAAATTCCGAATTGCCTCAGCCGGAATCTTCAAAATCGCCGCCACCTGCTCTAAAATGTCATTATCAATCTTTTCTTTCTGTTCGAGCAGGGAGATTTTTTGCTGGTTCCAGTCCTCGCCAAGCTCAAATGCGAGGGCGTCTTGCTTGATGGAAAGCATTTCGCGGAAGCGTTTCAGATTGCGTCCTTCGTGAATCTTAGGATTGGAGGTAGTATGTGCCATTTAGAAAGAATGTTTGGTTAAAAAAGCAATTTATGTAAATCTGCCGGGAAGTGAGTGGATAACTTACAGGGTTGTTCATGTAAGTTACTCAACAAAATTTATTACAACGTTTATAGATCTGTGTGCTTCTGTGCGTGACAAGTTCCTGGGCTATATGGAAAGTCTTGAGGAAAGCAATTTTGAGCGGATCTATATGGACTTTGGAGCGCAGGAGTCCGAACAAATTCGGCGCTTATCCAGCGCGACATTCCATTCAAAGAGTTCTGCGACGAATTAGGCTTTACCGTTGCATTCAACATCATCATTGGCGGTGGGCGAGCCTACAAAGCATCCGTGGATTACCTCCAAAAGCTTGTTTCCGTCGTGGATAGTAAGTTTGAGACAGTTGTCTGGCAAAATATTACGAGCTTCAATCAATTCCCAGCAAGCAGTGATGTGGGTGTGACGATCAGATCAGGCATCGGCAATTTTCATCACAACACGTCCCTGAATTTTACCTGCCTTCATATCAGTAAAAACGTCGTTAATGTCCTCCAAGCGAGCCGTAGAAACAGTTGCTTTTACCTTGCCATCCAGCGCAAAATCGATCGCTTCGTGCATATCTTTTCTGGTGCCTACTATGGAGCCGCGAATTGTAAAGCGGTTAAGTACGGTTTCAAAAATTGGCAGATCAAATCCGCCAGGGGGTAAACCGTTCAATGCAAGGGTGCCTTTTCTTCAGATGCAGTAAAATATCCGTCACATTTTACGTGACGTTCGTAGAGGGATAGCCCATGGCGGACACGCTTTGCTTATAATGTGCTTAATCACATGTTTTCTGATAGGGAATTTCTGTATTAGGAAGATAAATTTAAATCTCGTGCGCCGTGTATGTCCAGACGGCTTCCGGACAATGATTTACAACATCTTCGGCGATGCTTCCCAGCATGAGGTGTGTTAAGCCGGTATGTCCGTGGGTAGACATTGCGATGATCGAATACTCTAGCTGCCGGGCGAATTTGATAATTCCTTCTTCTTCTGTTTTGGCTTGCTTGACAACCGTTGTGTAGTTCTTCAAACTGTAAAATCGCGCAAAGTTCTCCAAAGCCATTTTCAGTTCCTGATCTTTCCGCTTTAATTCCGGTGTTTTTACATGTAGCAAATGAAGCTTCGCATTAAAAAAAGTTTGCAACGCTTTCACCTTTTCGATCAAGGCGCTCTTATTCAATTCAATGGTTGTAGGGAAAATGATGTTCCTGATTTGCTCGACTTTCTGGTTTTTGTGAACGGCAAAAACCGGGACGGGAGAGCTTCGCACGATTTTTTCGGTATTGGAGCCTACCAGAATTTCATTAAGCCCACTCGCGCCGCTGGTTGCCATTACCACCAGATCAGCATCTTGCTTGTGAATGGATTTCAAGATTGCATGATTGAGCAGGCCTTGCTCAATAACGAATTTGACAACAACGTTCCCGGCATTTAACTTTTGCTTTAATTCTTCGAAATCGGCAAATGCTTGTCGTTTCAATTCAGCGAGAATTGACATTGAATTGACATAGTATGGATTTGTTTCAAGGGTCTCAATGTAGCCGGGCGTGAGGTTGATAACATGTAAAACAGTTACTTCTCCTTGGCTTAAAGCCGCAATTTCAATAGCAAATCGAAGCGCCTGCTCAGAGGCTTTCGAAAACTCACAGGGAACCAGGATGTTTTTCATGAGGTCGAATTTTGGTTAGTTGCAGAGCAAGTCCATTGCAGGATAAAATAAGAGGATCGTGGACTTTAATGCCTTGATGGGGCTTATCCCAGATTATAATTCTGATCAATCCACCATCGGTGCTTTGAACTTCTTTTCAACAAACTCTTTGTGGTAAACTAATAAAGGGACTTGGGTATCTACGGTTAATTTCTTTGTCATAGATGGGTTAAGGAGCTTTTCAAGAAAGCCTGGGTACTAAGATCGTCTTCATAGGATAGATTAGTTTATGCTCTGAGTCAGTATGTTACAAAGCTCGTAGCAGCAGGCCTGCAAGAGAATGACGAAGGTCATACCGTTTTAGAAGTGTGGTCAGTCAGATATCTTCTGTTGGCCGAGAGTTTTGCTGATATGAGCATAACCTAAGGTTGCATTTACTAAGGCACCGAGCAGGGGTTCGACGGCACCAGTTCTAAGTTATCTGTCGAGCTCATATTCTTAACTGACCAGCATCATAAATGCCGGGCTATCACTTGATGAACTTTACATTTAAATCCTGCATGTCAAAATTTAAATGTTTTAAATCATGTACGTAAAGAATATCCGCAGCCTGCCAATAGAGATGGTTTTTGACCAACTAAAAAGTAATGTACATGGTTTGAAGGATGATATCGTCAGGGAGCGACAACAGCAAAATTCAAAAAAAGATATTGGTGAATCAGAGCTCAAAAAAGGCCTGAGGATATTCATTCGGCAATTTACCAGCCCGCTGGTGCTCTTGCTTGTGATCGCCGTTATGCTTTCAGCTGTTCTCGGAGAGGTTTCAGATACTTTGATCATCTTTTTCATCCTTGTAGTCACGGGACTGCTAAGTTTCTGGCAGGAGTTTCACGCTGGCAAAGCGGTTGAAAAACTCCGGGAAATGATCGAAATCAAAAGCCTTGTTGTTCGAGATGGGTTGAGCAGATGGTCAATACAAATGAAATTGTACCCGGTGATATTCTTCATCTAAGGGCCGGAGACATTATTCCTGCAGATTGCCGGATTGTTGAAAGTAATGAGCTCCATGTGAATGAGAGCAGCCTAACCGGCGAAAGTTATCCCGCTGAAAAAATGCCGGGCATAGCCGACGAGGACGCCCCTCTTGCGAAAACTTTAAACTGCCTCTGGCAAGGTACCAATGTTGTCAGTGGAACAGGAACGGCCGTAGCAGTTTATACCGGAAATGACACTGTTTTTGGTAAAATAGCCGCCAGCCTTTCAGATACGCACGAAACAGCATTCGAGAGGGGCATCAAACAATTCGGTTACTTCCTGCTACAAATTACGGCCGCCTTAACGCTGATCATTTTTGCGATAAATATATATTTCCACAAACCCCTTTTAGACTCACTGTTGTTTTCCCTTGCCCTGGCAGTTGGGATGGCGCCTGAGCTGCTGCCTGCGATTATGACCGTAGCCATGTCGTCAGGAGCCGCAAGGATGATGAAAAAGAAGGTGATCGTCAAGAAGCTTTCGTCCATTTTTAATTTCGGCGAGGTTCGCATTTTGTGCTCCGACAAAACAGGGACGATTACTGAGGGAACCGTGGTGGCGAAAGATTTTGTCAACGTATATGGGCAGCCGGATGATCAGGTCCGGTTGTTTGCATTTTTGAATGCATCTATGCAGAAAGGTTTTACTAACCCTGTCGACCAGGCAATTTGTGCCTTGAATGTTGATGATCGTGGTTATACCAAGCTCGGAGAAATACCTTATGATTTTATCAGAAAAAGGCTTAGCGTGCTGGTGGACTTTGAAGGGAAGGCAACCATTATTAGTAAAGGGGCCCTGGCCAATATTCTCCAAGTTTGCGAATTTGTGCATTCGCAGACAGGAGATTTAAAGCAGCTGGATGAAAAGATGCGAAGTGATATCAATGATCGTTTTGAAAGTTTGTCCAAGGAAGGCTATCGTGTGCTGGGTATCGCTTCAAAACAGTTTGGGGGAGATAAAATGAGCCGCGAGGACGAGACAGAGATGACATTTATGGGTTATCTGCTATTGGAAGATCCACTAAAGGAATCCAGCATCTCCTCTATCAAAAGGCTCGGAGAAATGCAGGTTCAGTTTAAGATTATTACCGGGGACAATCGTTATGCGGCGGCGCATATTGCGCAAAAATTGGGTATCAGCCAGCCGCAGATCCTGACAGGTGACCAGTTGAACCAGATGTCACCGGAAGCATTGCTGAATAGAGCATTAAAAACAGATGTATTTTCAGAAATTGAGCCCCATCAGAAGGTTCGCATTGTGAAAGCCTTTCAAGCGGCAAAACAAGTGGTAGCCTACATAGGTGATGGCATTAATGATGTCGCCGCCATCAACGCGGCGGACGCGGGAATCTCTACAAGCAATGCGGTGGACGCGGCAAAACAGGCTGCGGATTTCGTTCTGCTGGAAAAGGACCTTTCTGTACTAGCCGATGGCATCCAGGAGGGGAGAAAGTCTTTTGTCAACTCAATGAAATACATTTTCATCACCACGGGGGCCACATTCGGTAATATGTTCAGTGTCGCTGCGGCTTCACTTTTACTGCCTTTTCTGCCCATGCTTCCCAAGCAGATTTTGCTTACAAACTTCATCACGGATTTACCCGCTTTGGCAATCGCCTCTGACAATGTAGATCAACAGCAGCTAGCTTCGCCCGGCCGTTGGAACATGCGATTAATCCGGAATTTTATGATCGTCTTCGGGCTGCATAGTTCTCTATTTGATTTTTTGACGTTTTACGCGCTCTATTTTCACTTTCGTTTGACCGGGGCTGCCTTTCGTACAGGCTGGTTCCTTGAATCGGTGATTACCGAGCTGTTGATCTTGCTGGTAATTCGAACCAAAGTATCCTTTTTTAAAAGCAAGCCTGGCAATTTGCTGCTGGTCATCACGGTTATTGCGCTGATACTGGCCGTTTACCTCCCATGGTCTCCGGCAGCCTTTGCGCTGGGCCTTACGGGTATCGAGGGGCAGCAGGTGTTGGTTTTGCTCGGCATCCTGGCTGCGTACATGATAACGGCCGATTGGTTAAAAGTTTGGTTTTTTAGATTCAATAAAGCCTGAGTATGATAAGTACCCTACCGGCTGTAAGCTGCCGGTTGCCCTAAAACTGACTAATCTTAACTAACCCTGACTATGAAAACAATATTAGTACCCTGTGATTTTTCCGTGCCAGCGCTACGTGGGCTTGAATTTGCAGTTGAGTTAGCTCAGGCAACATCCTTATGCAACAGGTCACAGATTATGCCCGGGCAAAATGCCCGGTTAAGCTTATGTATGTGCTATAAAAAGGGGGCTATCCAACTTTTCCATTAGCACATCTGCCATGCTTTGGCGAAACCATCGCGACACCAGGTTTCGCTGATATGCCCCTAATACTACCAGTGGCGGTTTTTCACTTTCTTTTAAATACTTCACAATTTCTTGTTCGGCAGCACCATGCAGGACGTGATAGCTGGCATTATGAAAGTGCCTTCTCGAAAACTCCTTCATAAGGCGATTGTCCGGAACTTGATGGTTTTCATCCTGTGGTTTAACGGTTAGTATTTCCACTGGAAGCATTTTCATGAACGGTAACAAATAGCTGAACATCTTGATCGCAAACAGGGAAGAAGGCTGCCCATCGTATAACAATACAATCTTATCAACTAGCTCGAAATCTTCCGGTACTACCAGCACCGGGCACTGGACATCACCCAGCAGATCACGAAGAAAGCCGGTGGGTGGCACTTGGGGGAACGGGGACAGCGTTTCATTTTTGGCAATAATCAGCAGATCCGCGTATACCGTTTCGTGCAATAATTCTGGCAATGCAAAATTCCGGTCATGGTGGATATTAAATTCAATGTCGGCCTTTTGACAAAGCGCGGTGAATTTTTCTACTGATTCTGCCCTTGAAACAAGGTCTTGCTCATTAAGCTTGCGAAGCTCCTGTTCCCAGGGTTCCCGCCGGGGCGCCAGTTCATAAATGGAATAACTATGATAGCTGAAATCTTCCAAGAATACACCAACGAGATGCGAATGGGTTTCACGGGCAATCTGAATGGCAAACTGTACAGTGCTCTCTGCGTATTTGAGGCCATCAAGGGCGGCAATAATCTTTTTCATAAGTTTCTCCTGGTTTAATGGTGAGCAAAAAAGAATGGTAAGCTGTAAGCCTGGAATATTTTCAACTGAGCTGCGGTTGTGCAATCAGGCTATGATTGATCCAAGTAGCTAACAATAAGGCGAATATCAGGGTAAGGGAGCGCATGGTTATCTATCGATTCTGTATCAAAGTAACCGTATACAAGCTTCGAATAACCTGATGGAGAATGGGTGATGATATGATTTACGTCAGTTTACTGGCCGCAACAGAAAGTGAAATTTTGTAATAAGCAACCCTAAACCTTTGGCATCTGGATTGCCATGGAAAGTTTTGTACGTTCCAAATAGGTCCTTGCCGTGTTTTTGCAAATCAATTCCAACATCGTTATCCATAATTCGTAGTTGCAGATGGGTATCGGTGCATACCGTGTCAATATCGATTTTTGGAGCCCTAGCGGGATGTCGGTACTTCAAGGCATTACTGAAAAGATTGGGCATAATGCTTTCCAAGTACGCCGGAGGGCCGATTGAAAATACTAACGTCTGATGACTTCTATCAGCTCATGGTATTTATAAATCAAGACGATGGCAACATGAAAATCTTGGCTTCTCAGCAGGCAAGTTAAACATGACGAATATCATATCGAAAGGACATTCAGGTCCATTAATCTGCCTACGAGTGTCAATATCTTCGCAGATCTTTTATTTGAAATGAAGGTAAGACGCAGTTACTAAATAAAGTTGCAAGGGAGGCCCAACAATGCGCGAGATTTGACTTTTGCATTTTTTGATTGGAGTAGATGGAATTTAACTAACTAAAAGAGGATCCCGTATAACGGGATGTCAATCACCAAATATCATATTTCATGAATACCTACATTCTGCTGGCTCACCCTGATAAAAATAGTTTTAATGGGCGGCTTGCTGACGCATATGAGCAAAAAATGTTACTGGCGGGGCATCAGGTCCGCAGGCAGAATATAGGTGAAATGCAGTTTGACCCGGTTCTTTGGAAAGGGTACTCCGTTATTCAGCAGTTGGAACCGGATTTGCAGCAAACGCAGGAAAATATTTTATGGTGCCAAAAATGGGTGATCATATATCCGGTCTGGTGGGGCTCGGTCCCCGCGATCTTCAAAGGGCTTTTAGACAGGGCATTGCTTCCGGGATTTGGTTTCAAATACCATGAAAAGGATCCATTCTGGGACAAATACCTGGGCAAAAGGTCAGCTCATGTTATCACAACTTCGGACGCGCCCGCGATCTGGTTATGGTGGCAGTATGGCAACAGTGATATCAAAGCCATCAGGAAAGCGACACTGGAATTCTGCGGGATCAAACCCGTAAAGGTAACCCGCATTGACAGGGTCAAGTATCTGGACGAAGCAAAACGCAGTAAGATCATCAAAGACATAGCAACGGGCTAGTTTCCTTTAATAGTATGGCCAAAGCCTATCAAGAAATCAGCGTGCAACAATTGGCCGAAACCCTTCAAACGGATGTTGCAAGGGGTCTTTCCACAATGGAAGCCAAATTCAGAAACCAGCGTCTGGGACTCAATGAGCTTAGCCGGGAAAAGCCCGAGAGCATCTGGGCAATATTGCTCCGGCAGGTTAACAGCCTGATTGTATGGATACTCGCAGCAGCAGCGATCGTGTCGTTTTTAATGGGGGATACAGTCGAAGGTTTTGCCGTACTGGCTGTCATTGTCATCAATGCAGCGACCGGATTCATACTTGAATTCAACGCGCGCGAATCCATGGAGGCGCTTCGCAAACTGGATACCACGCCCGCCCGGGTTCTCCGCGACGGGCAGATCAGGGAAATCCTTTCCGAGGACGTTACCGAAGGTGATATTCTGATGCTGGAGGCGGGCGACCTGGTGCCGGCGGATGCCAATATTGTGCAGGCGAATCAACTTGAAGTTGACGAATCTACCTTAACAGGCGAATCTGTCCCGTCAGCAAAAAGCACAGAGCCGTCGGCTGCCGATGCGCCCCTGGGCGACCAGCACAACCGACTGTTTAAAGGAACCTCTGTTACCAACGGGAATGCGAAAGCCATTGTTACCAGCATTGGCCAGGCGACGGAATTGGGCAGGATTGCCGCGATGGTGCACCAGGCAAAACGCACGGCAACACCACTTGAAGCCAAACTTGATGCACTAGCCAAAGTACTGATCTGGATTACGGTGGGGCTGGCGATGTTGTTTTTGGTGGTCGGCTTGCTGCGGGGCGAGGAAACCAAGCAACTGATCGAAACTGCAGTTGCGCTTGCCATTGCAGCCATACCGGAAGGAATGTCGGTGGTAGCAACAGTCGCCCTGGCCTATGGGATGCTCAGGCTCGCAGAAAAGAAAGTGATCGTAAAGCGGCTTTCGGCCGTAGAAACATTGGGAGGGACCAATGTGATTTTTACGGATAAAACCGGCACGCTGACCCAGAACATGATCGAAGTGCGCCAGTTGCATTTTCCGGCGGGAGATCTGTTTGTAACTCTGCACCCGGACAAGGACGGAAGGGAAGCTATGGAACTGACCGGCGACGATCTAAACCTTTCCAGTTCAAAGGAATTCGAATTGCTGGCCCGGGTAGGGGCGCTGGCCAATAATGCCCAGCTGAATTCCGGGGAGTCGGATAGAAAACAAATGGGTGATCCGGTAGAGATTGCGCTGCTGCGTTTCGCTGAGGGATCGGGTATTGATCTACAAGCATTTAGTTCGAGATATACCAGAACAGCGGAAGAGGCATTCAGTTCAGACACGCGTATCATGGGAACGCTGCACGAGTCTGTAGGGATGCATTATATTTCGGTGAAAGGGGCTGTTGAGGAAGTATCTGAGCTTTGTTTTTGGGAAAGTGATACTAAAAGACAGAAAGAGCTCGAAATTTCGGAGCGAATGGCGGCCGAAGGGCTCCGCACGCTTGCCTTTGCTTACCGCGAAACGGAGCAGGCACCTTCCGGGAATTTCATTAAAGAAGAAAAGCTTATTTATCTGGGTCTTATCGGCTTTCTGGATCCACCGCTCACAGAGGTCACCCCAGCCCTGCAGGCTTGCCGTAGTGCCGGCATCAAGGTGATTATGGTAACAGGGGATCATCCGGCGACTTCACTGAACATTGCCAGGCAGGTCGAGCTGGTCGGGCACGAGGAACAACTTGTTCTGACCGGAAAGGAACTTCAATCATTTGATCTTTCCTCTAAAACAGACCAGGATACAATACTCAAATGTCGGGTTTTTGCGCGGGTCAGTCCGGCACAAAAACTGAATATGATCGATTTTTACCAAAAACGCGGCGACATCGTCGGCATGACCGGAGACGGTGTAAACGATGCGCCGGCCTTGAAAAAATCAGACATTGGTATTGCCATGGGCTTGCGCGGCACGGCCGTAGCAGCAGAAGCAGCCGATATGGTCTTAAAAGACGATTCTTTCAGCTCCATTGTCAGAGCGATCGGGCAGGGGAGGGTTATCTTCGAAAACATCCGGAAATTCATCGTTTTCCTGCTCTCCTGTAACATGAGTGAGATTTTTGTGGTCACGTTTGCTGGCTTTCTCAATGTAGGTAATCCATTGCTGCCCCTGCAAATTCTCTTTATCAACATCATCACCGATGTATTTCCCGCGCTCGCACTAGGCGTTGGAAAAGAAAACGACAAGCTGATGCATTCGCCACCGAGAGACCCCAAAAAGCCGGTTCTTGAGATGAAAGACTGGAAGCGGATTGTTTATTATGCGCTGGCTATAACAATTAGTGTACTGGGTGTTTTCTGGTATGGAACCAGTCAGCTGGGATTAAGCCACAAGGAAGGCAACACAGTTACTTTTTATGCATTGTCATTGGCGCAGTTACTGCATGTCTTCAATTTGTACTCCGGGAAAAGCAGTCTTTTGCGAAATGAAATTACACGCAATAAATTCATCTGGGTGGCGCTAGGTTTATGCATTCTGATCCTGCTGGCTACCTATTTTATTCCATTATTGAAACAAGTGCTTTCCTTGCAGACGCTGGATGTGCAATCTTTCGGGTTAATATTGATAGGGGGCACTTTACCGCTTGGGATTATTCAGACTTCACGAATTTTAGTGACAAGGATATGAGACAACCCCACTGAAGATCATCCCCGTATTAGCCGCTTATCACTTTGTATGAAAGTCAGCTAAGTTGTATACCCGTAACAAGCACTGAATAGATAAGTAGTGCTTTTGGTAGCTACTATTCTCGTGAACTTATAATAGGAATACGTGACCATTGGACAACCTGTGAATGGAAATCCTGGGTGCCCACCCAAGAACAGGCTTGATGAGTGTTTACACTTTAAGAGATATTTATGCTCGCAGCCCAGTCTGATAACAAATTAGATTTTTATTATAAAATCTAATCCCGCTTAAACTGGCGAACCAAATCGTTTTACTTTAACATTCTTTTAAGACATATCTGACTATTATGACAATATATAGCCTTGCTCGCCGAATCAATGAAATAAGGGATCTTCAAAAAGAATACGATCAAACATGCAATACAGCTCTATTAGGCAGAATCAAAGATCGACAGATAGATTTGAATTTTCTTGTGGACAGTATTATCAGTACATATTGCGTGCCACAAATGGCCTGTAACGAAGATGGGTATGCTGATGTTGAACAATAGATTTTTAAGCAAGTATTGCTGGAATATATACTGACTCTTTCAAATATTACATTCTGTAAGCTAAATCAAACCGTGTTATTTTTGTGATTCTATCACTGTGGCAGCGCGGTTAATAAAGCCTTCAACTTACGCTTTGATTATTTAGCAAAATACTTTTTCAGGTGGGCCATTACCTTGGTGGCGGTTAGTCCATGTACTAAAACAGACAGTAGGGCTATGAATGCAGTAATCGACCATAATTCTTTCTCATGAGAGAAGTGGCTCGCTTACCATAGTTCCCGGTAAAGCAATGGCTATTGCAATAGCCAGCCACGTAAAAGGAAACGCCATCCCATCGTTCATGCCCGCTCCAATTCTTAAGTGAAAAGGGCCGGTCAATTTTTAATCCTGTACCCATTAAGGAGATCACAACCACCAGCTCGGTAATATGGATGGTATGTTCCTGATAAAGTAGCGGATCAGCTCGGGGGAGTATGTCTAGCGCGCTGAGATATGACAGATGATCTGTAAGCCGTGATTAATGTATTTATATTTCAGGAATTTGATCCGCCGAGTTGCCTGATGCATTTCCTGATTTTCTTAACCAGAGAAAACCTATCAATCCGGAAATGACCGAAGCAGTTAATATGGCGAACTTTGCCTGTGAAAGGATTGATTCATTACCAGCAAAAGAAAGCAGGGCAATAAATATGGACATAGTAAAGCCTATTCCTCCAAGCATCCCTACGCCAATAATGTGCATCCATGTAGAATGTTCAGGCATCCTTGCAACCCGAATCTTGACAGCAAGCCATGAGAAAAGGGTTATGCCTACTGTTTTACCAATAACAAGCCCGGCGATTATACCCAATCCCAGCGTTGTTGTAAGCCCGGAAACCATATTTGCTTCGAAGGTGATGTTGGTGTTAGCCAGTGCAAAAATGGGCATGATGATGAAATTGACTGGATTAAGCAGCGCATGTTCTAATTTTTCCAAAGGGGATTCAGCTGCATTTTTATTGGTTGGTATCGCCAAAGCGGTCAGCACTCCGGCGATAGTGGCATGTACCCCCGAATGATGGATGAAGTACCAGATAAAGAGCCCTGGAACTAGATATGCGGCTAGCGATGTAACATTTAGCTTATTAAATATTAAAAGCAAAACAAAAATACCGAACGCATATAATAGGTAAATAAATTGAATATCAGTAGAATAGAAAACAGCAATAACCAGGATTGCTATTAAATCATCGACGATAGCCAGTGCTGAAAGAAAAATTTTCAAAGATGATGGTACTCGTTTTCCCAGCATGGAAATAATCGCCAGGGCAAAAGCAATGTCTGTTGCCATAGGTATCGCCCAGCCATTGGCAGTGACAGTGCCAGCGTTAAATGCCAGATAAATTAAGGCTGGGGGAAAGATTCCGCCTAATGCTGCCAAAATGGGAAGAGAGGCCTTTTTAATAGATGAAAGTTCCCCTTCTATCATTTCCCGCTTAATTTCTAAGCCTACAAACAGAAAGAAAATTGCCATTAACCCGTCATTTATCCAAAGCAATACAGGGTATCGCAAGTTTATTCCAGCCATTTCGCTGCCAATTTGCGTGGACAACAGTTCTTCAAAGCCACGCCCTGCTCCGGAGTTGGCAATAAGAAGGGAGACTATTACGCAGGCCATCAAGAGAATACCACCTGATGAGCTGGACTGGAAGAATTTCTGGAAAAGGTTTGGGTAGATTGTCTTTGCCATAATTGTAAGTGAGCTGAAAAGTGTAAGACTGGTTGGCTAAAATGAACCCTTTGCTATTTTGAAGCTCGGCTTAAGCTTGTCAATGTCGGCAAAAGAATGCCCCGGATGTGAGTGTTCACAAACGGGGCGATAGTCAGAATTTAATGGCTCCTGGCTCTTCCAATAACCGTTTCGAGAGCATTTTTAAGCTTCTCGCTAGCACCACGGACAGCCAAAAATCCTTCGTTTGCATCGTTTGAAACAGCAATTGGCTGCCTACCTTCGAGCCTGGCTTCGATTAGGCAGCGAATATCGTTTTGGCCCTCTTTATGCCCATTTTCGTCCGAAAGATGAACTTCTAAACGGGTGATATGCTTACTGAACCTATTTAGATCAGCAGTAAGGAGCTCGATAAGCGGCGCGCTCCTTTCCTGACTGCCTGTGATATTTTTATCCGTGTTAAATTGAATGGTCATAATTCTGATATTTTAATTTCTGAATGCTTTGCTAATAAGTCTGTGATCAATACCTGTAAATTGCTACACAGCCTGACTCAAATGTCATTTGGTCAGAAGGTATTACTAAAACCCTTCCACCCAATTTCTCAACTATTTCTCCAATGTCATCCAGCAAATCATCTGTTTGTGGATCTGAAAGCTTGCCTGTTTCCACACGTCCGCTGACTTCATCCACTATTTTACCGGGCAAAATCAGGTCTGATTCAATTAACAAGGTTTCTACCCGGCCTTCTGTTGCGGCAGCCACAATATCACTGATCAAGTCACTACCTTTTTGGTCGGCAATTGCCTGACGCGCTTTTTCAAACCAGCTTTTTAGCCTTTGATTATATTCAGGTTCCATTACTTCCCACGCCATTGTGGCAAGCTTGTCGGCTGTAAGCGCATCGGGGTTCAGTGTAATCCCGCTTTCAAGCAAAAACGGGTTTTTGTTAACTTTGTTAAACAGATTATGATGCTCCGGAAGAGCAGCAAGGATGAGTGGTAGTCCAGATTCTTTGGAGAATTTTTCATGAACCGTATCGGCCACAACCCTGAAAAATCGCTCGGCGTCAATATCGGTTTCGTCCTTTTTAGATCCATGCCCGTGGTGCATGTTTCCACTTCCCCCACCAACTCCACCATAGGAGGCAATGGTGGTGTGTTTTTCCGTCAATTCGTCCCCTAGGGCATCCTGTATTGTTTTTGGAACATCATTACCCAATTCAATTTCAGAAATTGAATGTCTATTGCCCTCATATAAGCGCATTTCATGCAGACTAAGGCCAAGGATTTG
>NZ_JBHYGF010000004.1:0-16298 GCF_051859145.1 Dyadobacter sp.
GAGGGAATCGCCAGGACCAACACCACGCTTCAATGGTTTATCATCATTTTGATTTTCATTCCGATTTGCGCAGGACTGGTGATTTTCGGTTATTACGCCTGGAAAGGCGAGTATGACCACTTGCCCGAAAGTTCATCGGAATTGTAATCATGAAGCAAGAAGTATATATCCTGTCTGCTGTGCGGACACCCATCGGAAGTTTTGGAGGCGCATTGTCTACGGTTCATGCTGCCAGGTTGGGCGCAGCTGCTATCCGGGGTGCATTGGATCAGTCAGGATTGAAACCGGAGCAGGTGGATGAGGTAATCATGGGAAATGTAGTGTCGGCCAATCTCGGGCAGGCACCGGCGCGCCAGGCTGCGATATATGCTGGCTTACCCAATCATGTTATTTGTACGACCGTGAATAAGGTATGTGCGTCGGGTATGAAGGCGGTTGTGTTCGGAGCGCAGGCGATCCAGCTGGGCGATGCGGAAGTGGTGGTCGCGGGCGGAATGGAGAATATGTCGCTGATTCCTTATTATTTACCCAAAGCGAGAAACGGATACGGATATGGGCATGGTGAAATAACGGACGGTCTGCTCAAAGACGGGCTGACTGATGTTTACGACCAGATCGGTATGGGCGTGTGTGGTGACCGGACTGCTGATAAATACGAAATTACAAGGGAACAGCAGGACGAATACGCCATATTATCATACACAAGAAGCGCGGAGTCGAGTGCAAATGGATCTTTCGCGAAAGAGCTGATTTCTGTGGAAGTACCGTCACCAAAAGGCGGCGACTCTACATGGGTAACTGAGGACGAAGAATTTAAAAAGGTCAAATTTGAGAAGATACCTTCATTAAAACCGGTTTTTTCAAAAGAAGGAACGGTAACTGCCGCGAATGCATCTACAATTAACGACGGTGCAGCTGCATTGGTTTTGGCAGGCAGCAGCACCGTGGAGAAAGGCGGACTGAGACCGCTGGCCCGCATTGTCGCCTATGCCGATGCGGAGCAGGATCCGGCCTGGTTTACAACTACACCTGTTATCGCTACCGAAAAGGTGCTTGCCAAAGCAGGGTTGTCAATAGAAGATATCGACTATTTCGAGGTAAATGAGGCATTTGCAGTGGTCGCGCTGGCGTATATGCAGGCTTTGCAAATAGATGTAAATAAAGTTAATGTATTTGGCGGAGCGGTTTCGCTTGGTCACCCGCTTGGCGCTTCCGGCGCGCGCATTATCACTACGCTGCTCTCGGTTTTAAACCACAAAAATGCGAAGTACGGACTGGCCGCGATCTGCAATGGCGGCGGCGGGGCTTCTGCGGTAATTATTGAAAGATTGTAATTAGCGGATCAGAACTTTCAGGCGGTTGTAAAAACCTGTGCTCTTGAAAGTGAAAGTCTTGTGCAAAATATAGTTGCTGACAAAGCTGCAACCCTGACCGAAGATATAGCAAACCATTTCGGTAATGTTCACTTCTTTTTTACCAAAAGGCAGCTTCGCTTCGTAAATGTCGTAACCCAGATAGTGGGTAACAATGTAGTACGAACCGTCGGCGCCTAGTTTTGTAACAAAAAGAGAGAAGGTGGCCACCATGAAAAACTTCACCATTTCCCGGCGCGTCTGGTTGCTGCGGCGCGCGTCGAATGCAAAAAGCTTGGTAAGGATAAATCCCCAGACCAATCCTACCAGGTAGGAAGGAACAATGGAATCGCTCCACGAAATGTCAAACCAATCCTGAATTAAACTGCTGGATACTAACTGGATAACCGCCCCGGTGCCTGCAACAAGAAAATAAGCTATTAAATCTTTTGCATTAAAAATCTTACTCTTTTCGACTTGGGTCACTGTGTGCGGCTGTTAGTTTTGAAATATGGCTGGCAATGCAAATAAGGCCCAATATTAGGAAGAAAATGGTGTTGAACCAAAACCGTTTATTGAATTTGATTGATCGGAATGAAAGGTGAACTGCGGACGGGATGGCACTGTTTTTGTTCCTGAAAAGGTATTCAGTCAATTCAATTTATTAAAATATGCCAGCCACTATGAAAAAGCTACTACTTCTTTCCTCCCTTTTTCTATTCGTCACAGATGCTTTTTCACAGAGTCAGGATTGGGCATTGGGGTTTGAAGTGGGCGAACCTATTGCCGTAAGTGTGCGTAAATATGGTGACCGCAATGCGCTGGATATCAGCTTCGGAACTTACATTGGATTGTTTAAAAGCAAAGACAATTACAAGGTAAGCAACGACGATATGGGCAGCGTGGGCGTGATGTTCAATGCAAGTTATGAGTGGTACGTGCCTTTGTTCAATGAGCGGATTTCTGCGTATGCGGGTCCCGGTGTGCAGGTGAATTCGCGGCGGTACTATCCCGATCGCAATGTGAAATCGGTGTATACAACCAATATTTCAACAGGTCCGTCGGCAACAGTCGGGCTGGAATTTTTCTTTGCCCAAAAACCGGCGTCGTTCTTTGTAGAAGGCGGCGGGTACCTTGAACTGATACCGAAATTCTTTTACTTTAATCCAAACCTCAGCATTGGTTTGAGACACAATTTTTAACCTGAGCACTTCATGAAAAAGCCATTTACAATTTGCATTCTTTCAGTAGTTGCAGCACTCCAGATCTCCTGCTCGGCAACATTGCAGAAAAGGTACGATCAGCGGCACGGTACATCTACTTACGACTCCGATTCAGACCGTTACAGAAGTTCAAGAACGACGGGCTCTGACGATTCCTACCGCCGGGATTATAGTAAAATCAATGAAGGAAACTCGCGTGGCGCAGGTGACGCTGACTATAACCGGGAGCTGGTTTTGCAATATCAGGATATGGACAAACTGGGCGAGGTGGTTTTGTATGAGATCAGCAATCTTGAAAAACGATGGGATACCTTGATCGGTGAATACAAATCTGCCCGTAACTCAGGAAGGCAGGTGATTTCTGATCAGCTTGACCGCATTGATGAGGACCAGAAAACACTTTACAAAGCTTACACGCACATTTACCGGGACGGGAAAAACAATTGGCCCGCCGTAAAATCGGAAGTGGAATCTACATTGAATTCGGTGCGACGTACAGACAGGTAAGTTACCAGCCTGCGCCCTTTGTCAGTGTTTTGATCCTGCATACGTACCCGTCGACGGTCATGTACAATGTACTTCCATCGCCTCCCCAGGCGCAATTGGAGGTAAGTTCGTTCATTTCAATCCGGCCCAGGAGTTTGCCGGCTGGTGTCAGGATCAGCATTCCGCCAGGCCCGGAAGACCAGAGATTTCCATCTTTATCCACCTTCAAACCGTCAGGCAGCCCGTTTTTACCAGCTTTGAGCATCGGAGTGGCGTCGTATACCAGTTTGCCTTTACCCACTTTTCCGCTTGCGTCTACCGGATATGACATGATAATTGCCTTCTCTGGATCAGATTGGGCTACATATAACGTCTTCCCGTCAGGTGAGAAGGCCAACCCGTTGGGCCTGGTCAGGTCCGCAATTTCCTGGGTTACCGTGCCGTCTTTCGCAATTCTGTACACGCCAAACTGTGCAATTTCGCGTGATAGATCTTCGTGTTTTTTATTCAATCCATAAGGTGGATCGGTGAAATAGTAGCTTCCATTCGAATGCTCTGCGATATCGTTGGGACTGTTAAACCGCTTTCCGGAAAAACGATCGGCTAGTGTAAGCTTACCGCCGACTTGCAGTGGCATTGCCGAAATGCGTCGGTCGCCGTGCTCACAGGATATCAGCCGGCCCTTGCTGTCGATAATTAGTCCGTTACTGCCGGGCTCGTCGCTGTAAACACCTATTCCGGTATAGCCCGAAGGTTCAAGAAAAACGGATAGCCCGCTTTTTTCTTCCCATTTGTAAACTCGGTTTTTAGGATCATCCGAAAAAAGTAGAAAGCTGCCTTCTTTCACCCAAACCGGGCCTTCTGACCAGTCGAACCCTGAGGCGAGTACTTCTACCTTGGCGTCTTTTGCAATCAGTTTTTCAAATGCTGCATCTTCGAAAATCACCTTTCCCATTGTAGGATATTGCTTTTGAGCAAAGGCGGTATGTGCGATTGTGAAGAATGCAAAAAGATGAAACGCGATTTTCATAGATCGGGAAGTATTTTGGCAAATTTTATAATTGAACAAAAGCGGGCTGCATTGCCGCAACTACTGTTCGGTAAGCTCAGTTTTGAATGCAGCAGTACCAGCGGCCAAGATTATACTGGCATAAGGAGCGAGCAGTCCGCCAGTGAATGCACCGGCAATATTGGGATCATTGGTGAAAATGACTTCGTGCATATCCCGGAGTATGTTCGGTACCCTGATACTTTTCGTTGTGCCTGACAGATTGTGAATGACCAGCACTGGTCGCGTAAAATGCGGGCGCAAAAATGCAAGCAGCTGTTTGTCAGAAAGGTCTACTGCTGAAAGATTCGGGTCAATAATCTGGCAAAGTGCAGGTTCGGCTTTGCGAAGGTGGATTAATGTGCGGTAATGATTGTAAATGGACTTTGGATCGGTGGCTTGCCTGGACAATGGAACGACGGTTTCAAACGTAGAGAATTTTGCATTGATCCAGCCCGTAGTACCGGGCTCGTCTTCCGGACATTCGGTCCACAAAAACGGCTCACGAATGTGCGGATCGGGTTTTGAGCCCAGCATGCCGATCTCTTCCCCATAGTAAATGTAGGGCTGACCGGGCAGGGTAAGTAAGATACTCGCGGCCAGCTTCATCTTATCCGGGTGATTGACTACCACACTTCCGATCCGCTCCTGATCGTGATTGGTGAGCATGATCGCGTCAATAAACAACGGATTGTACTGCGCAAAAACGGCGTAGCTGGCAAGCAGTTTTTCGATCAGCTCTTCGTCTTGTTCCTGCACCAATATGCGTTGTAATGCAAAGCTGAGATCAAAGTGAAAAGTGGCGTCAAGGTGCTTGAAATAGGGTGCAACTTCTTCGGTCTCTGCCCATACTTCCCCGACTGTAAATGCATCCGGATTGCTTTTTTTGATCAAACCGGCAAAGAAATCCCAGAATTCAAGGCTATGCTGCTTTTCCCAATCAGGATAAATGTGCCGGGCTGCATCCAGCCGAAAACCATCGACCCCTATCTCGACCAGCCAAAAATCAATAATTTTTTCAAGCTCGGTTCGGAGTGCAGGGGAGTGATAGTTGAGATCGGGCATTCCTTTGTAAAAAAGGCCGTAGTATTTCTGCTGATCTTCTGCATTCTCGTGCCAGGGATATACCACCTGCGAATCATCGGACGTTTCCCGTCGCGAAATGCCCAGTGCGTCAATTTGCGGCGGCGTCATCCACCAATAATATTGCCGGAATTGGTTATCCGGACTTTTACGCGCTTCGGTAAACCACGGGTGCAGGGTACTGGTATGATTAACGATCAGGTCGAGGTATATCTCAATTTTTCTTTTGTGCGCTTCGTAAAGCAGCCGCCTGAAATCATAAATCGTACCGTATTCGGGCTCGATAGCAAAATAGTCGACCACATCGTATTTGTGGTAACTGGGCGAGGGATGAATGGGCGTAAGCCAGATCGCTTCAATGCCGAGGTCGGCGAGGTAGTCCAGCTTTGAAATAATGCCTTTCAGATCACCGATCCCGTCCCCATTCGAATCGCAGAAAGAGCGGACGAATATCTCATAGCAAACACGTGGGATGGATTTTGATCTGTCGGCAATCATTGAACGTTGTTAATCCCTGAAAAAGGGTTTGAGCTTCTGGTATACAATGTGAACAGGCAGGCCCATGATGGTGTAAAAAGAACCTTCGATTTTCTCAATGGCGGTCATTCCGATCCATTCCTGTATTCCGTAAGCACCTGCTTTATCAAACGGTTTGCATAGGTCAATATAGTAGGATATTTCCGAATCTTCGAGGTCGCGGAAATAAACAGTTGCAGTATCAGAGACCGTTTCCAGTCCATTGTCCGACAGGATACTCACTGCAGTGACCACATCATGTTTTTTGCCCGATAACAATCTCAGCATTTCAAAAGCTTCTGCTTTATCTGCGGGTTTGCCCAGAATGCGGTTGTCCGCAACTACTACCGTGTCGGCAGTCAGCACAATATCTCCCGGCCGCTTGCCCCTGAATACCTCTGCCTTTGCGGTTGATATATAGCCTGCGACCTCGTGCGTGGGTATATCTGCCGGAAAGCTTTCATCAATTGGCAGCACATCTACTTCAAAATCCAAGCCGAGGTCGGTGAGTAGTTGCTTTCTGCGTGGTGAGTTGGACGCGAGGATTAACTGTTTTTGCAGGTAAATCATTGAATGACAATTGAATGTGATACGTAAGATTTTTGTGTTGGAAATATTTTCAGCAACAAGGAACTATCATAAGATAAATAGATGTTACAACATTAAATGTATATACATATTATTTGCATTTAACCCGACACCATGTCAATTGAAACTGATATCAAACAAAAAAAATTTCGGAGCCCGTACCAGCGATTGGCCCTGAACTTGATTTATACGACGAATTGGCTGGAATATAAGCAGCTTGAATTTTTCAAAAGTCACGATATAACATCACAGCAATACAATGTACTGCGCATTCTGCGCGGCCAGGGGAGTACGCCGATTAAGGTGAGCGACATTACCGAAAGGATGCTCGACCGAAATTCAAATACGTCGCGCCTGGTAGACAAGTTACTGGCCAAAAACCTGGCAAAGCGTAGTTCCTGCGAAAAAGACAGGCGGGCTGTGGATGTGCTGATCACAGAGGAGGGATTGAGGTTGCTGGCCGAGCTCGATCCTTATGTAGACGAATGGGAGGACAGGTTTAACATCATTACGCCCGAAGAAGCAGATCAGATCAGCGCCCTGCTTGACAAGGTCAGGGAAGCCGAACAATAATTTTCACTCAAAACAATAATCACAATAAACAATTCAATTTAAATTACAATGAAAACTACAATGAAATCTGTGAAATTTTTCTTTGCCTCTCTTGCAGTTGCTGCATTTGTTTCTGCCTCTGTATCTGCTGAGGATGGTAAAAAGGCCACTAATCTGAAAGTAAACACATCAAAAAGCGAGCTTACCTGGGTAGGAAAGAAAGTAACAGGCGAGCACACTGGAAAAATTGCATTGAAAGAAGGTACAATTACAATGGACGGTGC
This sequence comes from Dyadobacter sp., assembly GCF_051859145.1. Lineage (GTDB taxonomy): Bacteria > Bacteroidota > Bacteroidia > Cytophagales > Spirosomataceae > Dyadobacter. The sequence continues at coordinate 7,133 of NZ_JBHYGF010000004.1, forward strand.
TAAGTTGACCGGCGGTAAATTCGTGGCCGACCTGAACAGCATTACTTGTACTGACCTTACTGATAAAGAATACAACGGAAAGCTGATCGGCCATTTGAAATCTGATGATTTCTTCTCAGTTGAAAAACACCCGACCGCTACTTTCGTAGTTACAAAAGCTGCTCCGAAATCTGCTGGTGTTTACGACGTAACCGGTGATTTGACGATCAAAGGAATTACCAAGCCTGTTACTTTCCCGGTAACTGTAAAAACAACTGCAAATGGTGCAGAAGCGACTGGTAAAATGGTAGTTGACCGTTCTAAATACGATATCAAATACAATTCAAAATCATTTTTCGATAACCTGGGCGACAAAATGATCAATGATGATTTTACAATCGACGTGAAATTAGTAGCGGCGAAATAATTTTTCATGGCTAATAATAATCTGGCAAAGCCTGTCCGTTTGTGACAGGCTTTCCTTTTTATAGGTTATTCTCCCGGTAAGCAGGAAAATCGTCCATGAAGCTGATTTGTCCGTCGAGCGCCTGGAAACAGTAGTGGCTCATTCCATTGGTAACAGCCAGATACCGTGGCTGCAGGGTGAAATTATACCGGCTGATCTGGGCGAAGGTTGCCTCCGTAACAGGTACAAAAGGCGCCTTGCATTCAACCAGCAAAAAGGGAAGTGAGTTGGACGAAAGGACCATGATATCTGTCCTTTTGGCAAGCGAATTGTATTGCAGGCCGGTCTCGACCGCGAACAGGGACTTGGGGTAACCGTAGTGTGTGATCAGCAAATGGATGAAATGCTGGCGTACCCATTCTTCCGGTGTGAGGGTGACGAATTTCCTGCGTATAATGTCGAAAATATGCGGTTTCCCATTAACCTGCTTAACTTTATAGGCAAATGCTGGGAGGTTCAAGGATTCCATAAAACGAAGATACACATCACAGCAGCCCCAGCCAATTAACTGTCTGAAATCATGACTACCAAAGAGCAAATCGTCGAAAACTGGCTTCCTCGGTATACGGGAACGCCGGTAGAGGAGTTTGGGAATTATATCCTGCTGACCAATTTTGGAAATTACGTGACCATGTTTGCGGAGAAGTTCGATGTGCCTGTAAAAGGGCACGGACGCGCTATGCAAACTGCCACTGCCAAGGATATTACCATCATCAATTTCGGAATGGGAAGTCCGATGGCGGCCACTGTCATGGACTTGTTGTCGGCCATTAACCCGAAAGCTGTTTTGTTTTTGGGTAAATGCGGTGGACTGAAAAAGACGCAGGTAGGCGATCTGATCCTGCCGATTGCGGCCATTCGCGGCGAAGGTACAAGCGACGATTATATGCCGCCTGAAATTCCTGCATTGCCTTCCTTCCGGCTGCAAAGTACGGTTTCGGCGAGTATTAAAAAGCACAAAATGGACTATTGGACCGGAACCGTTTACACAACCAACCGAAGGATCTGGGAGCACGACGCCGACTTTAAAGAGTACCTTCGTGCGATCCGCGCGATGGCGATCGATATGGAAACTGCGACGATTTTCATTGTTGGTTTTGCCAATTCTATTCCGCACGGTGCATTACTACTTGTTTCTGATAATCCGCTGGTACCTGAGGGTGTGAAAACGGAGGAGAGCGATAAAAAAGTGACTACCAATTTTGTTAAAAAACACCTCGATATCGGCATTGAAGCCTTGACAGAACTGGCGCGCTCGGGCGAGTCTGTGAAGCATATGCGTTTTGATAATTAGAATTTGCAGATCAGAATGGAAAACCAATCATTATACGAACGCATTGGCGGAGATGCAGCCCTGCGCCAGCTGACAGACGATTTTTACGACCTTGTTTTCAGTCACGAACTGATTTCGCGTTTGTTTAAAACGGATAAGGATTTAATCAAGGAAAAGCAGCGGTTGTTTCTGACACAGTTCCTGGGCGGACCACAGCTTTATTCAGAAGTATACGGTCACCCGATGATGCGCGCCCGGCACATGCCACATCCAATTTCAGAAGAAGATGCAGTAGCCTGGCTGCAATGCATGTCGGAAGCAGTCGGTAAGCTGCCGATCGACAACGAACTGAAAGACGAGCTGTTTGACCGTTTTCCGCGGACTGCGTTTTTTATGGTGAATAGCTGAAATAACCGCCGTTTGAAGTGCCATAGTACTCAGAACTAAATCTTATCTGCATAAACCTGCTTCTGGGACAAATAGTCCAAATCCGAAAGTCTGACAATAAGATTTTTTTACCTTTGCCGCATGAATTTCAAAGAGCAATTATCCGGCTATCCGATATTGGAGATCGTGGCGAAGGCTGCGGCGGAGCTGGGTGTGGAGGCGTATGTCATCGGCGGGTTTGTAAGGGACCTGATACTCAAAAGAAACAGTAAGGATATTGATATTGTCTGCATCGGAAGCGGGATTGCCCTCGCCGAATTGGTATCCAGCCAGCTTGGACCAGATGTTTTCGTGAGTGTTTACAGTAATTTCGGAACTGCCCAGATCCGTCAGGGAGATCTTGAAATCGAATTCGTAGGTGCGCGTAAAGAATCCTACCGCGCTGATTCCCGCAAGCCAGCCGTAGAAGATGGTACCCTAGCCGACGATCAGAACAGGCGCGACTTTACCATTAATGCAATGGGGATCAGTCTTGAAAAAGCCAGTTTCGGCGAGCTGATCGATCCATTCGAGGGAGTTAAAGACCTTAAAAAGAAGATCATCCGAACGCCGCTCGGCCCGGAAATCACATTCTCCGACGATCCATTACGCATGATGCGCGCGATCCGCTTCGCAAGCCAGCTCAATTTTGACATTGAAGCTGATACTTTCGATGCGATTGTGAAAATGAAAGACCGCATCTCCATTGTTTCCATGGAGCGGATTTCTGATGAGCTCAACAAGATCATTCTTTCTAAAACACCTTCTTACGGCTTCAAGCTGCTGTTCCACGCAGGCTTGCTTCACATTATCTTTCCTGAAATGATCGAACTGCAAGGTGTGGAAAACATTGAAGGGAAGGGACATAAGGATAATTTTTACCACACACTTCAGGTGCTCGACAATGTTTCGCAGCATACAGACGATCTCTGGCTGCGATGGGCCGCGATCCTGCATGACATTGCAAAGCCGGCTACCAAGAAGTTTGACAAAAAGATAGGCTGGTCATTTCACAACCACGAGGAAGTAGGGGCGAGAATGGGGCCCGTGATTTTCCGCAGAATGAAATTGCCGCTCAATGAAAAAATGCGCTTTGTCAAAAAGCTGGTCAGGCTGCATTTACGGCCCATCGTTCTCTCCAAAGAAGAAATTACCGACTCCGCAATGCGCCGGCTGTTGGTAGAAGCGGGGGAGGATATAGAAGCACTGATGAAACTTTGCCGGGCAGATATTACCTCCAAAAATCCCGAAAAAGTAAAGCGATACCTGCACAATTTCGATCTCGTCGAGCAAAAGTTGAAAGACCTGGAAGAACGCGACAAGCTGCGCAATTTCCAGCCCGTGATCACCGGGGAAATGATCATGGAGACTTTCGGCCTTAAACCCGCCAAAGAAGTGGGGATCATCAAGGAACTTGTGAGGGAAGCGATCCTGGAAGGTACCATACCCAACGAATACGGGCCGGCTTACGCCTTTATGGTGGAGGAGGGTAAGAAAATGGGACTTTCCGTGCAATGATCCGGTACACATTTTGATAGCATAAGGCACTTGTTTATATTTTTACCAAAAACATCTTCTCTTTCACCAATTCAATGGAAAATACCCAGTTTAAGCGGTTCTTCGGTGCTCTTTTGACAATCCTCGGCATTTCAGTACTCCTTTTCGCCTGCATCGCATTCCTGTCAGACAAGCCTGTACTTGGGCTCACCGTTTCTAAATGGGAGTCGGTAGTACCTTTTTTGGTAGGTACTGTATTCCTGCTGACCGGGGTTAATCTCGTAAAAGGCTAAACAGCCCGAACCAATCCGGCACCTACTGTGCATTCAAGGCACTTTTTTGGCATGCAATAGTTATTATACCACTCAATCAGCGCCTGGGAATCGGCGGATGTTTTCACCTGCATTCCCAGGGTTGCCCATTCTCTTGTAATGCGGTTGTTCTCCGACGGAAGTTGTGAGAGCCAGTAAATCGCTTTATCCAGCAGCTCCGGCTGGTTTCTGTGCTTCGAGTAGGCAACCAGGACCGGAATAATCCCGTTAATAATCAGCAGTGCACCTGCATCTTTGCCCATTGCCGGAACCGGGGCTGCGGCTTTCTTGTCAAACACATAATGCTGCGTCCAGTAATCAGATTGCCGCAAGTGAAACAGCTGCTGCAGTTCAGAAAAGGATTCCAGGGAGATAATCTGCGAAAACAGGGTGCTTTCGGCACTCAGGAGCTGCGCCAGTTGCGAAATCCTGATGGTAGGAAAGCCCGCAGGTCGCAATCGTGCATATTTCCATTCATGCGCATTCATTTGTTGTTCAGTGAGCTTGTATTTTGATCCCAAAAATCTGAATTCCTGCTGCAGCATCCGGACATACACATCTTCCGACCGCTCCGGGATTAATCCTGCAGTGCCAAAAAGTATGGCTTCAATTTGCAGCGGCCTGTCGCGATGCTTCCGGAGAATTTTCCAGGGGACAATCTGCATTAACCTTAAAAATGCGGGATCATTCAGTTTGAACCCAAAATGCTTTCCCAGCCACTGGTACGCGGTCTGGTCCCAGTCATTTTTATTGATTTCAAGCAAAGTAGCTACCTCCCCGGCTTTTCTGCTCAGTCTTTCAAGCAGTACCCGGTCGAGCATAGCGAATTTATGTATCTCGTGTATTTTGCTGAAAAGCGCGTGACAGGGAATTCCTTCATGCTCATCCTGCAACAGGCTGTACCTTTGCAGCACGGTATCTTTGATCAAACCTTTAAGCGACAATGTGGGAACAAGCGTACCGTCCTGCCGCAAAACCGGTTTGTCATTTTCCCAAACAACATGCAGTATCACGCTTTCATAAGCAGGATTAATTTCGTGTGCATGCATAAACCAGTCCGACGACCTCACGTGCACTTCAATACTCCCAAACCATTGAACCCCGCCCAGCAAGACTCCTGCTTCCAGGAAATCGGGTCCGGCATTGGTGTTCTTATAGCCGGTGCGGATTACTGAAATGCTCAAATTTTCATCTGTGAGCAGATTTGCGGAATCAAAATATTGAAAGCGCCAGACAAAACTCAGGATATCTTCATTCATAGGACAGCGTATGTTGACGGATAAATAATGGTTTTGATTTCTTTGTCTAAACCTGATTAGTTTCTGTTCTTTGTACGCTCAATTGGTCCGTTGGTTTCTGTTTTTTGAAGTAAAAAGTTTTATGCTCCGCCGTCTGCAGTTCATTGCACTGAGAATTTTGATTTTGTTTTTCGGAGTATCTATTATTTGGGTAGTGATTCTCAGGTTTGTACCGGTTTGGGTGACGCCCTATATGCTTTCACGAAAAATGGAAGCGTTTAAAGCCGACGAGGATACCGAGCTTTTTCATGATTGGGAACCCTACGAAAATATTTCGAAAGAAGTGGCTTTGGCAGTAGTTGCTTCGGAGGATCAGAACTTCCCTAAGCACTGGGGCTTTGATTTTGACCAGATTTACAATGCCGTTACTGAAAAACGCAAGCGTGCACGCGGCGCCAGCACCATTTCGCAGCAGGTAGCGAAAAATGTTTTTTTATGGCACGGAAGAAGTTATCTCAGAAAAGGACTTGAAGCTTATTTTACAGTGCTGATCGAGTTGATCTGGGATAAGGAGCGGATTCTGGAAGTTTACCTCAATGTAGCCGAAATGGGAGAAATGACCTTCGGTGTGGAAGCTGCTTCGCTACGTTTTTACAACAAATCTGCAAAAAAGCTCACGCGCTATGAGGCGGCAAGAATAGCCGCCGTGCTTCCAAATCCGATCAAGTTTTCCATCAAAAATCCTTCCGCTTACGTCAACAGGCGCACTGGGCAGATCGTCCGCCAAATGCGTTACCTCGGCGGGCAGAAATATATCGAGAATCTGTAAAAAGCTGGTTTAGAGTCCCTTTGTTCATTTGTGTCAGGAATTAACGAGCGTCACAGCAGTTCCGATCCGGAGTGTGTTATGGATTTCGGCAATGCGGTTTGTATGTTCAATCAGCTCAGCAATTACGTTTTTGGGTGCATCTGAGGTAACCTGCACAGTGTATTGGAAATTACTCCCCGGCTCGCCTTCTGCACCGAAATCAGCCGTGCAATTGACCTCTACGCCCGAAATAGCTATGTTCTTTTTAGCTGCTTCTCTGTAAATATCATTACAAAAACAGGTTGCAAGTGCCAGTAATAGCATTTCACCTCCATTCACAGCCGACCCGAAACCAGTAGGCTTTGGCGGGATTTGCACATTCCGGGTCGCTCCATTCGTCGCAACTTCCAGGTAATGTTCGTTAAAACTGTTTTTGAGCTTGGCTGAGATTTTCATAGTGATAGCAATTTTCTATTCGCTGCATAGTAGGGCGTGGAAGGTTAACCTAAGTTATCTAACTAACGGGTGCAAACTGGCTGTAAATACGGTTTCTTACTTACCGGTAGAACACCGGTCCGGTATATTCTCTTTTTTCTGGGAGATCAAATTTTTGTTAATTAAGGCAGGCAAATGCATGCGAACTTTGCATTTTGCACCATAAACCGCGGTTGAAAGAAAGCCGCTTACATCTGAGAACATTCATGGAGGAAATTAATATCAGGCAGGCCAGAATAGAGGAGTTACCTGTGTTGCTGGAATTTGAAAAGGGCATTATCAAAGCTGAGCGTCCATTTGACGAGACTTTCGTAACGGAGGATTTTAATTATTATGATCTTGCCAAAATGATCGAAAATGAAGAAACCGAGGTAGTGGTGGCAGAAAGCAATGGGCAGCTTGTGGGCGCCGGGCACGTTCGGATTTTGCCCGCTAAGCCTTACAACCAGTTTGATCGCTATGCATTTTTGGGCTTCATGTATGTCGTGCCGGAGCAGCGTGGGAAAGGCATTAACCGCTTAATTATCAAAAAGCTTGTTGAATGGGCCAGGCAAAAGGGTTTGCCGGAGGTGCGTTTGCAGGTGTATGATGCCAATAAATCAGCAGTTGCTGCTTACGAGAAAGTTGGCTTTAAAAAGCACTTGGTCGAAATGCGTTTGACGACTGACGAGTTGCTTTAAAACCAACTTTTAATGACGAAGGCAGCTTACCATCCAAAACCATAGTCTTCACCATGGTTGCTCGAACCACCCCAGAAGCTTCCATGCTGCCAGTCAAAATAAATGGCATTAATGGGGCCACTCGTTCTGGGCTGGAAACTGGATGAATAACCCATTTGTGAGAGTTCTTTTCTGGTCCAATCAGGCATGGACTGGTTCAGGATCAGTCCACCCGGGATTTTTTCGTGCGCCCCGAAGCTGCCGTACATTTGTAAAGTTTTAAAGCTTGGTGCCTCGGTCGCTTCCTGCACCGTCATACCGAATTCTACCATATTCAGGAAAAATTGCAGCAGCAGCTGGTCCTGTTCGTCGCCGGCCTGTTTTGCAAAAGACAAAAATGGCTTCCCATCTTTCAAAGCGAGACTGGGTGTGAGCGTAAGCCGGGGCCGTTTTCTCGGTTCTACCACATTGAATGGATTTTCCTTCGGATCAAGCACAAAAGATTGCATCCGCTGACTTAAACCAACTCCGGTATTGCCCGCAATGCAAGCAGGTACCCAGCCACCACTTGGCGTAATGCTCACTACCCAACCTTCTTCATCTGTGGCCTCCACAGAGGTTGTGCCCGCTGTAAATTCCTTCATGAACTGTTCACTCAGGCCATTTTCATTGCGCTTCAATGCAGCATGAAAATTACCCCAGGACTTGATCTGCTCCGTGTACGGATTTTTCTTTCCTTCAAAAGGGTAGGGATCTCCGGGCATTGCTTTCGCATCATTCTTTTCCCAATTGATCTGCTTAATGCGCTCTTTGGCGTATTCTTTGGACAACAGTCCCTTCATAGGTTCTTCGGGAGCAAATGCAGGATCACCATAGTAGAAATCACGATCGGCAAAGGCCAGGTTCATTACCTGGTACAGCGTATGAATGTAGCGTGACGAATTATAGCCCATTCCTTTCAGATCGAAGTTTTCCAGCATATTCAGCGCCTGCAACATCACTGGTCCCTGCGTCCATTGCTGCATTTTATACACTTCAATGCCTTTGTAGTTGGTCATTAGCGGCTCCTCTATTTTAACCTTCCACGCAGCAAGGTCCTGCTCAGTGATCAAGCCACCCTGTTCCTGTGTACCACGCGCTATTTCCTTCGCGATATCGCCTTTATAAAAACGGTCGTATGCAGCATAGATCGCGTCTTTCCTTTTTTTGCCTTTTTTCAAGGCGGCCTGCTCAGCATCAACCAGTTTCTGTAAAGTGGCCAGCAGGTCTTTTTGGACAAAGATTTCACCGGCATCCGGTGCCTCGCGCGGCTGACCTAGATGCGGAAGGAAGACCTTCGTAGAATAAGGCCACTTCTTGATCTCTGCTTTATCGCGCTCAATTGCATTGGCAGTTTGTCCTTCGATGGGGTAACCCTCAGCCATTTGCATCGCAGGCGCAAGTACTTCTTTCAGGCTCATCGTGCCGTACTCTGCCAGCATGGTCATCAATCCGCCGGGAGTACCTGGTGTTGTAGCTGCCAATGGACCATATTCCGGCGGGTACTTCATGCCCTTGTTTTTGTAAAAATCAGCTGTAGCGCCTGTGGGGGCCACGCCCATGGCATTGATCGCTATGACTTTCCTGGTTTTAGGGTTGTAGATCAATGCCTGTGTTTCTCCACCCCAGCTGAGTACATCCCACATGGTGCAGGTAGCTGCCAGCATCGCGCAGGATGCATCTACCGCATTGCCACCTTTGCTGAAAATCATAGCGCCGGCGGTTGCCGCGAGCGGCTTACCCGTAATTCCCATCCAATGTTTTCCGTGCAGCGGCGGCTTCTGAGTTGTGACCGGGAAATTGTTGAAAGATTGGGCAAAGGCACTTAACGTCAACAAGCCAAAGGCAAGTGTAGAGAATAGAAGTCGTAATTTCATGAAGCAGGTATCAGGAAGCAGGAAGTGAGTAATGCTAAATTTAAGCGTTTTGTCTGTATAATTTCACTGCTTGGCTTGAGAAATTCCTGGTGTCACTC
>NZ_JBHYGF010000005.1:0-12035 GCF_051859145.1 Dyadobacter sp.
AAAGGCGATGAAAATGCTTATGCATGCCTGTACCGCTCTTATGTTCACATTCTTTACCAGTATTGTTCACAGTTTACCATTGACAAACCATTAATTAAAGATTGCATCCACGACCTGTTCGTTGAACTGTGGAGAAACCGGATGACGCTGGGTGACACAACTTCCGTTCGTTTTTACCTGATGGCGTCGATTAAGAGGAAACTGGTGCGCCACCTGAATGCGCAGCAAAAGCACACCAGCAATGAAGATATCCCGGTTGAATACTGGCATATCAACACCCCTTCCCACGAAAACCACCTGATCTCGGAAGAAGAGTTCGAATCGACCAACCAGCATTTGAATGTGGCGATCAACGGACTTCCGCGCCGCCAGCGCGAAGCGATTTTCCTGAAATTTTACATGAACCTGAACAACCACGAGATTGCCGACCTGATGAAAATCAATATACAATCGGTGTACAATCTTGTATTTGGTGCATTGGGTAACCTTAAAAAACAAATGACACTAGACAGGCTTACATTCTAAGCTTTTTACAATCAGAGAAGAGAAGCGTGGCGAACTTAGCCGCGCTTTTTTTGTTGATAAGGGTACCATTAACAAACCCAATACGCCTGAATGACGCTTTTAAGCACCCCGCTTGCAGAACGTTTGCGCCCCCGAACTTTGGATGATTTTGTAGGGCAGGAAAAATTGCTGGGCCCGAAAGGGCCGCTGCGCCGCGCCATTCTGCAAAACGCAATTCCTTCCATGATTTTCTGGGGACCTCCGGGGGTCGGCAAAACTACACTTGCATTGCTTATCGCGGAAACCACAAAAAGGCAGTTCTATAACCTGAGTGCAATCAGTTCGGGTGTGAAAGATCTGCGCGAGGTGCTGGCGCGGCCTTCGGGACTTTTTCCGGCTATTTTGTTTATTGATGAAATTCATCGTTATAATAAAAGTCAGCAGGATGCATTGCTTGGCGCAGTGGAAAAAGGTCAGGTTACATTGATTGGCGCTACTACTGAAAATCCTTCTTTCGAGATCAATTCCGCATTGCTTTCCCGCTGCCAGGTTTACATCCTGGAAGCTTTTGGTGAGGACGAATTGAAAAACCTGATCAAACGCGCGCTGGGAAAAGACAAGTGGCTGAGTGAAAAAAACATCAAATTTGATTCCTACGACGCATTATTCAGGCTTTCAGGAGGTGACGGCAGAAAATTGCTAAACCTGCTCGAACTCGTCGTGCTGGCAAAAGGAGAGGTAACTGAAATAGAAATTACAGACGAATGGGTGGTAGAGGTTGCCCAGCAGAACATTGCGCGCTATGATAAATCGGGAGAGCAGCATTATGATATTATTTCTGCATTCATCAAGTCGCTGCGTGGAAGTGACCCGAACAGAGCACTCTACTGGATGGCACGGATGATTGTGGCCGGCGAAGACCCTGCGTTTATCGCCAGGCGAATGCTGATCCTGGCTTCGGAAGATATCGGCAATGCAAATCCGACTGCTATTATTATGGCAAATGAATGTATGCAGGCCGTGAATGTAATCGGGTATCCTGAATGCAGGATTATATTATCGCAAGTAGCGATTTACCTGGCCACTTCACCAAAAAGCAACGCGAGCTACACTGCGATCGGCGCCGCAATGCAGGCAGCTGAAAAAACGGCGCATCTGCCCGTCCCATTGCACCTGCGCAATGCTCCTACCAAGCTAATGAAGCAGATTGGTTATGGTAAAGATTACAAATATGCCCACGAATTTGAGGGTAATTTTGCGAAACAGAACTTTTTGCCGGACGAGATCAAAGGCAGCAAATTCTTTGAGCCTGGCAAAAATGCACGCGAGGAAGAAATCCGCAAGAAGCTGCAAAACTGGTGGGGCGACTGGTACGATTACTGATCTGCCGCATTCCTTCGCCTTTCTTCAAATCTGGCGTAGGAAAGATCCGGTTTATGCGTGCTGTCCACTTCTTCATTCCATTCCTCAGCTACCTTTCCGGCCAGTTTCTGCATGTTTTCTTCTGTTTCCCGGCTTGCGACAAACGCAGCGAGCTCTTCCGAAGTGGGTGGCAAAGTAGTATTCCCATGCAGTAAATCGTTCGCGCCCTGCGAAGGTTTCTCAGTACTTTCCATGATCAAAAGGTAAGCTTAGCGGAAATTGAGTAAGAATAAATACAAAGATGCGTGCATTGCTTCAAATTTCTGAGCGCCGGTTGATTAATCTCATATCTTTTGCTACATTTTGCCACTAACTTGCTCGCAATTCCACAGCTATCCATTACAAAAATGATCCCTGAAAGCATCTCCCTGCTGCAACGTCAGCTCCTCATCAATCAGTGCAAAATTCTGTCAATTATTGGCGACGAAACCGAGAAGGATGCCAACGAAAGAAGGATAGAAATCCTTGAAAAAGGCTACACCGGTCTTTACCCGAAAGTATTCAACACACTCTATGAAGAGGTTCCAATCAGCGTTTACAATGAAATTTCGGACATCATGAAAATGTATGGCCGTATTAATGACTCCATTCGGCTACTGACGGACGATGAAAAAGAAACACTCGACCTGGCTTTGCTCGAATTTGAAGGTTTTGATGAAGACAGTGGGATGCACTACTATATGATGTCGTACCTGGTTGACCGGATGGACCAGCATGGAGAGTATAAAGGCAGACAGCTAAAATCGCACAAAGGAACCTCTATGCTCAAATATAACAGGATGCTGTCCATTTTCTCAGAGTTCGAAAACACGAACAAACAGCAGTATTCCGCATCTGATTTAAAGAAGTTTATTGAAGTGCTTTCACTCACCGTGGCCTAAAAACTTTTTTCATTCAGAAACAACAAATTATATAATTGTTTCCAAGAAAAGTCTCGGTTTTGAGTTAACAAATCATTAATTTTGAACCCGAGAGCCAGCAATGGTTTTCAATAACGTTGAGTAAAATCAAACATCCCGGATACATTTGCATCCGGGATGTTTTTCTTTATATAAGATCGTTATTAGTTCAACTGCATTTTTCTCAGGCGGGATGCATTGCGCTTCATAAAAAGCCTATCCCCTACTGAATAGTTTTGATAGTGACTTCCTTTCTTCAGTTGTGCTATCAGCCACACTCCAACGCCGCCGGCAACCAGCAATAACACAAAGAACAGATACGGAAGTATCAGGTAGAAGTTTTGAAGTAGCTGTGCCATAATTTTCAGGTTTTTAGTCAGGATGTTATACACTACTGACTTGAAACAAGAAAATATCATACCAGGCTTTTACAATCGTTACAGTATGAATTTGAGGAATTTACACCACAGCTAAACTAGAATCTGGCGTTGGCTACCTTCGTGTCGCAACCTACTACGCTGTTGTTTACATACCCGGCGCTTATACCGGAAGCCTTGTACGACTTACCAGGCGCAACAGCTGCTTTGATGTTGACAATCTTGGAGGTAACTACTGATTGCGTTTCAGACAGGTACTTGAATTCCACATCTACGCTCGACAGCTTTTTGTCTGTTCCGTTCACGATTGTCATACTGTGGATTGCTACCCCACCGACTGAATGCCACTCGTTATTCTGAATTAAAATTTTCTTGAGTAGCTCCTCTTTGGCATTCATCGAAAATGTAGCCGCTGAGTCTGAATTGGTGATAACTTCGGTTTTGGAAACCGCTTCCTTTTTTTCTTTTAGAAAATCGAATTGCTTGTAGTAATAAAGAATGTAAATAAACGCGCAAACCGGCAAAATAGCGCTGACCCATTTAAGTACGACAATGGCCGCTTTTTTCCATTTACGTTTTTTGCTTTTTCTCCCGGGCATAAGGTGCGATTACTAGGCTAGGTTGTACAAGAACTTATTGCGCAAATATATGTATATATCGCAGGTGTCAAATATATTCGAGTGTATTGATGCGAATCCGTTCAATAAAAAAACAAACCGCCGGATAAATTCCGGCGGCTTGTATGTGTATCGTGTTTACAGGGCTACTGTTTAACAAATCTGTGCGTGGACACATTACCGTCAAGCTGGATTACCTTGACAATGTAAGAGCCCGTCGACAAGTTGGTGGTGTTAATACCGGCTGAGAATGCATTGGCGGATTCAAACACCACTTTTCCAGCTGCATTGATCACTTGTACCTGCTTCACTTTTGACCAGTCAGTCAATGTGATTTTCAGCATTTCGCCTGATCTCACAGGGTTTGGAGAAACAAAGCTGGTGGATCCGAATTTCACCTCTTTAATCTGACTGTAAGCAAAGCTCTCATCAAGATCGACCATTTTCAGGCGGTAGTAATTCATTCCGCCTGCTGGCATGTTATCCGTGAAATTATAGTACTTCATTCCCTTGCTTTCCTGTGCAGATTTCACCGAACCTATTTTCGACCAAACCTTACCATTCTGGCTGCGTTCCACATCGAAGCGGTCACTGTTTGACTCCTCGGATGTAGCCCAGCTGAGCGAAGTAGTTATACCTTCGGCCGTTGCATTGAAACTGGCCAGGGTGACGGGAAGCGAATTGTCCTGGACATTGATCCGGTACGTTCTCTGACCAATGCGGTTGCCGTTTGAATCTCTCACTTCCACAAGGAATGTGTAAATGCCTTGTGAATTTTCATCCGGAGACCCGCTGATTATCCCTGTATTAGGGTCGATAGACAATCCTGGCGGCAGCCTGTTAAAGCCGGTTCCTGACACAACTGAATATGTCTCACCCTCGCCTGTGTATGTTGCAACACTTACAGGATTCACTGAATTATATGCAATCGCTACATACGCATTGTAAGGAATTTCATTGAATACCAGACCAGGTGTCAGACAGCCGTCTGCAAATGGTGTTACAAATGCGCCGTAAACCCGAACGAGATTTAACAAGCCAGCTAGTGAATTAACAGATAATCTGATTTCGTCAAATGGCTGGGTTGCGGTGAAGTTTACATTGTAAATGTCGCTTTCAGTACCATTGCCAATCAAAGGAAGCAGCAGACGCAGCGCGATCAGCGTATTGCCTGATGCTGTTTCACCTGTAGGTTGTCCATTCAGGTAAGTAGAAAGTGTCAGCGACTGAAGTAAATCCAGTGAAACGATTCCCTGAAGATCCTGGATCGTAAAACCTGCAACTGTTCCTGCACCGTAAGTTACTACACCGTTTTTCACAGAAATTGACGCAGAGCCTGCTACACCTGCCGGAACTCTTAGTACTGCATAATCCGAAGTGGATGCGGTAATAACGTTGTTGGCATCCTGCACTTCACACAATGCACATACACCTACCAAGCCAGTACGAGAGCTTTCCACTACTACCGGCTGTGCGGGAGCAACCAGTAAGCCTGTTGTTCCGCAAACAATTGGATTGTTGTTGCACATCTGCTGAACAACCGCGTTGTAAATACGCACAGTGCCAAGCGGTACACTCGCAAGGTTTGTAAATTCAATTTTGATCTCATCAAATGCATCTTCCGCAACCACTCCAACTGTCTGGCGGCCGGAAGATGTAAGTAGCCCCGCTCCTACCAGCAAGGCAGTTCCGGTATATCCTGTGCCTGCGGAGTAAGCAGTTTCAACCCCATTCAAATAAGTACGGATCCGGATTGCTGCCAATGCATCCACATTCAGCAGTGAACCGGTGAGGATATCAAATCCGGCGTATGTGCCCGCAGGATAGTCGGTGATCGCATTTTTAACAGAGAATCCGGCTATGTTGCCTACCGCCGCGGCCAGATTGATACTCGCGTAATCGTCTGTCGAAGATCCATCAACTACAGCCTGGGTTTCGCTGATCTGGCAGTTGGCACATAATGCAGAGTTGATCGCAGTATTAGCTGCATTTACAAAAACTGCATAGCTCGGGTTGGTTACATTCACCGGGGTATTGCAGGTGAGCGCCCCATCGTTACAGAAGTTTGTAATCACCGGCCCGTAAACGAGCGTTGTAGAAGTAACATCTGCCGTTTGTTCAACCGTGATCCTGATTTCGTCAAACTCTTCATTCGTTACAAAACCAACAGTTTGGCGGGAGCCGGTAAGCAGGCCGACGTTGATCAATCCTCCCGTGCCATTTTGAGATTCCTGCTCTTCTCCGTCGAGGTAAGTTGTAATGGTAATGTTTTTGAAGAGGCTAAGACCAACCAACTGCGCATTACCAACAGAAAACCCTGCGAAAGTACCGGCTTGGTAAGAAATGCCTTCTTTTTTGACAGATATAGAACCTTCCGCACCAACAGCAGCGAGAACGTTGATGGTAGCGGCGGTATTTACATCTGCGTCTATCACATTGTTTTGATCCGAGATAGAACATGCTACGCAGGCAGTTCCGGAAAGTCCGGTATTGGTGAGACTAACCGTAAGTGGATAAGCAGGCGATGTCAATTGCGTAGGTGTGTTACACGCCAGCGCAGTTCCTTCTTCAAATCTCTGGACAACCGCATTGTAGATTCGGGTTTCTCCTACCAGTAATCCTAATCCGTTGAAGACGATGCGGATTTCGTTAAAGGGTCCGGCAGAGGTAAATCCGATTGTCTTCCTGGTGCCAGCTGATAGTAACTCACCTGAGACAACAAGGCCGGCACCCGTTTCCGAGTCAACCACATTTCCATTCAGGCGTGTTTCAATGGTAATATCGGAAAGCAGGCCGACCTGCAGTGTACTTGCTGTACTTATATCAAACCCTGCAAAAGTTCCCGAAGGATAGGTAGTTACATTATCATGAACCTGAAGGTATTTAGTTCCAAGTTTGCCTAGCACCTGAACCAGTTGCGCATAGTCGGTTGTGCTTCTGCTTATCGCATTGGCATCATTAACAATACCGCCTACAAGTAACACTTCAAGCGGATCTCCTCCACTGCTGGACGTAGTTACATTAAAATCAGGTAAGCTCGCGTTTTTGGCAATATTAACAGGGAAACTTGGCGCTGTGCAGTAGTTTACCTGAAATGCGTTGTATATGTTCACGGATTCTTGAACGGTACCGCAGCCAGCGAGTATTGGTTGTGCATCCAACGTGAGCGATATTTCAATACCGTTAAAACTACCGCTACCTGTTGTTACAAATCCAACTTCATAAAGGTTTGACCCGATTTGAGAGATTATTGGGGTTGAAGTTGAAGAGACACTGGTCCCGTTTAATGTTGCTGCCACGTTCACACTGGCAAAATCTGCCAAATCATTACTGGTTATAAAGCCGACATAATTGCCTCGCTGGTAAGTAGTACCAGAGGGACTTTCCACCCTTATGACTCCTGATGCATTGGTGGCCGTACCACATAGTGTGCCACTACGGGTCGCCCGCAATGTAACCTCAGCAAATGTCGCAGGATCATTGTCCGTCAAATTAGAGGTATTTGCTACAGTTGTCTGATTTCCTCCGCTATTGGGGGCTACTGTTGTTGTTACCGTCAAATTGCTGAACGTTGGCGCTGAAAAGTTGGTCTGATCGTTGCACACAAGGTTGGACTGCTGTGCAGAGGCCGCTTGTGCCAGCATCAATAAGCTCAGCATAAAGACCAGGAATTTGCCGGCATGTACTTTAAAGGATCCCGGTTGGTCTGAGAATATGGCAGCATCGTGGCGGCCCGAATATTCCGATAGATAGTGGTTTTGAAAACGTGTTGTCATAGAAAAGATGAGTTAGTAGAATAATGCATTGGCTGACAAACCTGAATGCTAAGAAGATCGTAGAACAGAACGATTGCGGCTCGGTGAGATCGCTTTCTGTTCAAAGCCCCGGAGAACGTGTTTAATTAGTGACTGGTAATTAGGTAGCTGATGAAGACATAGTTTGCGAATTAAGTTGATGTGAACAGACAGATATAGTCCTATTAATGCACAGCAATAGTTCTATATACCACAAATATTGTCCATTAAACCATCAAAGAAAACCCGCATATTTCTACTATGAATTTACCAGTTGTTTATAGTAGGTATCGAATTAATTTTAGCTACAAAGCGGCAAGATGTTTTCGACAGGATTGAGGCTACCCGGTTAATAAATAATGTTATTTTTCGTAGGAAAAATGAAGCTCGATTCGAATAAATGGCTTTATTTAGGCATTATTCGCCATTTGAACACCTAAAATCGTGTTGTCTGCGTGCCCGGAAGTTAGCTTGCAGACACATGCAAAAGCTTTAAAGCCTGGCTTTGAAGCCAATCAGAAAACAATATGAGAATTGCACTTGTAGACGTAAACCTACTTCTAATTGACTCACTAAAACAGCTGCTACTACAAAATCCGGAGTTCGACCATATAAATACTTTTGTAACCGGAAAAGACTTTTTGAAAGCGTTGGCAGAAAAGTGTCCGGACGTAGCAGTAGTAAACTCATCCATAGCAGATGAGGAAGGCCGCGATATGCTGGAAAGATGTAAAACCGCCTTACCGGACGGGCTGAAAGTAATAGTGCTTTTTGATGAAGCTGACGTTCATGCAGTAAAAAGCACGATTAAACGGGGGGCACAAGGCGTGTTGTCCGGGAATACCTTATTTGAAGAATTCAGCGAATGCATTCTTGCGGTAGCCGCCGGCAAACAGTTCATAGGCGCAGCATTAAAGGATATGCTGATCAAGAGCGTATTTGCCGGCGAGCAACTCGCCTTTCACCTGTCGCCGCGGGAAAATGAAGTATTACAGCGTGTATGCGGCGGACACACGATCAAGGAGATCGCGTACGATCTCAAACTGAGCGTGCATACCGTACAATATTACCATCGCAGTGTAATGGACAAAATGAAGGTAAAGCGCACGACCGATCTGATCGTTTATGCGATCCAGCACAAGCTCTTCATTCCCGAACTACAAAACAGTAACCGCTAATGGTTGAAGCGACCGTAAAAATCAGGTAGCGGGTTAAGATCTGGATTTTTCCTTTGGTGCCAATATGGATACACAGGCGCTTTCTCGCTCGCTGCATCAAGTTTCTTTACCTGTTCGAGACTGAGGTTCCAGCCGATAGCGCCCAGGTTCTGTTTCAGCTGGTCTTCATTTCTGGCACCGATTACGATATTGCTGACAGTGGGACGCTGCAAAAGCCAGTTCAATGCAACCTGTGCGACTGTTTTCCCGGTCTCACCGGCTACCTCGTCGAGCACATCGATCAGATGATAAAAGAAGTCTTCAGGAATAGCCGGCCCCTCTCCCCCACCTTGCGCAATGCGACCGTCCGCGGGAATGGGCTGGTTGCGGCGGTACTTACCTCCCAGTCGGCCCGCAGAGAGTGGACTCCACACAATGGTTCCGACGTGTTGATCCAATGCCAGCGGCATCAGTTCCCATTCAAACTCCCTGCTCAGCAAAGAGTAATGTGCCTGGTGCGCGATGTATTTCGACCAACCATACCTTTCAGAAACGGAAAGTGATTTCATCAGATGCCAGCCCGAGAAATTGGAACAGGCGATGTACCTGATTTTTCCCGCACGAACCAGATCGTCCAATGCACTTAATGTTTCTTCGACGGGAGTTACTCCATCGAAACCGTGCATGTGGTAAATATCTATATAGTCGGTTTGCAGCCTGCGCAGGCTATCCTCGCAGGCTTTTACCAGATGAAAACGCGAAGATCCGAAGTCATTTGGCTTGTTCCCCATTTTAAACGTAGCCTTGGTAGACAGGATAATCTGGTCCCGCATTCCGATAATTGCTTTACCGAGTATCTCCTCAGCTGCGCCTTGCGAGTACACATTCGCAGTATCGAAAAAGTTGATTCCCGCATCCATGCACAGACTTACCAGCTTTTTAGCCTCGTCAACCTGTGTATTTCCCCACGCTTTAAAGAAATCTCCACCGCCGCCGAAAGTACCGGTACCGAAGCTCAGCACAGGCACTTTCAAGCCTGATGCACCTAATTGTCTGTATTCCATCACCACGACTGTTTAATAATGTAAAATATGTTGCCTCTCAGGATTATAGAACATCTACTACAAACAACCGCAAATATATTTCGGTTGCTCATTGCTGTTCAGCCTTTCAATAATCGCGTTTGCGAAAGGCTTTCCGCGGACCTTAATTGAGCTGCGCTCAATTAAACTAAAAATATGCAAACATTCTTATTGACAGGCATTATTGTAGTCTGGATTTCGGCACTATTAAAATTGATCCGAAAACGTGTGATCAGGCAATGTAAAAGCGATATCGCGGCGCATGGCGAGGAGACTGCGGCCACCATTTTAGATGTAGAAATGCTGAATGCAGCGCGAAGCGGCCCGATTACAAAGATCAGGCTGAGATTGCAGGTCGAGCCAAAAAGAATGCGGAATTACGTGATTGAACTGGACAGGTGGACAAAAGTGTCAGAGCTTGCTGCATTGCGGATCGGCGCGCGCATTCACGTAAAATATGATCCCAGCAGACCAAAGCGGGTGATTATGCTTTAATGCGTCGAAGTATTATCAATGTGATTTTCAAGCTGGAAGGATGCCTTTGCGACCTTCAAATTGAGCCAAAAAAAATAACTTCCCTGAAATTTCAGAGAAGTTATTTGCATTATTTACTCAACGTTCCTCTATTACTTAACCTTTTCAGTCATATGCCGACCGGGGAGATCGGCGATCTAGAAAGGCCTAGAATATGATTCAAATATGCTACCTCAAAACCTACCTTCAAATATTTGATGAGCAAGCGGCACTGTTGGGTGAACAATCGGGAATTTGCATCATTCCTGTTCCAAATTGCTGGTTTGAACAGAGATCAGTGTTATATTTAAAGATCAATTATACCTTTTCGTATTTCACCATATCAAACCCAATCCATGAACCGTAGAGAAGCTGTTCAAAAAATAACCTTCCTCATGGGAGGTACCCTCTCGGCCCCTTTAATGGCCGGGATTATGGGGGAAAAGTTGAATTTTGGCCCTTCTATTTCCATTACAGAAAGCCAGGAAGCGCTTCTGGCAGAAGTTGCTGACGTAATTATTCCCACTACCAGCACACCTGGCGCCAAGGCTGCCGGTGCAGAGAAATTTATAACCCGCGTATTGCAGGATTGTTATGTGATCGACGAGCAAAAGAAGTTTTACGCCGGCCTCGACCAGGTGGATGCATTGAGTAAGCAGACTTACAATAAGGGATTTGTTTCACTTGATCAGACACAGAAGAACGAGATCATCAAGAAGACCACCGTTGCTGACAAGCCTTTTTTCCTGCAGATGAAAGGACTAACGGTAACAGGTTACTTCACTTCCGAGATCGGTGCCACGCAGGCACTCGACTACCTGCCGATCCCTGGCCGCTTTGATGGTTCCTGGCAAATGCCAAAAGGCCAGAAAAGCTGGGCACTTTAATCCAAAACCCTGCAAAATCTATCGAAATGGCGAATCTTAATATTGACGCATTAAAAGAAAACACCTACGACGCAATCGTAATCGGTTCGGGCGTATCCGGCGGCTGGGCTGCCAAAGAGCTTACCGAAAAGGGGCTTAAAGTACTGATGCTGGAAAAAGGCAAAAACCTGGAACACGTAACAGGTTATGAAAATGCATTGAAAGCACCCTGGGAAACCCAGTACAACGGCCGTTTGACCGTAAAGCAAAAAGAAACGCACCCATTCCTTTCACGCGATTATCCGTACAATGAGAATACCGAAAAGTATTGGATGAACGACATGGACGCACCTTACGAAGAGAAGAAGCGCTTCGACTGGTTCCGTCCCGATATCGTCGGCGGTAAGTCCATTATGTGGGGAAGACAATCGTACCGGCTCAGCGACATCGACTTTGAAGCCAACCTGAAAGATGGTATCGCAGTCGACTGGCCGATCCGCTACAAAGACATTGCTCCCTGGTATTCTTATGTTGAAAAACACGTGGGTATCTCGGGCGAAAAGCTTGGTCTGCCGCAATTGCCGGACAGCGAGTTTTTGCCGCCAATGGACATGTATTTTGTTGAAAAAGAAGTAAGGAAGCGCCTTGAAAAAGAATTCCCGGGTCGCACCATGACGATCGGCCGCGTGGCTAACTTGTCGCAGCCGACTAAAATTCAGCTGGAAGGGGGCCGCTCTCCGTGCCAGTATCGCAACCGCTGCTCTTATGGCTGTCCGTATGGTGCCTATTTTAGCACCCAATCAA
>NZ_JBHYGF010000005.1:12045-16288 GCF_051859145.1 Dyadobacter sp.
CTGATTCCGCTGTGAAGGAAATCATGTACGACGGCAAAAAAGCAGGCGGAAGAGCGACCGGCGTGAAGGTTGTTGATACCAAAACATTGCAGGAAAGAGAGTATTTCGCGGGACTTATATTCGTTTGTGCCAGCGCAATTGCTTCTGCTGCATTATTGCTGAACTCCACTTCTGACCGTTTTCCAAACGGAATGGGAAATGATTCGGGCGAGCTGGGCCACAATTTGATGGACCACCATTTCCGCACCGGCGCAAGTGGCGTTTGGGAAGGTGACCTCGATAAATATTACTTCGGTCGGCGCGCTAATGGTATATATGTACCACGCTACCGCAATATCGGATCTGACAAACGCGACTACCTGCGCGGTTTCGGGTACCAGGGTGGCGGTGGTCGCCAGGGCTGGCAGCGCAATGTAGCTGAGCTGGCTTTCGGTGCAGATTTCAAAGAAGAACTGACTACGCCAGGTAACTGGACCATGGGCTTCGGTGGTTTTGGGGAAACACTTCCGTATCACGAAAACCACATGTATCTCAGCAAAGAGAAGAAAGACAAATTCGGAATCCCGACAGTTGTTTTCGATGCAGACCTTCGCGAAAATGAGAAGAAAATGCGCGTGGATATGATGAATGATGCAGCAGAAATGCTGGAAAGATCAGGGGTTAAGAATGTAAAAACCTATGATAACGGATCTTACCTGGGAATGGCGATCCATGAAATGGGCACAGCGAGAATGGGACGCGATCCTAAAACTTCTGTCCTGAATGGAAACAACCAGCTGCATGCAGTGAAAAACGTATTTGTAACGGACGGAGCTTCCATGACTTCCGCTTCCTGCGTAAACCCGTCGCTCACCTACATGGCGCTCACCGCGAGAGCAGTTGACTTCGCTGTGAAGGAAAGCAAGAAGAAGAATATTTAATACAAAGCAAAAACGGTCGCCTTTAAAAGCGACCGTTTTTTTAGAATATTTCGAGAATACCGGCGTGTTCAGAATTATAAAATTCTACAAGCTGGGCCCATTTATCGATTAAGACGCTGCTGATAAATTCAGTCGGAACATTCCCAAATCTAAGCAAGATAACTTTGGGCGGAAATCCGTACATATTTGATAGGTCCTGAAAATCTTCATCAAAAGAGACCAGCACAAAACCATTTTGTTTTGCATAGTTCCATATCTCAGAATCTTTCGCCGGCACATTTAATCCGGCTCTACTGACGTGCAGACTTGCAGGAGCAACCTCCGCGATCTTTTTGATAATCCGAAATGAGATATTAGCATCAAAAAGAAACTTCATCTAAGCTGATACTAGAATTTTGGTATTCTCCTCACGATTCGCAGCGAATGCAAGTGCAGCCAGAATATCCTCCCTGGTTAACGAAGGAAAATCGGCCAGGATCTCCTCATAGGACATTCCATTAGCCAGCCAGCCAAGAATATCCAAAACAGCAATGCGCGTCCCGGTGATACAAGGTTTACCAAAACGTATTTCAGTATCCATGCTAATTCGTTCCTGCCAGCTTTTCATATTGTATCTGTTTTAATCAAAAATACACATTCTTAAAGAACTTTAACGCCCTCTTCCCGGAATGGCAGCAACTTTGGATCTGCGGCATCCAGCTCTGTGATAATACATTGCAGATCTGTAATCGCGCAGACTCGGTAACTTTCAAAAGTTTCCAGCTTTTCAAAGGTGCTTAATGCAACCGCGCTGGCGGAATTTTGGAGCATTGCCTGTTTCAGCTCGGCTTCTTCCATATAGCTAGCAGTAACTCCCTTATTTACATCCAGCGCACAAACACCCATAAAATACAGATCCGCCTGAAAGTTCGTGACCATTTTGATCGCTTGGGTTCCCACGATTGTCTCCGACTCCCTGAAATAAATACCTCCCAGTAAAATCAACCGGATACCCGGATAAGCCGAAAGTGCCGGGATAATTGCGGTATTGTTCGTAATTACGGTCAGTTTAATGTCCGTCGGAAGCAATGAAACAAGGGTAAAGACAGAAGTACCGCCATCGAGAAATATTGTTTGTCCATTCCTGATCAGCGACTGGGCTTTCAATGCGATCACCTCTTTATCATCTTTCAGGTAACTGATCCGCTCTTTGAAAGTCAATGGATTATGTGAACGTGGAATAGCGCCACCCCGCACTTTCATCAACAAGCCATTGTTCGACAAAGTATCAATGTCCCGCCTGACCGTATCCTCAGATACCTGCAGTTCTTCACTCAGTTCAGCAAAACCGACTTGCTGCTTATCCTGCAGTTTGGCCAGAATGTGAGAGAAGCGTTTTTCTTTTAACATGACAAAAAAAGTTTTTGCAATACTATGCAAATTTGCATTATTTTGCAAAATCAAATTCGAACTACTATCCTGATGAATGAGCAATTGAAGATCAAGCGGGCACGCAGAGCAGTTTTACTTATTTTCCTGGTGTGCGGCATTGGCTTGTCGAGCTGGGCACCTATGGTACCTTTTGCTAAAATCCGACTTGGGCTCAATGATGCGGATCTTGGTGTTGTATTACTCGCATTGGGAGCTGGTGCGATCTTCACTATGCCACTCTCCGGCTTTCTGATCAACAAATACGGTAGCCGGCTGATCACATTGATCGCTGCCTTCGTGATTGCTGCACTGCTTCCCTTACTGCTGTTAACCACTTCTTCCTATCAGCTTGCCGCAGCATTGTTCGTCTTCGGCGCGGGAGTCGGTTCCATTGACGTGGCGATGAATGCACAGGCGGTACTGGTTCAGGATCGTTTCGGAAGCCACATTATGTCCTCATTTCACGGGTTGTTCAGTGTCGGCGGGCTGCTGGGTTCAATTGGATTGGGTTTTTTGATCAAAGCAGGCTTATCGCCAAATATCGCAGCGATGACCATATCTGCATTACTGATACTTATTACTGTAACGCAGATTAAACACTTGCTACCGCATTCAGAAGAAGCGAAAATGGACAGTACCAACTTCGTATTACCCAAAGGTCCTGTGCTGGTCCTCGGTATCATGTGCTTTATCATCTTCCTTGCAGAAGGCTCCATGCTCGATTGGAGCGCCGTTTTCCTGCAATTCTCGCGCGACTTTGATCCCTCACTTTCAGGAATGGGATACGCTGCATTCTCAGTGGCGATGGCAGTAATGCGGCTTGCAGGCGACGGGATCATTCACAAACTGGGACCTGCAAAAGTAGTTTTATACGGAACATTGGCCGCTACTACTTTGTTCGGATTTGTACTGGTGGGATTAGGTGCAGCCAATGTAGTTCCTGTATTCTTCACAGCTGCGGGCCGCATTCCCGGCATTCCGCCGTCCATTGCTCTGTCGGCCGTGACCATCCTTGGCTATTCGGGACAACTGGCCGGACCGGCTTTGATCGGGATCATCGCAGAAATCACCTCGCTTTCAGCTGCACTGGGAATGGTTGGGATACTGCTCTTTATAGTTGCATTCGGGTACAAGCACCGCGATTAAAACGCTTCCCCTGTAAACAGGTAAAAGCCCGGACCATCTTTGGTAAAACCAACATCGAGACGCAGGAAAATATCTTTTTTAGGAAAAAGCAGGTAGCGCAACCCTACTCCGCCAGACGGGCGGATATATTTAAACGAAAAATCCCTTACCCGCGGACCAACCACCGCCGTACCCGCAAAAGCAACAGCGCCAAACCGTTTGCTGAACCCGAATGGAAGCCAGCGATGCTCAACCTGCGTCGCGACCATACTCTTATCACGATACCTGCCATAATAATAGCCGCGCATGATCATCTCGCCGCCCATTAATGCAAGCTGGTTGAATGGGACATTGCCGGTGTTAAAATTGCCGTAAACCTGCCACGCCAGTACATTCCGTATACTGGTCGGGTGCGAGCCGCGCACATCAAGGTTGATCGTGCGGAAATTTTGATTGCTGCCCAATGCAGTACTGTATTTCAGGAAAGATATTTCACCAAAAAACCCTTTTCTCACATTGAGCACATTGTGCCGCGTATCATATACAAGCGCAGCGCCTAAACCGATATTTCTTGCTCCATCGGCGCCGAGCGGCTTTTCATATAAGTGATCGTCGGGCTGTTCAAAACCAGTATTGTAAAGTTGCTGGTAGTCAATTTCCGGTCCCGCAAAAAGGTTAGGTATGATTTTACGCAAAACCCTTTGCCTTAAAAGAATGTAGTTCGCATCTACCAGCGCGGGGTCTTTATCCGGTGTTTTGGGACCAATGCCGTAATAAAGTAATGGAAA
>NZ_JBHYGF010000006.1:0-16193 GCF_051859145.1 Dyadobacter sp.
AACCGCGCCCTGATCATCAATGCATTGACAGGCTTTCAATGCGAATTATCCAATGTATCCGAAGCCAGGGACTCGCAAACCATGATGCGTTTGCTAGCTTCCAAAGATGCTGTCGCAGATGTGATTGATGCAGGTACCACCATGCGTTTTCTTACTGCTTATTATGCGGTAACCAACCAGGCTAAAACCATGACCGGCACGGCGCGTATGTGCGAAAGACCGATCGGGATTTTGGTAGATGCATTGCGAAAGCTGGGTGCTGATATTACATATGAAAAACAGGAAGGATATCCGCCGTTGAAACTAAACGGATTCAATTACTCCGGAAACCACCATTTGACCATGCGTGGCGACGTGAGCAGCCAGTATATCTCCGCATTGCTCATGATCGCGCCGGAGCTGCCCAGCGGATTGACCATTCAGCTCGAAGGCGAAGTAGGTTCAAGGCCATATATCGAAATGACGCTGAACCAAATGGCTTATTTCGGGATTGACTACAAAGCTGATTGGCAGACCAACACCATTACAATACCGCCATTGAAGTACCAGCCCAAACCTTACGCGATTGAATCCGACTGGTCGGGAGCGAGCTACTGGTACAGCATTGTGGCTTTGGCTGAGCATGCAGAAGTAGAATTGCTGGGGCTTAAAAAGAATTCATTGCAGGGCGACAGCGCCATCGTAGATATCATGCGCCACCTGGGTGTAGAAAGCCTTTTTACAGAACGCGGCGTTTTACTCACCAAAATTCCCGCCGCCGCTTCCATTGGCTGGGACTTCACCGATTGTCCCGATCTCGCACAAACAGTTGCCGTTTGCTGCGCTGTTAAAAATATCCGCTTATCGATGACTGGCGTGGAAAGTCTTAAAATCAAAGAGACCGACCGCGTATTTGCATTGCAGCAGGAATTGAAAAAGATCGGCGCGGAATTGAAGGAGGTAGAAAAAGACCATCTATACGAAGTAACCTTCATCGCCGGTTTTTCCCCAACTGAAATCCCTTCCATTCACACGTACGACGACCACAGAATGGCGATGGCATTTGCTCCCGCAGGAATGGTATCCCCGATCCGCATTGAAGAGCCGGGTGTGGTGGTAAAATCATATCCGGGATACTGGAAAGACCTCAGCAAAGTAACTGACTGGGTGGAGACTGAAATTTAAGCTAAAACGCTGTTTATGGATCAATTGCTCGCCTTTTTCGCGCAGGTACCTGTTTGGGTTTACATTTTGCTGGTACCTGTTGTGATCGCTTTAAGGGACATTATCCAGCGAAAACATACCATCCAGCACAACTTTCCGCTTGTCGGGCACTTCCGGTATATGCTCGAAACCATCGGTCCGGAACTTCGGCAGTACATCGTGGCCAATAACCGCGAAGAACTACCTTTCAACCGGCGCCAGCGGTCGTGGATTTATGCTTCTTCCAAAAAAGAAAACAACTACCAGGGTTTCGGAACAGACCAGGATATGCACGAGCCGGGCTACGTTCTCGTAAAACCTGCTTTGCTGCCAAAAAGACTCGATTCTACGCACAACCACCACGTCAAAAACGGCAACGATCCGCACCATTACACCATTCCCTCGGCAAAGGTAATCGGTGCATATCACGGGAGAAAAAGACCTTATCGGCCACGTTCGGTGATCAATGTAAGCGCGATGAGCTTTGGCTCGCTCTCCTCCCGGGCAGTGGAAGCGCTTAATAAAGGTTCTTACACATTTGGCAATTTCCATAATACAGGCGAAGGCGGGCTTTCTCCTTACCATAAGTTTGGCGCAGATGTGGTATTCAATATGGGTACCTCCTACTTCGGTGTCCGCGACCATGAAGGCAATTTTGTAATGGAAAAGCTGGTCAAAATGACGCAGGATAACCCGTGTGTCAGGATGATTGAGCTTAAATTGTCACAAGGTGCCAAGCCGGGAAAAGGCGGCGTACTGCCGGCCAGCAAAATTTCCGCTGAGATTTCAGAAATAAGG
Source organism: Dyadobacter sp. (assembly GCF_051859145.1). GTDB lineage: Bacteria > Bacteroidota > Bacteroidia > Cytophagales > Spirosomataceae > Dyadobacter. Next base: position 1,981 of record NZ_JBHYGF010000006.1, read on the forward strand.
GGCGTACCAATGGGCGTAGATGTGGTCTCGCCACCTTACCACAGCGCGTTTGAGGATGTGAGGGGAATGATCGACTTTATTGAGCAAATGGCGGAGAAGACCGGACTGCCAGTAGGTATCAAGTCGGCTGTGGGGAAGGTGGAAATGTGGGAGGAGCTGGCTGATCTGATGGTAGAAACCGGAAAAGGCCCTGACTTTATCGCCATTGACGGAGGAGAAGGAGGTACCGGTGCTGCACCGCCTTCATTCGCAGACCACGTGGCCCTTCCGCTGGTGTATGCTTTCACGACCGTTTACAAAATTTTTCAGCAAAGAAACCTTACCGACAAGCTGACGTTTATTGCCTCCGGTAAGCTGGGCTTGCCTGCGCAGGCTGTGATGGCATTTTCAATGGGCGCAGATGTGATCAATGTGGCCAGGGAAGCAATGTTGTCGATCGGCTGCATCCAGGCGCAGATTTGTCACACAAACCGCTGCCCGACCGGCATTACCACCAACAATAAGTGGCTCGAATCCGGCATCGATCCGACACTTAAAAGCGCGCGTTTTAACAACTATATGAAAACGCTCGCCAAGGAAATCATCGAAATCACGCATGCGGCCGGCTATGAGCATCCCTGCCAGTTTGGAATGAATGATGTTGATATTTCAATGGGAGATCACAACAGAACTATCACGCTTGCTGACAATTATGGATATCTTAAAACGATAGTCCCCTATCCCGGCTTCAAAGCCTTACTGGAATGTCCGCACCTGGGTGGGCGAAAAATCCCGGATGAAAAAGTCGCCTAGCCGATACACACCATGCAAAAACACACTACCACACTCTATTTCCTGCTTCTTTTTGTTTCCTGTAATAATCCCTCCCCTGGGGAAAATACTGGTTTACAGGATTTCTTCCCGCTGCATTCGGGCAGTTACTCCGAATTTTCAGCTGAAAAAACGAGGTACCTTCCGGATCAGGAAACGACCACTGCATTCAAGGTTCGCAGAACAGTGGGGAGCACGTTTCAGCAGCCCGACAACCAGCCGGTATACCCCATTACCTACGCCAGCAAAGCCGCCAACAACCAGTGGCAGACTGATTCTGTACACGCCGCCTGGCTCACTGCCAACAAAGCTTTTGAGCAGGAGAATGGAAATACCATTTTAAAAATGCATTTTCCCCTGACTGAGCATTCGCAATGGAATTTCAATGCTTATAACAATGTAAAAGAAAGTGTTGCCAAAGCTACCAGGGTTAATCAGCCTTTTGAGGCAGGCACGCAGTTTTATCCGAATACGGTTTGCATTGTATATCAGGATGATTCCACACTTTTGTCGCGAAAAAAGTATATTGAAATTTATGCCGCAAACGTTGGTCTGGTATACAGCGAACGGCTTTATCTTCGCTACTGTTACGAAACAGCATGCATAGGTAAAGGAATTATCGAATCAGGTTTGAAAGAAGTTTTTACAATCAGCAAAACGGGAAAACAATGATCAGAACTCTATCCATCACACTACTCTATTTTCTGTTAATCTCAAACCTTGCATTTGCACAAAGTGCGCCGAGGTACCTCGTACTTTTTAAGGACAAAGCAGGTTCTCCCTTTTCCATTGCAGAACCCGGCAAGTATCTTTCGGAACGGGCGATTGCGCGCCGGAACAGGCAAAGCATACCTGTGACCACCGCTGATCTGCCTGTCAATCCGACCTACCTTGCGGCTGTGAAAGCGACTGGCGCGAAGGTTATTTATCCTTCCCGCTGGTTTAACGGAGCGCTGGTAGAAGCATCTGCCACACAGCTTGACGCCATTAAAAAACTCGCTTTTTACAAAGGAATTGAGCTGAACCTGCCGGTCGCTAACATCGGGTCGCAATCTCCGGGCATTGAACGCACTGCGGGCACGCGTGAAAAGTTTGAAACCGCTGAGGATATCAATTACGGCAATATGAATGCGCAGCTCGCACTCATGGGCGTTCCGGGAATTCACGCAAAAGGCTTTCACGGAGAAGGTATGCTGGTAGCTGTAATGGACAATGGATTCAGCAATGGAAACCTGGTTCCCTTTCTGGAACAGCTGCGCTCAGAAAAGCGGATTGTGGACAGCCACGATTTTGTCGCCCGTGACGGAAACGTTTTCAACGACGGCTCACACGGACTGCACGTACTTTCCACCATGGCTGCTTACCAGCCGGGCACAATGGTAGGCGGCGCATTCAAAGCTTCCTACGCACTTTACCAGACTGAGCACAATCAGGGCGAGTCACCTTACGAGGAAATTACCTGGCTGCTGGCGGCCGAACGAGCCGACAGTTTGGGGGTGGATGTAATCAATACTTCGCTCGGATATTATTCATTTGAGGGTGCTTTTGATAATGATGATTACAACTACACCTACGAAGATATGGATGGCAAAACGACCATCATCAGCCGCGCCGCACGTATTGCAACGCGCACGGGCATGCTCGTGGTAGCCTCAGCGGGCAATGAAGGAAATAATGCATGGAGATACATTACCGCTCCGGCAGACGTGGATTCGGTACTTACTGTCGGTGCAACAATGTACGATCGCAGTTACGCGTCGCTCAGTTCCATCGGGCCGAATGCAGCCGGCGTACAAAAGCCGGATGTAGCGGCAGTTGGTGTTGGCGCAATCGTGGGGAATGTGGCAGGCAATCCTTCATCTTCAAACGGTACTTCTTTTTCATCTCCGCTCATTGCCGGACTTGCTACCATTCTCTGGCAGGCGCATCCGAATATTACGGCGCAGCAGTTGATCTATGCATTGAAGAAATCGGGACACAATGCAGCAAACCCGAACAATATGCTTGGTTTCGGAGTACCTGATGCGGCAAAAGCGGAAGAAATCATTGCAGCAGAATTTGGTCCGCTGGGTTTAGAAAGTTCGTCGATAAGCAATATTTTGCTCATGCCAAATCCCGTCGTAACTGATCTCACGCTGACAATCCCCGCCACACTGGCAGGCAAAATCGCGAGAGTCCGGATATTTAATATGAATGGAACTGCGAGATATGACAATCGGGAGCGACTTACTACAACGCACATTGTCCGCGCCGATCAGCTTCCTACCGGCTTGTACGTACTGAGCGTGGAAGCCGATGATCAAAAACAGGTTGTGAAGTTTATAAAGAACTAGTTTTCCGCACCATCCGCATAATCGACTCGGAGCTGTTGAATGCAGCTACCTCCGTTACAGGTATCCATTTTACGTCGCGCGACTCGCTGTTGACAACAATCTGCGCACGTTGAGGTGCGACAAACGCGAACCGGATATCATAATGTAAATGGGCGGGCAGGCCTTTATTCGCCGGGATTAAATGTACATCTACGTCGTAGATACCGTTTTTGGCTAATACCAAATCGCCGATTCCAGTCTCTTCCCATACTTCCTTACGGGAAACTGCTTCCACGTCAGGATCGCCATCGCAATGCCCGCCGGGCTGGAACCATTGACCCAGCTTGAAATGGTGCATCAGCAAAATCGCATTCCTGTCTGCCGACAGTACCCAGCCCGAGGCCGTGACATGCCCCGCCAACAATGTCCTTTCGAAGCAATCTTCATTGTTTTCGACAAACTCAATGGTATCAAAATACATTTTATTTTCCTCCTCATTCAATGGCTGGTACGATCTGAGCAATGCAAGTAAACTGTCGCGTTTCATCTAGGCTATCTGATTTTTTAATTCTATTTTCACCACAAGTTTAACATATCCCGCCCAAAAACTGCCCTACGCTATGAAGAAGCAACTACTCATTGTTTCACTTACCATACTGCTTTCCACCTACGCAATTGCCCAGCGTACACCTGCACCGAGTCAGGGTGCACAGGTAATGCAAACGATCGGTGTGACTGATTTTACAGTGAAATATTCGCGGCCGATGCTACGCAATCGCAAGGTTTTTGCAGACAGCTCCGCCCTGGCCCCCTACAACCAACTCTGGCGAACCGGAGCCAATTCCCCGACTACCATCGAAGTAAGTACTGAATTCACTTTCGGCGACAGAAAAGTACCTGCCGGAAAATATGCATTGCTCTCCATACCTTCCGGTACAGCCTGGACTGTGATTTTGAATAAAAACCATGAGAAGGGAACACAGGATTATACAGAATCAGAAGATGCAGCGCGTTTTCGCGTGGTACCTACATCGGGTGCATTCACAGAAGCTTTCAAGATCGACATTGAGCCAGTTTCTGACAGTACCGGGTACCTGATCCTGTCGTGGTCGTCTGTTAAAATTCCGGTGCCGGTCGCAGTTCGTACCGAGTCGCTGACGATGAATTCACTGAATAAGATCATCGCCGAGAAGCCGGAAGATACTGCTGCATTGGAGAGCGCTGCGGGATATCTGCTATCAAAAGGAAAAGATCTCCCGATCGCACTTTCGTGGGCCGACAAGGCTATCGGTTTGAAAGAATCTTATTACAATATGTGGCTCAAAGCTTCTATCCTGAGCAAGCTGGGTAAATACAACGAAGCGCTGCCCGTTGCGCAAAAAGCACTGACGCTGGGGAATGCATCGGATCAGGCTTTTACAAGCTTTTTCAAAGGACAAATCGAGAAAACAATTGCAGAAGTACAACCGAAAGTAACCCCGAAAGCTGCTGCGGCGCCTATCAAAGGCAAGAAGAAAAAGTAGTAGGGTTACCTGAAAAAACGCGGTATGCTCCACTCATAGCGCACAGCCAGTATCCGGATCAGAATGATAACCAGCGACGCTGAAATGAATGCGGTATTGCGTTCCATACCCAGGCTGTCAAAGATAAGATAACTGCATGCCCCGGCCAGGCATGCAGTTGCATATACTTCCTTCCGGTAAACAATCGGGATTTCGTTCGTCATCATATCGCGGATCACTCCGCCCATTGTAGCCGTAAAAACGCCCATAATCACGGCGATTTCTGGCCTTACACCTAAATGCAGGGCCTTTTCCGTACCCACGATGGTGAACAATGCAATTCCGAAAGTATCAAAGAGAAACAACGTTTTACGAAGCCGGAGCAGGAAATCAAAGAAAATGAATGCGACGAGCACGCCTGCCAGAATTGCATAAATGATCGTGATATCGCTGATCCAGACCAGCGGGTAACTTCCCAGCAAAATATCGCGCAACGTTCCTCCTCCGATCGAAGAAATAAAGGCAGTGAATGTAGCAGCAAACCAGTCGGGATGTTTCAAATCCTTCACTGCCAATGCACCTGAAATGGCAAACGCGAACGTTCCGATGATTTCTAAAATGTACTGAATGCTCATTTCAGAATGTGCTAAACGGCCACAGGCGCCTTAATTCCAGGCCAAGGATTATAGTCGCGCAACTCAAAATCCTCAAACTCAAATTCAAGCACGCTTTTCACGTCAGGATTGATCACCATGGTTGGCAGTGGGCGAGGTTCTCGGCTGAGCTGCAATTCAACCTGTTCGAGATGGTTGAGATAAATGTGGGTATCACCGCCAGTCCACACAAAATCACCCAGGTCAAGATCGCATTCCTGCGCGATCATCATGGTCAAAAGCGCATAGCTGGCAATATTGAATGGTACCCCCAAAAATACATCCGCACTGCGCTGGTAAAGCTGGCAGGATAACTTTCCCCTGGTTTCGCCAGCCTCTTCATCAGGCGGCGCGACGTAAAACTGGAATAATGCATGACAGGGCTGCAATTTCATCTGGGACAATTCCGCGGGGTTCCAGGCAGACACCATTATCCGGCGAGAGTCAGGTGTATTTTTCAGTTGTTTCAAAACTTCCATCAACTGATCAACAGATTTCCCGTTTGCGCCTTCCCAGCTCCGCCATTGTTTTCCGTAAACCGGACCCAGGTCGCCATTCTCATCCGCCCATTCATCCCAGATGGACACACCGTGATCTTTGAGGTACTTAATGTTGGTATCTCCCTTCAAAAACCACAGCAGCTCATAGATAATGGACTTGGTATGTACCTTTTTGGTAGTAACGAGCGGAAATCCTTCTTTGAGATTGAAACGCATCTGGTATCCAAAAACACTGATCGTTCCTGTTCCTGTGCGGTCGGTTTTCCGAACTCCGTTTGCCAGAATGTGGCGTAGCAAGTCCTGGTATTGTTGCATTTGAAAATTGAATTAATAGCTACAAAATGGTTTTTCAGACCGTCGCGATTTCAACGTCGTAAGTGATGGTAGCAAGTGCTTCCAGCTGGGCAGTCGCTGAGCAATATTTTTCCATTGACAACCCTATCGCCTTGTTGATCTTCTTCTCGTCCAGCTGGTTACCGGCAAACTTGAAGGTCAGATGTATTTTACGGAAAGGTTTGCGCTCGGTATTTTCCTCCTGCTCGCGGTCGCCGTCGGCAACGATACGGAAATCGGTAATTTCCTGACGTTGCTTTTTGAGGATCAGCACCACGTCGATCGCACTGCAGCTCGCAAGCCCCATTAATAACAATTCCATTGGTCTCACACCTAGGTTACTACCTCCGATTTCAGGAGAGCCGTCGGTATGTACTTTAACTTCTGATGATCCGGAGCCTTCAAAATGAAAGGCATCATCAACGCGGACTAGTTCTATTTTCATAATGTTTCGAATAGCTGCAAATATACTTACAAATGCGATAGGGCATTTCCCTGATCATTAAAACAACGATAATCCTCGTATATTCGTTTTGATAAAATGCTAACCCTGTCTCCAAATGTTAAAAACCTGCCTGGCACTACTTATTTCAGTGTTTTTAATACTTTCCTGCAAAAAAAGCGAGGAGAAAGCAGAACCTGCCCGGGAACAGCCGGGCGACACGGAGCTTGCAGGAACTTACCAGGGGTACAAGTTTTTCAATAAGTCAAGAAAAGACTCCCTGGCGGTTACCATGAAAGCAAGCTGGGTAGCGGAACGAAAGCTGGACCTGGAAGAAGTTACGCCATTTAACCACACCAAACAGCTGGAAATGAATGGAACGGATTTTACTTACGACAGAGGAACAGGCGAAGACGGTTGCGGCCGGATTTCCATGAAAGGCACGGGGAACTTCAAGGGAAAGCAATTGTACCTGATTGAAACGATCAGCTGCGTTCGCGGAAATGGGCCTGATCAATTTGTGGAGTACCGCGTTACCAAAATCTAGCATCAACAAAACAAAACCGGCTTATGTGGAAGGAAGAAGATAACAAACTGAGAAAGAGCTTCAAGTTCAAGGATTTTAAAGAAGCTTTCAGCTTTATGACCGAGGTATCAGAAGTGGTGAATGAAATGGACCATCACCCTTTTTGGACCAATACTTATAATAAGGTAGACTTTGAACTGAATACCCATAGCGAAGGCGATGTTGTCACAGATAAGGACAGAAAGCTGGCTGCTGCTATTGATGAAATCTTTGAAAAAGGAAAATAAACCCACTGGCTACCCCATCCTGAAAAGAGAGGCGCGCTGCATTTAGATGAAACTTTACATTGTTCCAACTCCGATCGGAAACCTTGAAGATATTACGCTTCGGGCAATAAATGTGCTGAAAAGCGTCGATGCCGTACTTGCGGAAGATACCCGCACATCGGGCTCCCTGTTGAAGCACCTCGGGATTTCCAAACCGCTGCACAGCTACCACATTCACAACGAGCATCAAACGGTGACGCGCGTGGTGGAGCGCATTCTCAAAGGCGAAACCATGGCGCTCGTTTCGGACGCAGGCACGCCCGCTATCTCCGATCCCGGATTTTTACTGGTGCGTGAATGCATTCGCCAGGGTGTGGAGGTTGAATGTCTCCCAGGACCAACCGCCTTCGTGCCTGCACTCGTCAACTCCGGTCTTCCTTGCGACCGATTCACTTTCGAAGGCTTTTTGCCACACAAAAAAGGAAGACAAACGCGCCTGCAAAATCTGGCTGAGGAAGAACGTACGATGATCTTTTATGAATCACCGCACCGGCTGGTTAAGGCTTTGCAACAGTTTGCCGAGTTTTTTGGCGCAGAGCGGCAGGTATGTGTGTCGCGGGAGCTGACCAAGATTTATGAAGAGAATGTAAAAGGTACTTTGCAGGAAGTAATTGATTATTTTTCACCCAAGACCATCAAAGGCGAGATTGTGATCGTTTTGGCTGGTAAGCCCGAAGAAAAAAAGAAATCTGATAAATATGAGGATTAAAATCTGCGGTACTTTCCGCCAAATTGCGCTTGTCCTGGCTGTTATTTTGTTTCAGACAAATGTATTCGCGCAGCTTCCTGCATTGAGCCCGCAATCCAAAGCAAGCCTGGTGACAGTAGGTCCCGGACAGGAACTCTACTCTGGTTTCGGGCACAGCGTACTATGGATTTACGATCCGGTAACCGGCATTGACCGTGCTTACAACTACGGTACGTTTCGCTTTGAGGAAGGCAATTTTTATGTCAAATTTTTGAGAGGCACCCTACCCTATTCACTATCCGTTTCGCCTTTTGGTTTGCAGGCTGAGCATTGGAAATACGAAAATCGCTCGATTTCAGAGCAAATCCTTAATCTGACACTACCTCAGAAACAGCGGCTCTTTCAGTTTCTGGAAACCAATTATTTGCCGGAAAACCGACAGTATCAGTACAAGTTCTTTTACGACAACTGTTCGACGCGCATGTCCGGTGCATTGAAAGCAGCTTGTGGCGATAGCCTGATCTACAACGGTTATACCAAAGAAAAACTGAGTTTCAGGCAGTGGATAGATAAATACGCCTACAAACAAAAACCCTGGGCAGATTTTGGAATGGACCTCGCGATTGGTAACCCTTCTGATGAAATTGCAACTGCCGATCAGGCAACCTTTCTGCCCGATAATATGGCAAAGGCATTTGCTGATGCCAAGGTAAAGACCGCCACAGGCACCGTGCCGCTGGTAGCGACAACGCAGGTCCTTTTCACAGCTGAACCGGAGCCGGGTCCAGGTCCATTGACCCCAACAGTCGTTTTCTGGACACTCGGCATTCTGGTACTTGCATTCACTTACTGGCAGATTAAAAAGGAGAAGATCAACTTTACACTGGACAAAGTGCTGTTCGCAGTGGTGGGACTGGCGGGGTGGATTCTGCTGCTGTTATGGTTTGGTACCAACCACGGGGTGACTTCCTGGAACTACGATATTTTGTGGGCATTCCCATTCTGGCTGCCCGTTATTTTCTTTTTGTCAGAGAAGAAGAAGCCAGCATGGTTTCAGTTTTTCTTGATTTTTTATGGATTTCTCTTACTTTGCGCAACAGGTAATGCTACCAAGCACAATTTTGTAGTAGTCCCGATCCTGCTCATGCTGATTGTACGGGTGTACTACATTAACAACTCACTTTCAAAAATCCCCACAGGGGAAAAGGAATATGGATCTGGAATTACTGACACGAAAAACCATTGAGATTGTAAGACAGGCTTCTTCCTTTATTCAACAGGAAGCGGCACAGTTTTCAAGAGATAAAATCGAATACAAAGACCTGAATAACCTTGTATCTTACGTGGACAAGGAAGCCGAAAAGTTACTGGTAGCAGGATTAAGCAACCTTTTGCCAGAGGCCAGCTACATCACAGAGGAAGGCACAACCGGCATTGAACCCGATCCCACTGCACTAAACTGGATCATCGATCCGCTCGACGGAACTACCAATTTCATCCACGGAATCCCTGTTTACTGTGTAAGCGTAGGTCTGGCGCGCGGCAAAGAGCTGCTTTTGGGAGTGATACACGAGCCAAGTCTGAATGAAATGTTTTATGCCTGGCAAAGCGGCGGTGCCTGGTGCAATGACAAGCCGATGAAAGTATCGACCGTTCCTTCGTTACAGGATAGTCTGATCGCCACCGGATTTCCGTACTACAAATTTGAAAAGCAGAAAAGATATATGCACATCCTGGAACTGCTAATGCAAAAAACGCACGGAATCCGGAGAATGGGCGCAGCCGCTGTCGACCTTGCCTACGTAGCCGCCGGTCGTTTCGATGGTTTCTACGAATACAACCTCAATTCCTGGGATATGGCAGCCGGCGTACTGATGATCAAAGAAGCAGGCGGCAAAGTCACAGATTTCAAAGGCGGCGACAATTACCTTTTCGGCGGAGACATCATAGCCACAGCTGGTCAAGCGCATCAAGAGTTGGTAGAGGTGATTCGGGAGAATTTTTAGTAAGGCTGTCGGCAATCGGCAGTCAGCCGCCGGCTGATTGCATTCTTTAATCAGGATAATTATAGTAAACTAAAAAACACTAATAAAAGCTGACAGCCGAAAGCCGACAGCCGAAGTAAAAAACCACGCATGGATCAAGAACAGCTCCGTTACCCGATAGGTAAATTCATTGCCCAGGAGAATTACTCTCTGGCTGAGGTAAAATCCAACATTCAAATCATCAGTGCATTGCCTTCGAAATTCATTAACCTGCTGGGAAGCTGGGAAGATGACAGGCTTAATACACCTTACCGGCCTGGCGGCTGGACAGTGCGACAGCTCGTGCATCACGTGGCAGATAGCCACATCAATGCATATACACGTTGCAGACTGGCGATGACGGAGGATAATCCGGTGATAAAGCCTTATGAAGAACAACTCTGGGCTGAGTTACCTGATGCTAAAATGGCGCAGATAGATTTGTCCATTCAACTGCTTCGCTACGTGCATTTGCGCTGGGTTTTGTTATTAAACTCTATGGACCAGAATGATCTTGCACGCACTTACATTCATCCTGCAACCAACCGCACCTTCCGTATGGACGAGGTGATTGCGAATTATGCGTGGCACAGTGAGCACCACTACCAGCATGCATTCCAGCTGGCTTTACGGAACAATTGGAAATAGGTAAGTGTTTGAGGTATATGCAGACGCAAGAAGCTATCATACTCTTATTGTTCCTCGTCGCCGCCAGCTACATCGGTTGGCGGATCTGGAAATCGTTTGATAAACGAAATGCCGGAGGCTGCGCAAAGGGTTGCGGCTGTGCAGAGGATAAAGCGAATGCATTTAAGTAAAAGTGAAATTCAGAGATTTAAAGTTGTTTAGAAGGCCCGGTAAGGGCCTTTTTTAGTTTAGAATCTGCCAGTTGTAATATTCCAGAATGCAACTTGGCTCCTCCGGAGGAGCGCCCTGGTTTAGACAAAAGACAATTCCCAACGGAATAAGGCTCCAGAGGAGCCTCCTGTTTATAGAAATGCAACATCCCAATAGGGAAATGGGCTCCCGAGGAGCCTCCTGAAAAGATCCGATGCGAGAAAAACAGGAGGCTCCGCAGGAGCCTTTAACATAACCGGCATTACCTTTCTATAAACAGGGAGCCCCACTGGGGCTGCGGACTGGCGGCATTTTCACTCTAATAATCAGCATTTACCTGTTTAATGCTGTACCTAAAACACTACTATTTTATAAAGGGGAACAGTTTCGAATGGAAATTGGCTCCAGAGGAGCCCCCTGTTTATAGAATCGCAACATCTCAAAAGGAAAATGGGCTCCCGAGGAGCCTCCTGTTTATAGAGACGCGAAATCCCATTGGGAAATGGCTCCTGCGGAGCCTCCAAGCCAATTCCAATGCGAGAAAAATAGGAGGCTCCGCAGGAGCCTTTAACATAACTGACATTACTTTTCTATAAACAGGGAGCCCCGCTGGGGCTGCGGACTGGCGGCATTTTCACTCTAGTACTCAGCAATTACCTGGATAATGCTGCACCTAAAACAACACAACTCTTTTATAGAAGCGAACAGCTGTCAACGTAATAAGGCTCCAGAGGAGCCCCCTGTTTATAGAAATGCAACATCTCAAAAGGAAAATGGGCTCCCGAGGAGCCTCCTGTTTATAGAAATGCAACATCCTAATAGGAAAATGGGCTCCCGAGGAGCCTCCTTGTCAATTCCAATGCGAGAAAAGCAGGAGGCTCCGCGGGAGCCTTTAACATAACCGGCATTACTTTTCTATAAACAGGGAGCCCCGCTGGGGCTGCGGGTTAACTTTGTTTCCGTCTTATTGATCTGTTATCACCTGGGTAATACTGCGCAACACCCAATAAACGACAAGAGCCCCGATTCGGGGCTCTTGTTTATCAACTTCATGAAAATAACGCAAAAACTACAATGCACCCTTTTTGATGTCCTCTACAACGCCTGGATCAAGCAGCGTGGAGGTATCTCCCAGGTTATTTACGTCGCCTTCCGAGATCTTTCTTAAAATGCGGCGCATGATTTTACCTGAGCGGGTTTTGGGGAGACCGCTTACAAACTGAACTTTGTCCGGCTTGGCAATTGGTCCGATGATGCGAGATACGGTGGCTGCAATGTCCTTTCTGAACATATCAGGATCGTCCACTTCATTTTCCGCAATCACGTAAGCATAAATCCCCTGCCCTTTGATATCATGCGCGTAACCGACAACTGCCGATTCAACTACACCCAAATGCATATTGATCGCATTCTCCACTTCCGCAGTACCGATACGGTGACCTGATACATTCAGTACATCATCTACCCGGCCTGTGATGCGGTAATATCCGTTTTCGTCACGCAAACAACCATCTCCGGTAAAATACATACCCGGGTAAGTAGAGAAATATGTTTGCCTTGCACGCTCGTGGTCGCCGTAAGTCGTGCGGATAATGCCCGGCCATGGGAATTTGACGCAAAGGTTTCCACTTACATCATTCCCTTCAATCTCCTGACCATTCTCGTCCACCAACACGGGTTGAATTCCAGGAAGTGGTAAGGTTGCATAAGTTGGCTTTTCAGGCGTGATGCCAGCTAACGGCGAAATCATGATACCGCCTGTTTCTGTTTGCCACCAGGTATCTACCAGCGGACAATGATCTGCGCCAATATTGGTCTTAAACCAGTGCCACGCCTCTTCATTGATCGGCTCTCCCACGGAGCCCAATTTTGTCAGGGAAGAGAAATCGTGCCCTTTTACATAGTCCAGACCAAAGCTCATCAGTGAGCGGATAGCAGTCGGGGCAGTATAGAGAATATTTACTTTATGCTTTTCAACGATTTTCCAGAGCCTGCTCGCATCGGGGTAAGTTGGCACGCCTTCAAAAATAACCGAAGTGGCTCCGTAGCAAAGCGGTCCGTATACAATGTAGCTGTGTCCGGTGATCCAGCCGATATCGGCCGTACAGAAGTGAACTTCACCCGGTTCGTACTGGAATACATTTGCAAAAGTGTAGGTTGTATAAATCATGTACCCCCCGCAGGTATGCACAACCCCTTTGGGTTTTCCTGTTGAACCTGAGGTATAAAGGATAAAAAGCATATCCTCCGCGTCCATGGGCTCAGCCGGACAGATTGAATCTACGTGTTTCACTTCTTCTTCCCACCACATATCCCTGCCTTTCAGCATGGAAACCGGCGTGCGGGTACGCGTCATTACAATTACATGTTTCACCGAGCTGCATTGCACCAGCGCCTCGTCCACAGTATCTTTCATCGGTATCACCTTTGAGCCGCGGAATGCGCCGTCGGAGGTGATCACCATGTTGCATTGCGCATCGTTGATCCGGTCCGCAATGGATTTTGCTGAAAATCCGCCAAAAACCACTGAATGCACTGCGCCTATCCTGGCGCAAGCCAATACCGCCACCGTAAGCTCGGGAACCATCGGCAGGTAGATACAAACCCTGTCGCCCTTCTTGACACCGTGCTTTTTTAGAACATTGGCAAAGCGGCAAACGCGGTCATAAAGCACACGGTAGGAGATCGATACAGCTTTGTCTTCGGGATCGTTAGGCTCCCAGATCAGCGCGGGCTGGTCGCCTTTTGTTTCCAAATGCCTGTCAAGCGCATTCTCGGTAATGTTCATTGCTCCCCCTTCGAACCACTTCACATTCGCCTCTTTGAAGTCCCAGCTCAGTACTTTTTTCCAGGGTTTACGCCATTGAAATTGTTGGGCTATCTCTGCCCAGAAACCTTCGGGATCGTCTACACTATGTTTGTAGGCAACCTGATACTCTTCAAAGGTCTTAATTCTCATGATTTTTAAAGGTTAACTTAGGGAAATTAGGATATTGAGGCGACAAGTTATCACTTTATTCGCCATTGTACAATGTGAAAAGGCAAAGCCAAAAAAGTGTACTTTCACGGCTGGAAACCTGCTTGTACAAGAGTGTTATGAATGAGGCAATTACCCGATCCGATGATCAGGAAGCCGGTTTGAGCCAGGCTGAGATTGATTTTATACAACAAAACCTGCACCGGGATATCAATGGACTGATCCTGAAATCCGGACCGGGAAATGGGTTGGATATCAAGAAAATGGCAGGGCAGATCCTGGC
>NZ_JBHYGF010000007.1:0-14114 GCF_051859145.1 Dyadobacter sp.
TTCGGAAATTTGTATTTAACAATACTTTCCAAATGATCCAGTGGCAATCTGTGTTCGCCTGCATTCGCCTCCACGACGTGAAATTCCGGGTACAAAGCCGGTTCAAGCTCGTCTTCAAAAACAAGAATGCAGCCTGTGAGAGCCACTATAAAAACCACAAGGCCGGAGAGGATCCCCAGCCATAAATGCAGTTGTGAAGCAATTTTCTTGAAAGCTTTTTTCACAGTCGAATCAGATAAAAGATCACATTAGAAAGTGTATGCAATGGTAGCCAGGAAGTTACGCGGTGATCCCGGGAAAAGGCGCAGGTAATCGTAACCACCTACCCAGTACGTTTTGTTCGTCACATTGTTCAGGTTAACCTGGAACTGAAACTTGTCGATTTTGTAATAAATAGCCGCATTCAAAAGTGTGTAGGCGGGTACGGTCTGCAAATTATTGAGCGACAGGTTGCGCTCACCTACATAGTTACTTCCCAGGCCGAGTCCAAGTCCGTTCAGGCCCGCATTTACAAAAGTATATTTCGTCCAGATACTTCCCTGGTTCTTAGGCGCATTCGGTTTTTGTGAATTCACCAGCGCCTGGTCAGCTGCGCGCGAACCGGCGTCGGTAATCTTCGCATCATTATAACTGTAAGCAACAATCAGGTTCCAGTTTGGCAGAATATTCCCGGTCACGTCAAATTCAAATCCTTTGGCTTTCTCCTCACCGATCTGCGTTTGGAGGTTCGGGTTTTCAGGCGCATTGGCGGAGTACAACGTATTAGTCTGAGTGATTTGATAAAAAGATGCATTCGCAGTCACGCGGCCATCGAGCCACTCCGTTTTCAGTCCTCCCTCGGTCAGACTGCTCCGGATCGGATCAAACGGGCCACCGGAAAGCGGGTCGCTTTGTACCACCGCATCCTGCGGGTTATAACCTTTGGTATAAGTACCGTAGATATTGATGTTTTTGCTCAACGTATACACAGCTCCGATACGGGGCAGGAATGCATGTTGCGTTACATTGGTTTCATTGCTTTTGGTATAATTCTTCTTATCAATGTAAGTGTCGTAACGCAGCCCAAGCAGGATTTGCAGCCTGTTGATCTTCAATTGTTCCTGCAAATACAAACCGTGCAATTGGTACATTACCGGCGTGGTAGCCGCATTGGCCACTACATTATAAGTGTATTTGGTAGGGTCTTCCAGGTTGTTGTTTTGAAGCGTCAGATCGTAATGTGAAATGTTTGGCTTCGGAATGCTCCTGGTAACTCCGTTTTCAGTGTAGTTGTAAAAAAGAAAACGCTCAGGCTGCTTCGCATTATATGCCGCTGCGCCGCCGGCTTTCAGCAAATAACCATTTGCAGTTTGCTGGCCTGATCCTTTCGGCGTGGAAGACTGAATGTAATCGTAACCCGCAACCAGCTTGTGTTCAGCGATGCCGGTATTGAAGTTATGGTTAAAAAACAGGGACACATTGTCCATGAAAGACTTTGTCTTCCGCACAAAAACCTGCCGCGCTACCAGATTTTCAATAGGTAACCCAGCCGAGTCAATCGCATTCACATTGCTGCTGCGGTGTTCGAGCAGATCTTCGGAGTAGCCTGTACGCAGGTAAGCCACATTGAAAGATGTATTTTGGGTAAACTGGTGGTTCAGCGAAGTAGTGATCAGGTAAGTTTCTTCATTCAGATAATCATTCACTGCATTTAATGAAGTTTTGATCGAGCTCGAATACAGGTCGTTTCCCTTCACAGACTGCCCGCGATCAAGTCGGCTGTTTGACCGGCTGTAAACCATATCAAAGTTGATCCGT
This sequence comes from Dyadobacter sp., assembly GCF_051859145.1. GTDB lineage: Bacteria > Bacteroidota > Bacteroidia > Cytophagales > Spirosomataceae > Dyadobacter. The sequence goes on from NZ_JBHYGF010000007.1 coordinate 1,798, forward strand.
GTTTTCGAAGTTGGCAGGAATGATACCGATGGTGCCACGATGATATTTTTATCAAATTGGAGGTTACGGAAATTCTGTGCATTGTTATAACCTACATTCAGCCGGTAAAGCAATGTCTTTTTCTCATTCATCGGCCCTGTAAAATCCGCCAGCATTCTCAACGTATTAAAGCTGCCTGTCGTAAATGAAAGTGACTTCTGCGGTGTATCCAGCGGCTTTTTGGTCACGCGATTAATAGTACCACCTGGTGAAGTATTTCCATACAAAGCCGAAGCCGCGCCTTTGATCACCTCCACTCTTTCCAGGTAGTTCACAGGCGGCTGTTTCCAGAAACCTGAAAACGTCCGCAGACCATTTACAAGTTGGGTAGTACTCCCTCCATTCATTCGAAAACCCCTGATCGTGAGGTCGTCATAGAATGTAAACTGGTTTACGCCGCTCATATTCTTCACCGCGTCACCCATTAAAAACGTACCCTGGTCGCGCATTACTTCCTTGGTAATGTAGCTGATCGCCTGTGGTACTTCCTTGATCGGAGTCGCCGTTTTGCTGGCGATGAAGGATAAGTCGTTTTTGTAGGTAGTCTCGCGGCGGCCCAAGATCTCAACAGTTTGCAGATCCTCAGCAGCTTCGGCAGCAGTAAGTTCAAGGCTTACAGTCTCGCCCGATTTCAGGGAAACGGTCTGGTCTATTCGTTTGATCCCAACGCCTGTTCCAATCAATTGATAGCTGCCTTCCGATAGTGCATTAAATTCAAATTCGCCCGTAGAAGAAGTCAAAGTACCTTTTCCAGTGCCTTTCAGGATTATATTGACAGATTCGGCAGGTGTACCGGCTATTGTTTTAACCTGGCCTTTTATAGTACCCGTTTGGGCTTTTGCAGCAAATCCTGCGAGGATTGAGAAGAGGAGTAAAGAATATATTCGCATAGTTGAGGTAAATAAGAATACTTAAGTCGAGCTCAAAAGTATGCTTATTTAGACTAATACGAAATAGGTAACTATTTGGATTTAGCAGAATATGTGCATGATCAGTTGAAATTGTTTAATAAATTCAAATATTTCTGATCAAAAACATATTCAAAAAGGAACTTACTTGATATTTGACTTGATAAACGAAAGTCCGTCGCGCATCAATTGCTCTTCCGAATCAAACATTTTCCGCCAGATATTTGCAACCGGCAGTTTCGGGCTGAATGCTTCAATACTGATCCAGCCATCGTAGTGAATATCTTTGATAGACTGAAAAACGCCTTCCCAATCCACATTTCCCTTACCGGGCGTGGAGCGGTCGTTTTCAGATAATTGTATAAATGAAATCTTGTTACCCGCTTTTCTGATCGTGTCGCCGATGTTCTTTTCCTCAATATTCGCGTGAAAAGTATCGAACATAATTGTGCAGTTCGGGTGATTTACTTCGTTCACAAATCGGATCAGCTCGTCTCCGCAGCTGGTCAGGTACATTTCAAAGCGGTTCAGATATTCAAGTCCAAGCGTAATATCCAGTGACTCGGCATAATCTGCCACTTCACGAATTCCCTCAATGCCCCACTGCCACTCTTCCTGCGTAGCAGGCTGTCCGGTAAAAACGCCCAATGCGGAGTGGTAGGGCCCCATTAACTTAGTTGCACCCAGCACAAGTGAACAATCCAGTACCTTTTTCAGGTGATCAATCGTGTGGCGGCGCATTGCAGGATCGGCGCTGATGAGGTTTTCGGAAGGTCCGCAGATCGTGTCTGTTTCGCAAGCCAGGCCAAGAGAATCCAGCTTTTTGCGGAAGCTGAACCAGTGCTCCGGATTCGTATTGAAAATAGGTACTTCAACGCCGTCAAATCCAATTTCTTTGATCAATTCCAGGGTAGGAAACAGGCTATCATCAATTTGATTCCCCCATAGGAGAAGGTTCATGCTAAATTTCATCAAATTCCATTTTTGCGGTAATGTATATGGCAATCTTACGACAAACCAACTCCGAACGTATTTCCTCTTTTGACAAGTATTGGTCGGTTATTGATAAATCCGGTGGTAAAATAGGAATAATAGTGGGATAGGGACACAAAAAAAGCAACCTTGGGTCAGATCAGGTTGCTTAATTGGTAAATTATAATACTGTTATTGCGCTCTTGCGAAGATCAGCGCATTGTTGTTTTCATAATACAAAACCAGCTTGTTGGGCTTCAAATCATACATATTTACGTTTGGCAGCGCATTCACAAACAGGTTTCCCCAGGATGTTTCCGCACGTTCTGTGCCACCGCCGCCGAGCTGAATCGTATTTTGCTGCGCAGTTTCGTAAAACCCGGTCAGGTAATTCGTAGAGGAAGTGCCTTCCAGCTCACCTTTATCTTTGAAGTTCAGGCTAACTTCAAATGCGCCTTTTTGTAGCGGTGGTTTTTTAATTGTATCGGCTTCCTGCACAATGCTTTCGAGCTGCCACTTGCCAGTCAGCTCCATATTACTATTGATTGTGGTTGTTTTTCCACAACTGGTAATGAAGAGAATTGACAGTACGAATACCATCAATGGGAAGAAGTTTTTCATAGAGGTAACTATTCTTCAAAAATTGTTATTAAGGGACATGTTCACGGTGAAAACAGTTGCAACAACTTAGTCGGGCAACCAATTATTGTAAAAATTATGCCAGTCGCCCGACTAATGCCATCTTGTAATTAACGTAATAAGCCATGCAATCTTTTGCCAGTTAATAATTGAGATTGAATAAAGTAAATCACTGCACTTACTGTATTTTGATAGTAAATTTGTAAATACACTTACATTCATGTAAAAATCAAGGAAGCGAGTTGAAGGCACCTATTCATAAAAACATTGAAAGCCAGGTTCACACGGTCACCGTACAGGAGCTGAAAGCCCCGCATTTTGACCCGAACTGGCATTTTCACCCGCATTACCAGCTTTTCACAGTACTGGAAGGAACAGGCAAGCGATTGATCGGTGATTCTATCCAGACTTTCGGTCCGGGAGATACCGTTTTCCTCGGACCCGACGTGCCGCACCTCTGGCGAAGTGACCCGGCCTACTTTGAAACCGGCTCCGATTTAATCACGCACGGTGTAGTACTATACTTTCAGGAGGATTTCTTGGGGAAGGATTTTTTAGAGAAGCCCGAGATGCTCGGCTTGCGGCAATTATTGATTGAATCCAAAAGGGGCATTGAGTACAAAGGTGCATTGCGCGACCATATTCGGGAAGAGCTTTTAGGCCAAACCAATACAGAAGGTTTCAGAAGCATTTTGAAACTCCTAACCCTGCTCGACAAACTAGCCCACGAACCAGGCGGCGCACCGATTTCCAGTTATGGATATGTCAATACCTACAAGGTGTCCGAAACGGAGCGAATGCAGAAAGTGCACGATTATGTGTTGCAGCACTTTTTCCAGGAGATCCGGCTCGGAGATGTAGCTTCGCTGGCGGGAATGACGGAAGCTGCTTTCTGTCGCTATTTCAAAGCGCGGGCTAACAAAACCTTTATAGATTTTGTAAACGAAATCCGCATTGGTCACGCTTGCAAGCTGCTTTTGGAGGACAAATGGACAATCGCTCAAATTGCATACGACAGCGGTTTCGACTCATTATCCAATTTCAACCGAAACTTCAAAAAATACATCGGCCACACGCCCAGAGAGTATAAGGGGAATTATTGATGTAGACAATCAGCAAAGTCGCAGATGATGGTTGTCGATTTTAACATTAAAAAATACCTCAGCCTGCATTGCTTTAAACACCCTGACAAGTGTCTCGAGTGTAGCACTGTTGGCACTGCTTTCCAGTTTGGATATTTGGGCTTTCTGTACCCCCACCAACTCTCCAAGCTGAGCCTGCGTCAACTTTCTTTCTTTCCGGACTTCTTTGATCATCCGGCCCATCAATTCCATTTTCAATTCATACTCGAATTGATCGCGCTCAGGCGTCCCCATCTCGCCTAAGTATTTGTCCTTGATTTCGTCAAGTGTATAAGCCTTCAATTTATTTGTCATAACCTCTTAATCGTCTAGTTGAGCAAAATATTGTTTTTTGATTGTAAGTGCCCTTTTTATCTCTTTCTCCGGAATCCGATCAACTTTTTTACAAATCCGTGAGTTGCAACTACAAGTGTTTTCTGTTTGTTGGTCTTATCCCAAAAAGCAAGTAATCTGAATTGCTGTCCTTGGTATCTGGTCCGGAATTCCCATATTTCCTGAGTTAGTTTTTTTAAAAGTCGGGGATCATTTGTGCTTTGTGCAAGCGAAATATTAAAGATAATTTTCGCAGCCGCTTCCCGGGAGAGTGATGCCAGAAATTTTTCCGCATCTTCCAGCAGTAGTATTTCAAAACTTTTCAATTGATAGTGTGATAAAAAAGGGTAAAGTTTCTAAATTTAGAAACTTTACCCTTTAAAATGGGAATTTTTAATTCTGGCTTACTCTTAATTATTTACCGGTAGAAACGCACCTTCTTCCTTCCTCCCTTTCCTCCATCCTCCTTTCTCAACCTTTCACATAATTCGTCCCAAACGGCGCGCGTTGCGGCCTTGAAAGCATTGAATTCGCTTCCTTATCTCCGATAAATTGCTCCTTTTTAGGGTCCCACTTCAATTTGCGCGGCAACTTCATCGCAGTATGTGCAATGAGGCAAGCCGAGCAGGAACGATGTGCTATTTCTGCGTGACTGATCGTTTGTTTGCCGCTTTGAATGCTCTCGATCCAGTTCTGGTGTTGCTCCGGGCTTTCGTACAAATGGATTTCATTCGCCTGGATTACCGAGCCAAGTATCTTCGGATCGCTCGCGTAAAATGCCTTGTTTTCCTTTGCTGCCGCAGCCGCGCCGGGATCGGACGCAGTTACACCCACATTCCCGCGAGAAACAAATATCCAGCCTTCGGTACCTTCAAACTTGACCCCGTTCGGATTTGTTCCGCCAATCTCCATTTCGACACCATTTGCATATTTTGCATTCACCAGAAAGTCACCGTGAACATCCCAGAGTCCCGATCCCTGCGCCGGGAAAGTAGCTTTTCCCTCCACTTCAATCGGCCCCGTCAGTTCCGTATCCATTCCCCAATGCGCAATATCAATGTGGTGAGAGCCCCAGCCTGTGATCATACCCGCGCCAAACTGCTCCAAGCGCAGCCAGCCCGGACGATCATTAATGTCCGTTTGCGAATGGACACGGTCGAGGGTGTAAAATACCTCCGGCGTGGAGCCGAGCCACATATTGTAGTTCAGGTTGGCAGGTACCGGCATTTCGGCGGTACTTCCCCCCGGAGGATCGCCGGGCAGACCAACATACACCTTTTTCAACTTGCCAATGCGGCCATTGCGTACCAGCTCGCAAGTCCGCTTGAACTGGGGCCACGGAGAAATTGACCGCTGCTGACTGCCCAATTGGAATATAACCCCTTTTTTCTTGATCATATCCGCCATCATCCGGCCTTCTTTGATCGTGAGCGAAGTAGGTTTTTGCATATAAATGTGTTTCCCTGCAACTGCGGCTTCCATGGCCGGCTGCGCGTGCCAGTGGTCGGGTGTGCTGATAATCACCGCATCTATGTCTTTCCTGGCCAGGATTTCGTGGTAGTCGTCGTACGTTTTTACTTCCAGATAATTCTCCTTACCTGTCCGCTCTGCATATTTTTTCTCGATCCAGACTTTGCCTTTTGCCAGCCGGTTTTTATCCAGATCTGCCACGGCAATTACGTGCGCAGCTTCGTTTTTTATTACTTCCGGTAAATCGTGCGAAGATCCGATCCTTCCAAAGCCAATCTGTCCGATGTTAATCTTATTGCTTGGCGCATTCTTGCCGAATACACTGGAAGGAACAATGGTCGGGAACATGGATGCGGCGATAATCCCCGCGGTCCCTTTTGCAGTTGTTTTCAGGAAAGAGCGCCTGTTTTGATCAATTTCTTTGTGATTGTCTTTCATTGCCTTTCAGGTTGGATGGATTTCTCGTTCGTTTATTTCCTGCGTACTTCATCTTGCGGGCTGGTCGCATAAGCTTTGCTGTAATTCCGTGATTTTTGCGGACCAATTGCCCATTCGATCGCGCCCAGAATGTGTTTTCTCAAATCGTCTTTTTCATAATCCGTTTTTTCATGACCGAGTGAAGTATAAACCGCGCGACCGCCATCGTATTCGTGCCACCAAACTGACGGGAACACGGTACCAAATGTGTCCAGCGCCTTCCCAGCTGGTTTTTGAATGGTACTATGATCATTTACAGCCAGTACATTCAGGTTCACGGCCATTTCCTTGACGAAGTAAAACTCATCCTTTTCCCGGTGCCAGGTTGCGGGTAAATGCGACAGAGCGGGATTCTTGGGATCCAGGATTTTTACTGAAAAGCTTTGACCCGGCTCGTGCCAGAAGAAAGTCCCGCCCAGCATATCCTTAAACCAGCGCCATTTCCGCTCCGTCCCTGAAGCCGAGTGGATACCCAGGAAATTTCCACCCGACTGCATGTAGCGCATCAATGCAACGCGCTGTGCATCCGTGTCGAATACATCATTATTTGTATTGGAAAAAATCAGGACGTCATATTGTTTCAGGTTATCGTCTGTGAATTTGGAAGGATCAGAAGTGGAGTCAACAGCAAATCCATTCTGCTTACCGAGCAATTGGATCGCCGCAACGGAGCTCGCAATATTATCATGCACATACCCTTTTCCGTTTTTGGTATAAACAAGCACTTTGACTTTGTTCCATTTGATTTTTTGGGCGGAAGAATCAAATGTGAATGCAGTCAGGCAGAGCATAAATGTAGTCAGCCAAAGTGCTTTCATGCATATTGTTTGTTTCATTATAAATGGGTTAAATTGAATTTCTGTTTTGGATCTGGCTAAGAGAGTTCGTTAGGTTCATCAGAATTAAGGAGCACTTTGGCACTGGACCTGGTCACAATCTTTTTCCCTGTTTTTGCTTCAATTTCTCTCCTGGTGTTTCCTGCTATCGAGCCTCCCTCATTTGCAATGATCTTGCTTTCGTCAAATGTCGCGGGTTGCTTCTCCTGAGAAATTTCTTTCGTTGTCGCTTCCGCTAACATATTCAGGACAAGTTCGAGGTTGGACATATGATCCCTCAGATTCTCTTTTTTGAGGTTCTTAAATTCTTTGTATTCCCGGACTGTTTTCTCACTCCAAGCTTTGGTGATAATATCAGTCAGAATCGCGAATTCCTTTCCGGCTTTTACGCCCCGGTTCTCCCATTCGTCCGTCAATTCCTTTCTGACTTCAATGCTTTTAAGGCGCTGGTTGATCCATTCTTTAGAATAACCTTTTTGTAAATAAGCCTTCATTGCCCGGTCAATAGTCAGTTCAGGATTTGCATTTTCATCAATCCTTTCACTTCCTACCTGCGCCAGCCACAGTTTAAAAGGTTCAGCTTTGGGCGAGGGTACTGACTGGATCAAACGTAGCATTTGCTCTGTGTCAGCAACATCGGTAAGGTATTTCTTACCGTCACTTGCCTGCATTTTCAGTTGACTACAGACTGTAGTCAACTCGCTTCCTTCCTTTTTGAGACGTGTTTTCAGTACGCTCCAGTATTTCCTAGGATTGGGACTATCAGTGAGTACACCAACAATATCAACAATCGCGAAAAACCATTTTTCCTGTTCAGGATCCCAGTGGCTGCGTATTGTTTGTGAGTTAAAAACATTGATTTTATTTGGCATAGCAGTGTATAGTTTAAGTGAATATCAATTTTGCTAGATACTATCTCTCCTAAAACCCAATCGAATTCCCGCCATCAACCGGCAGCGAAACGCCGGTAATGAACTTCGCTGCTTCGGAAGCCAGGAATACTGCGGCCCAGCCGATATCGTCGGGTTTGCCCCAGGTTCCCATTGGTGTACGGTCCATTGCTTTGTCGCGGCGGGCAGGGTCGCCGCCCATTGCAGTCAGCATCATGGGTGTTTCAATAAAGCCCGGGGCTATTGCATTTACCCTTACATTAAAAGGCGAAAATTCAGTTGTCAAAGCCTTCACCATTCCTCCGACCGCCGATTTGGAAGCTGTGTAAGCCACCACGCGGTCGATCCCGTACAATGCTGCCATCGAGGTGATCATGATAATGGATCCCCTTTTTCGCTTCATCATTCTTTTGCCGCATTCGCGGGTTACTGAAAAAACAGCATGCAGGTTGGTTTGTATAATACGGTCAAAGTCCTCGTCGGTCACTTCCACCGCATGTTTTTTCATATTGATACCTGCATTGTTGATTAATATGTCAATCTCGCCGACACTTGCTTCTATGTTTTCGATAAGGCCGGGAATAGATTTCAGGTCTGTAATGTCATTTACAAAATAGGAGGCATGTTCCGCGCCAAGCTTATCCGCAGCTTCCTGCAAAACAGCCTCGCGACGACCGGTTAAAATGACGCTTGCACCCGCGGCTACCATGCATTGGGCTATGTAAAATCCGATTCCGCTGCCTCCACCGGTAATCAGCGCGCGTTTTCCATGCAGGGAAAATGCTGCCTGGGCAGTTGTTAATGCGAGTTCTTCTGGCATAGGTGAGCCTTTGTAAATATGAATTATTGTTAAAACTGCGGGAGCGACCTTAAAATACTCATTTCAAGCCCCCGCAATTCGGCAAGTGCTTTCAACCGCCCGATTGCGGAATAGCCTGGATAGGTTCTTTTATGAAGATCATCCAGCATTTGAAATCCGTGATCCGGCCGCATAGGGAGGCGGGCATCTGTGTAACCGTTTTCTTGTCTGCGTTTTTCTTCTTGTACCAGAGCTTTCACAACTTCGTACATATCCACGTCGCCTTCCAAATGCGGGGCTTCGTGGAAGTTCAATGGGTTGTCGCTGTCTCGTTTAGTCGTTCTCAAATGCACGAAATGAATGCGATCTCCAAACTTTTCAATCATCTGAGGCAGGTTGTTGTCAGCGCGAACTCCGAGGGAGCCCGTACAGAAGGTAATTCCATTTGCACGTACATCGCAGGATTGCAACAATTGCGAAAGGTCTGATTCGGTACTTACTACACGGGGAAGTCCCAGCAATGATTTTGGAGGATCGTCGGGATGAATGCATAGGTTGATACCCAAATCCTGAGCCAGCGGAGCGATTTGCGCGATAAAGTAGTAAAGATTTTCACGCAGCTCTTTGTCGCCGATATGTGCGTATGCATGGAGCAAACTTTGAAATTCACTCAGCTCAAAAGCCTCTTCGGAACCAGGTAAACCGAGCAAAACCGTATTGGTCAATGCACCAATTTCTTCCTGCGACATGGTGTTTAGCTTAGCCAACGCCGATTTTTGAACCTCAGGCTCGTATTCGTTTTCTGAACCTGGTCTTTGTAAAATATATAGGTCAAAAAGGGCGAAATCTTCCCAGACGAAGCGCAGTGTTTTCTGGCCTTCGGGAAGTGTGAAGCTGAGTTGGGTACGTGACCAGTCCAGCACCGGCATAAAGTTGTAGCAAACAGTTTTGATCCCGCAAGCAGCCAGGTTACGCAACGAATCCTTGTAATTGCTGATGTATTTGTCGCGGGAAGGCAGCCCTTTTTTGATATCCTCGTGAACCGGCAGACTCTCCACAACCAGCCAATGCAGTTTAGTGAACTGCTCATTGCTGGCTTCAATCAACTTTTTTCGCTCTTCAATCGCCTCTACGGACCAAACCTCACCAACCGGAATCTGATGCAGCGCACTCACGATCCCGCTACACCCCGCCTGCCTGATATCCATCAAAGACACCGGATCATTGGGCCCAAACCAGCGCATTGTTTGAATCATAATTCAATCTTCAAAGTAAAAAGTGATTGGTTATATCAAAACCAACAGCGCAATAAACGCATGTTTCTATCTGACGCAGAGAGTAGAACTATTCCCTTACAAAATTGAAAAAGCCGATGAATGCATTTCACCGGCTTTTTCAATTTAGACAATGGGAGGTCTCTAAAATATATTTGTTAACAGGAAAATCTGTTGTGTCTTGCTCCCGGTACTTGCATCCTCCATCAGCCTGTTGTAGGCAAGTACTTGCCCGTCGTGTGACCAGACCAGATTAACAGGCACTTGTTTGGACGGAGCTGTCAGCACTCTTGTTCTTTGATGAAAAGAGGCATCGCCAATCCCGCATAGCACAATGCTTGTATCCCAAACATAAGCAATATACTCACCCTCAGGATGCCACCGCGCATTCCCTTTCACATCCGAATCGTGGTAAGTAGCCTGCGAAGTCTTTCCGCCCAGGGGTGAAATGGTAAAGATCTGGGTGATTCCGTTTTCATCTTTGGCTAGGAAAGCAAGTCGGGAACCGTCGGGCGAGGACCTGACAATACCGCTGCAACCCGGGAAAGCTGAATTGGCTGTAAATGTGATCCGTCGCTGAACCGTACCTGCCGGCGGCATTGGAAAGTCGCTGTCAGTACCTTCAAGCGAACCCAGTATTCCGGGCTTGGTAATTTCTTCGGGAATGTCAACTACGAATACTTCGGGAACCTCATTGCCTTCATTGTCAATTACAGTACCCAGAAATGCTCTGGCCATTTGCCGGGTACCGTCAGATTTGTAATACCCATTTCTCCCAATCCAACTGTCGTTTGCCGCGTGACTGATCTCGTCGCTGCCGGGAACAGGGTCAGGAACCACTTTCACTACCAGCACACTAAACCATTCACCCGAAAGATTCTCAGCATTTTTTTTAACCGATACCCGACTGATATTCTTTGATACACCGATTGTGCGCAAGTTCCGCTTTGTACCAGAAGTATCTTCCAGGGCTTTCAGAATCGCATCGTTATAGGTAAACCCGATCCATTTCCCATCACCGCTCCATTCGTGCCGGTGCGTTCCGCCGCGCAGTGCGCCAGGGATAAACGGTGGATCGATATTGCGGGCATCCATAAAAATAGCCTTACCCGGCTCATCGCCACGGACTATCACGCCTGTTCGCCTCCATTGCTGGTAAGGTTTATCGGCTGTGCAGCTGGGAAGTCCGTGAATGAACACCACCGCGTCTTCGACAGGACTATAACTCACTGCTCCCGCGCCCGGGCCCCACTTTGCATTGTCGGGTATCTGATAAATGATCCTTATTTCGCCCGTGTCAATGCATACTTTCTCAATCCGAGCAGATTCCGGAATGCCGCCGGTGTCCGTTCTGGTATCATAAGCCAGCCACTTTCCATCAGGTGAAAAATTGTCGTTGTTGTCGAGATCGTGGTGGTAGCCCAGATCAAACGTAAGCTGTTTTTCCACTGAATATTTAACCATTATTCAATATTACTTCTGTGGTGCACTGATTACCCCGAGGTACCTTCCCATCCAGTAAGGAAGCAGCCAGATATCGCCCGCGCTGTGCTCAGAAGCGCCATTTCCATGATTTCTATCCAAACCAAACATATTTCCATTGTGTCGCTGGATAGGTCGCTCGTCGGGAGGCAGTACTTCTTTGGTAGTCTGCTTGCGGAAGTTTGGTTCAATGAACTCAATGTCTTTCCGGTGGCTGTTTTTAATTACCCAGTCAATGAGGTCCAGCGGGTGTTCCTGCAAATACCACACTGCTTCATTCAGATCAAACTCCTTCGTGCCGGTCAGTGCCGTAAATATATTCCAGGCTCCTTCCTTTTCAGGCCGCTCTGCTTCCCAGTGGTCAAGGACAGACTCTTTGTATTTGGCCTTCAAAGTATCATTGAATGCATATCGATACAATCCCCAATAACCTATAAAGTACATTTCATCATCCGAATGGTTCCATCCGTCGGACATATGTTTGGCGTGCTCATCTGCATCAGCAGGCGCTTTTCCGATCTCTTTCATCGAGCGCATCATATTGTCGAGATAACCATGTTTGGTCATCAACTCGAATGCTTTCGCCTTATATTTTTCCTTTTTGGTAAAATGATAGGCGGTCTGCAGCATGGAAATAATGTTGGACGAATTCAGCTTCCGGTCGCCTACATTGGTCGGGAAAGAATTGACATATGCGGGATTCCATTTGCCCCACATCGTTGGTTTTCCATCAAAATCGATGAGGTACATATCATTTTTGACAATGTGCGACATGACCGTATCTATCAGCATAATTGCCTTGTTTTTCAATGCAGGATCGTCAACAAGCTCGGCCATTGCGCTAAATGCAAAAACGTGCCCGATCACCTCATCGCTGCTCGTAGTCGATTTCCAGTCCCATTCTTTTTCGGGAGAATGCTGCCACCTTTCAGGGTCGTGCAGCTCCTTGATGTGCCCGGAACGCTCAAAAGACCGTGCGGGAAATCCTGGTACCGGATTTACCGTATACAACCTTTCCATTGCTTCCAGCGACTCGCGGCAATTCTGCAAAGCTTCGGGATCTTTCGTGACCGCATA
>NZ_JBHYGF010000007.1:14124-16192 GCF_051859145.1 Dyadobacter sp.
ACCTGAAAATCTCACCACCCAGATACATCGAGGTCCACAAGCCGTCATTATCCGAATCTTCCATATAGCCCGTTGCCAGATTTCCATGCTCCATTTTAGCAAGAGTAGCATTGAACCCATTGCGAATGTGACGTTTACGAACCTGTTCTTCAAAAAACATCGCTTTTTCTTCCAGCGTCATCGATTTGAACCTGATTTGTCCAAGCCCCTTTGTAGTCAGGATCAAAACAGAATTGCCAGGGCCCGGCTCAATATCCGTAACTACATTGCCTGGTAGCCAGCGTTCGCCGTAGTGATAGTCGAACTTACCATCTTCACGAAGTGCAAAAGCGCCCTGATCTGATCCGAACCATAGCTTTCCATTAATTTCTTTCACCGCGGTGATTCGTGTTGCAGGCAGTTTCTTTGCAATTGTTCCCGCTTGCTTACCTGTTTTTAGGTCAAAAACGAGATATCCGTCGGAGGTACCTACCACAATATTCCCTGCTTTATTAGCGAGCGCAAAACTGGTAAAGCCCGATCCGTCCATTACTTTGGAGAGCTTGTTGTCTGCCAGCGTGTACAGAGACTTTTTACCCAAAATCCAGAAAGCGTTCTTTCCCGGCTGATCGATCAGATCCAGTACTTCATCGCCTGGCAAAATTCCTGTCCATATTGCTTTTGAATCCTTGATCAATTGCAATGCTTTGCCGTCGCTTACCAGAAATGTGAAGTCTTTCCCGCCAGCAAGTGTTTTTGCGTTCGTCAGTGTATGTTTCGAAAACAAAGTTCCTGCCCACGCATTGCTCATTACTACTGCGTTGGTAAGATATACAAACTGGTTTTCGTAAACCGTCAGATCCGCGACCTTTTTGTCTTTCATAAACCGGTAAGTATCGTCTGCCCTGATACTTCCGGGATAAAGGAACTCACCGCCTGAAAGGTGCTGCAAACCTTCTTTGGCCAGGATCTGAATATTTCCATTGCGGTCTGCCGCCACTTTCAGCAGCCTGGCTTTGGTGGTATCCGCATAGTACTTGATGCTGTAATCCTGCTGGAATGGTTTGTCTTTGTAAACCGGCTGCGCACTCAATTGCGCGCTCCATGCGTAAAGGGTGATCGCCAGTAGCAGGAGTGTAAAGTAATTTGATCGTTGCATTAAAAAGGTAGGTTAAGGTAAGCGCGTCGGGTCAACGACAACATATTTAATAGACTTTTTGCCTTTTTCAGGATGATGCGAGTAGGTCATGTGCATCAATCCGTCGGGTGTCTGGATCAGCGAAGGGTAGGAGTACCCTCCTTTTCTGGATTCATCATTTTCAATGGAAAAGTGCTTCCAGCTCTTGCCTTCATCGGCCGAAGTTCTGAGCGTCAGTATATAGCGGCCGTTTTCAATATCATTTCCCAAAAAAGCCCAGCGGCCGTCTTTCAAAACAATGAGTTCTACGCTGGCTGTGTTGGGAATGTCCGTTTTGCGGGTTGCCTGCCAGCTTTCACCCTGGTCGGTACTTTCGCTGACATGCACCCGGGTAGGCTCGTCGCCACTGTCGCGCATCAATGCCAGCAGGTCTTCATTCTTTTTCCTGATAATGGCGGGCTGAATGGGACCCCGACCAACAATGGGCAACCCGGGTCGCCAGGTTTCTCCATGATTATCGGAAATGGCGGTCATTGACATATTGAAACCATCCGAATAAAGCGGCAGCACAATCCTCCCATTTTCCAGCAGCAGCGGTTTAATACGGGTCATCCAGCCGATGCTTCTTTTTGGCGCATCTTTGCTGGCTGCGATAATCAGATCGTCGTATTTGGGCGCATAACCTGCCCAGCCTGCGGGCAGGTGCGGCAGCGTTTAGTTTTTTCTCCACTTCTGCGGCAAAGCTGTCGTCTGGTTTCAGGAGGATATTATCCTGCCATTCCCAAACGGGAGCACCTGGTTTAAGATAGTTTTCGGAAGTTTTCAAGCGTAAAATCGATTGCTCCCAAAGGTTAGCTTGCACCGCAATCCACACCAGGAACAATTTGCCTTTTGCATTCAAAAACAGCACGGGGTTGCAGTCCGGAATATTGGGTGTATCAGCAAGCAAAA
>NZ_JBHYGF010000008.1:0-16038 GCF_051859145.1 Dyadobacter sp.
GTCAGCGGTGTGCTTTGGGGCGCTTCTGCCGGCGTTTTCATCCTGCTGCTTTTCGCCGTCGTAACTGAGCGCCTGATTATCTATCGCGAGTGCCGGCCAGACGACAAGCTTGGCAAATTCTTAACAAAGTATAACTGGTAAACCCAATGGAATTAGTATTGACCCGACGCTGGCAGGGGGAAGCCAGCACACTAAGTACTTTGACCGTCGACGACGCCGCGCATCACTTTGTTTTAGAAGACGCAGACCGGGGTTTGCACTCGGAAATGAGTTTGGAGCAGATAGCTGAGAAGAAGATCAAAAAGGAAACTGCAATCCCTACCGGCCGATACAAAGTAATAATGGCGTATTCGAACAGGTTTAAGCGGATTTTGCCGCGCCTGGTGGGTGTACCAGGTTACAGCGGGATCCTGATCCATCCGGGGAACTATATCCGGAATACAGAAGGATGCTTGCTTCCAGGTTTAACCCAATGGATCCAGGACAAAAACTATTGTGTGGGATCCAGCGTGACCGCTCACGACAGGCTAGCTTCCAAAATCCTGGCAGCTGACAAAAAAGGGGAAGAAATCTGGATTACCATCAAAACCGATTACAAGCCGGCCACGGCGTAACAACATGATTTATAAACTTAAAAAGAACGGGTGAGCAGTAGCGGCCCCGTTCTCTTTTTTCAGCATATCATTAATTAGTATTTTACTGATGCCCAGGGTTGACGATAGTAAAAAATACAAGCATCTGATTGTTAGGTAGATAATAGGGTAATTAATATTCTAAACAAACGTGTGGGATGTAAACAGGATTATCATTAATGAATATCTTCGAAAATGAATCTTTCCAGCTTTTGTCTGCTTTAATAACAGTTTCTAAATATTCTTTGTTTCTGAACTTCATTTCGGGATCGTATAATAAAAACTTTGTGTCTTCGTCTATCAGCAGTGGCCAATCCTTTGCAATAGAAAATTGCTCCATAAGCATCCTTCTAGTAATTACACCGTTTTCGTTGACATTTGAAATAATGGCCCTTAAACGCTCGTCCGTTAATTCGTAGACCGTGTATTCTTTTGGACTCTTTTTTACTAAAATATCTTTTCCTTTAATAGTGTGTCCTAACACTAGTTTCGGGGAATAGCGATATTTCGATAATTCAAGTTTCGGTAAATTCATGGAATTACACAGGTCAATCAAATTGGAGTAGAACTGGAATAGGGTGTCTGATTGATGGTTGTGAAAGAATGGACTCAATGAAGCATCGATTGACAGGATTTCAAGCTTACCACTTGGCGTGTAATGGGCTACTATCCCTTCATTAAGCACTACTACCATATTTGGCCAGAATTGAGGTTCATTAGACCTTTCCCAAACACGCAAATTCTCAACTAAGGAATTCATTGAATTTCCCCCCAATGAAAAGGCAAATATGCAGCCGAAAGGCTTCGGTCTAGGATAGAATTGCACCGACATTCCATCTTTACGTGATATTTGTTCGTTTGGCACCAAGGCTTTGACCGATTTAATGTTATCGAGCCCCTCAATTAGCTTTTCCTTAGAAAGCTGGGACTTAACTTCTATTATACCATAAATGCTACCTGCTGGATAAGCTTGAACAGAATCTTTGACAACTAGCGGCACAGCTTCAAACTTGTCGTAGATTATTAGGTCACTTTGCCTGGATGTATCATTTTCAAAACCGACAACTTCACCGTTTCCGATACCAAACTTGTGAGGCATTTTTGTAGTTAAAAACTCCCTGAACGAGTCTTCCCTGTAATCACCAATATTACCGTTGTGTTTTAATTGAGCACCAATTTTGAAATCAGATAATAGCTTATCTGATGTCAGCCCGAAAAGTTCTGATAATTGCATTGAATAAGTGTTTATTAGTTAATGAAGAAATTGAAAGCCTTCTCTTGCAGTCCTCTGGCCTTTAAATCTGCAACAAAACCGAGTATGGCAGGCAAGATCATACGTGTGCATGAAAACTTGTCTGGAGAGTCACATTTTCCTAGACAGATTATTGCGATCATTTTTGGATTTATAGAGGTAGATTGATACCTGCCGTCTAGCAAAAGACACCCGTTGCGCTGAAATTTTAAGCAAAACTTTTTCTTATTTTATAACTTTATCTGTAAACAACCGCCAGCCCATTCAGGTCTTATCAGTTCATTTAGTATGAATTCGATGATATCATCTTCACCATGGACGCTAGGATTATAGTTGAACATGTTGTCAGATTTCGGGAAAGAGATTGATGCCAGCTGAGTAGTGAAACACGCCCAGATCGCGAAGATACTGGACAGTCTGACTAATGTCAGAATGCCCACATTGTTCCTTTACCAGCATAAGATCTTTGGTAGCCTTGTAGAGTGCGATCGCGCCGGTATGCTTCCAGCCGTAGATATCATAGCCCTGTTTGGATAGATCCATTTCGTCAAGTACCTTCCGATGTTTGTCATAGAAAAAGTTGTGACTGACGACGGTTTTGCCCGGCTTGTATCCATGCGAAAAAATGTAAAAATGAGGCGGGTACTCCCTGATCTTCCATTCTGAAAAGATTGCTTCCAAAGCCGGCGGGATCATCACAGACCGATGGTTTGTTTTGGACGTGTCTGCGTAGATGATAATATGATCATCCTTTATATCGCCAACCTGCATTTTTCGCACTTCTTCCCATGGTCGGCAAAATGTATAGTAGATCATCCGTACAAAAAACCAAAGTTCGGGAAGGTCCAGCTTCTCGCATGCCTCTTTGTAAGCGGCGATTTGAGCGGCGTTGTAAGCAATATGCTTGCTCGTTTTTGTGGGGAGATTAAAAAGGGTCTCGGAAATCGGATTTGATGTAAGCTTGTAAATTGGCTTGCTATAAATGAAAAATCCGCTTACGAATGCTTTATATGTGTTATATGATTTGTTTCCCATCTTCAATACTGTCAGTGCATGCGTTCGCATGTCTGCTGCATGTTCGTTATTGAAGTCCTTTAGGCTGATCTTGCTCAGGTCGTAAGCGCTGAGAAACATCACAAAATAATTTGACCATTTTTCATAGGTCTTAACCGACTGCTCCTTCAGGGTTAGCCGTTTATCCTTCATAAATTCAGCCAGCGCCGTAGCAAGCGGCATTTCTCCTGAATCCCTAAGCTTTTTCACTGGATCGATATGCCCGCCTGCCTTCAAAACTGTATTGATTTCGTCAATGATTATCCTCGCACTTTCCTTCTTGGCTTTCTGGGAGTCGCCGTAAACATTTCTCCTTCTTCTTACCAGTTCATTTCGTTTGATCGAAAAAACGTAGAATGAGACATACCAATCGGAGTTCTTGGGCCGCTGCAGTACAGCAAACTCGAAGGGGTAGGGGCCAGATTCGTCAAGGTGCAGACCATGCTTTTCCGCAAAAAATTGTCTCGTTTTTGTCTCTGATAGTTGGTTTGTCATAAAAAAAGTGCGTTTAGATACTCCAAACGCACTTTATCGACTGTGACCAGAAGGAGAGTCGAACTCCTATACCCAAACGGGCACTACCCCCTCAAAGTAGCGTGTCTACCAATTCCACCACCTGGCCGCTAATTGGATGCAAAAGTAATATTTAAATGATACGTCGCAAGAAGCTACCGCAGGTTTTTTGCATACACAGATATATTAAAGCAGGCGCCACCAATTTTGAAGGTTTTGTTATTATTTTCATCCCCCAGAGAATCAAATACTAACACGTTGGATCCTATGCCGTATTTTAACCAGAAAAACAGAAGAGATTTCATTAAAAAATTATCAGGAGGCGCATTACTGGCGGCAAGTCCTGTTCATGAATTATTGGCCGGTAATAAGAAATCCACATCCCACGAACTGCCCTGGCTCAACAGGAAGATAGCTGCCAATGACAAAATCCAGATTGCCTGCATTGGTACCGGGATCATGGGAATGGGGGATACGCGCACCGCATTGCAGGTGCCCGGCGTCAAGTTAATGGCGGTGGCAGATTTGTACGACGGGCATTTGGTGAGGGCGAAAGAGCTGTTTGGCAACGATATCCAAACCACGCGCGACTACACTGAGATCCTGAACAGGAAAGACATTGACGCGATCATTCTCGCCACACCCGATCACCTGCATTCGCAAATCGGAATCGAGGCATTGAAGGCCGGGAAAGCGGTTTATTGCGAAAAACCGATGGTGCATAAAATCGAGCAAGGCTACGATATGATCAAGGCGCAGAATGACTCCAAGAAGGTTTTTCAGGTTGGAAGTCAGCGGGTAAGCTCCATTATTTATGCCAAAGCAAAAGAACTCTATAAGGCCGGTGCGATCGGTGAGCTGAACTTTGTGGAGGTTTACTATGACCGCCACTCGGCACAGGGAGCGTGGCAATATTCCATTCCCCTGGATGCTTCTCCGAAAACAGTAGACTGGGATCGTTTTCTCTCCAACAAAGCGCCCAAAATGCCTTATGATCCGTTACGTTTTTTCAGGTGGAGAAATTACCAGGATTATGGTACCGGCGTAGCAGGCGACCTTTTTGTGCATTTGTTTTCAGGAATGCACTATATCCTCGACAGCAAAGGTCCAACGCGCATTATGACCAGCGGCGGCTTGCGTTACTGGAAAGACGGGCGTGACGTACCAGACGTGATGGTCGGGATTTACGATTATCCGAAAACAGCTACTCACCCTGCATTCAACCTGACACTGCGCGTGAACTTTGCTGACGGATCCGGTGGAGGTTCTGGCTTCCGTTTCGTGGGTACTGATGGACAGATCACCCTTTCGGGCAATACTGTTACGGTGAAGAAGAAGAAAATGGCGAAAGCGCCGGGATATACCATCGACACTTTCCCGAAAGACATGCAGGAGAAGTTCCTGGCTGAGTACCGCGCGAAGTATCCGGTGATCCCTGAAATGTCGGAACCGGATTTCGAAGAGTACAAAGCGCCGCAGGGTTATGACGACAGGCTCGACCATTTTGCATTGTTCTTTGACGCAATGCGTGGCAACAAGCAGATTGTTGAAGATGCTGTTTTCGGTTTCCGTGCCGCGGGCCCGGCATTGCTATCCAACAAAAGCTACTTTGAAAACACGGTTGTGAACTGGAATCCCGAAGAAATGAAGATTGTAAAAGCAGTCTGATGTTTGTAAAAAGCTAAAATCAAGAAAGCAACTCGGTCGAAGTCCGGACCGAGTTGCTTTTTTTGATTTAACATAAAAATTGACAGTACTTACTTTTTCGGCGCCGGACGTGGGAGGTTAACCGGGTCTACCAATGCATTTAATGTATAAACAACACTCCCGCCTTTGATCGTGAGCTCTGTTTCAATGCGTTTCTTACCCTCAATCCTGCCGTCACGTGCGTAAAAGCCGAATTTTCCATCTCGGAGGTTAAGTACCGCAACATCCGCAGTGGCGCCGACAGACAAGTGACCAAGCTCTTCGCGCCTGATCTCTTTGGCCGGGTTCCAGGTACTGGCGGCGATCACGCTTTTAAAATCCATTCCCATGGCCATGAACAGCGACATGATATTGTTCATATCTTTCATCGGTCCGTTCATGCTCGATATGTGCTGGTCTGTGCTGATCGAGTTGGGGTAAAAGCCTTGTTTAATAGCGGGTTGTCCCTGTGCAAGCAGAAAGCTTGCGCCGCCGAAACCAACGTCAAAAACAATGCCTTTCTTTTGTGCCTCAATCACATACGGTTTCACTTTGTTGGCAGTGATATCCACGATCGATTCACGGCCTTTTCCACTGTTATCGCTGTTTCCACCAAAGCAATGCGTGTAAATGTCACCAGGGCGGAGCTTTTTGAGGTAAAGCTCTTCCAACGGAAGTACCGGATCTGCGCCTCCGAAATCTACCATCAACGGAACATTCGCCAGCTTTCCGGCTCCCACTGCACGATCAGTAGGTGTCCAGTCGTGGCCGCTGAAATGCGCCAGCTTGGTTCCCACAATATTTTCGGGATACTTCTTTACCATTTCCGCTGTTTTTACAGCATCCATTTCGTCCAGACTATTTTCAAACTTGCCGCCGGCCATTCCTTCGCCAACAATGTTCAGCATTGCAAGAACGCGCGTTTTTGACAGGTCTATTGTTTGCGCTTTGAAGGTTTCAAAGGTTTTCCAGCCGGAACTGCCTGCATCTACAACCGTGGTAACGCCAGTCCGGAATGTAAATCCGTCGGGCTGCAAACCGTTTGGACCATTTCGGTAAGTGCCTTTCAGGTCGGTACCCCAGAAGTAGTGCACGTGAATGTCGATAAGGCCGGGAGTGACGTAAAGTCCTTTTGCATCAACAACCTGCACAGCGAGTTTGGGATCTATGTTTTTGGCAACCAGCGCAATTTTGCCGTCGGTACCTCCCGGGGTACCTTCAATCGCAAGGTCCATCACCGCGTCCACATTGTTTTTAGGATCGATCACGTGGCCGCCTTTGATGACGATACTGTATTTTTTGTCTTGCGCCGAAGCTGGTTCTAACCAAATAAAAAATGCAAAAAATAAAAACAGTCGATGTACTTGCATGGTAGGTATTGGATTTAGGTATGAAAAAATCCGTTCTTTTGCCGGAATGCGCAATTTACTTCAATCATCTGTTTTGTGGTCAATTATTTAGAGCTGAATTGCAGGAGGAGCAGGGAAATGCGGGCTTTGTAAAATTATGCGGGTTAGTGTCCTTTTTTTCAGGTCTCATTTGTAATGATGTAAAAACCAGTATTTAATTTCAAAAAAATTGATTTTTATGGAAACTCAAACTGATCGCCGCGAAATGGACGAGTACCTGATTCTGATGCGCCTTGACCTGCTTACCAAAGAAGCGCAGCCCTCACCGGAACAAATGCAGGGTTTTATGGAAATGTATCACAACTGGGTAGGAGACATTGCGGCGCGCAACAGGTTTGTCGGTGGAAAAGGCTTGTCTACCGAAGGAAAAGTATTAAAGCCTGGTGGCATAGTCACTGACGGACCTTTTGTGGAAATAAAAGAGTCACTTGCCGGTTTTATTATGGTGAAGGCCGAGAGCCTGGAAGATGCAACAGCCATGGCAGCTGCCTGTCCCATTTTGTATGGCGAGGGGAATAGCGTCGAAGTCAGGATGATTTCGTCGGTGCATGAAAAATGACATCCTGATCCCGCATCTGTTCAGGACGGAATACCGCAAAATTGTGTCGGTACTGTGCCGGAAGTTCGGTTTGGAGCAGTTCGAAGTAGCAGAGGATATCGCCAGCGAAACTTTCCTGGTGGCCATGCATTCCTGGGGGATTGAGGGGGCTCCGCCTAATCCGGCCGGCTGGCTTTATGAAGTGGCGAAGAACAAGGCGAAGAATCACCTGCACAGAAATGCGATCTTCAACGAGAAAGTGGCTCCGGTACTTGCGGATCAAACAGCTGAATGTGATAGTGAAATCGATTTGTCACCTGAGCATATTGCTGATAGTCAGCTGCGGATGATGTTTGCGATCTGTGATCCTGCGATAGCCGCAGCGTCGCAGATCGCATTGTCACTGCGCATTCTTTGCGGGTTTGGGGTAGGGGAGATTGCCGATGCTTTTGGTACAACAAAAGAGGTTATCAACAAGCGCCTGACGCGGGCGAAGGAGAAGTTGCGGTCGCAAAAAGTCAGCTTCGAAATGCCGGACAATGCAGTTCTTTCCGGCCGGCTTGATACCGTACTCCTGACCATTTATCTGCTTTTCAATGAGGGATATTACTCTCAGAGCCAGCATAAAACTTTGCGTCGTGAAATGTGCTTCGACGCCATGCGGCTTTGCCTGATGCTCGTTGAAAACGCGCTGACTAACAAGCCGAAAGTGAATGCGCTGCTCGCATTGATGTGTTTCCACGCCTCCCGCTTCGACGCAAGACTGTCGGATTCCGGCGAGTTGATACTCTATGAAGAACAGGAAACCAGTAGCTGGAACAGTGACCTGATCAGCAAGGGGATGTACTTTCTAAATCAGGCCCAAAATGGAAGTCAGCTCAGCAGGTACCATATTGAAGCGGGTATTGCATTCTGGCATACACAGCGGGAGGGCACGCCTGCAAAGTGGGAGCAGATCCTGCATTTGTACAACCATTTACTTCAAATCAACTACTCGCCCGTTGCGGCACTCAACAGAACTTATGCGTTGTACAAAGCCAAAGGCGCGCAAAAAGCGATTACCGAGGCTGAAAAGCTCGACATTGAGCACGATTACTTTTACTTTTTGCTGCTCGGGGAATTGTATAGCACTATAGACGGAGCCAGGGCTGCCGGTTATCTTCAAGAAGCTTTAAAACTTGCGCGCACTGAAACCGAAAAGCTGGCGGTGAAAAAGAAGTTATCTCGGTAAGCCGATCTTTTGCAATCCTGAGCAGCAGGGTAGTACCCCAAAGTCAGGCTTTACTCCGTTTGAACCACTTTTTACCCTGATATTTCTTGAACAAATAACTGTTAATTCGAACAAATAGTACCAAGGCCAGGAGAATGAAAACTGCATTGAGCTTGTACGAAAAGCCCACGAAAGTCTCCTTACCATCCAGAGACAGCTCATATCTCAGCCACGAGCGCTCGGCAGTAGTTGTCGTCTTGTCAAACGGAAGCGCCTCGTCATAGATAACCTCTGTAATATACTTGCCGGTGGTGTCGATGTACCCATATTTATCATCGAGCCTGACCATCGACCGACCTTGATTGTAGTAAGATGCAAAGTCATATTTGAGCGGCGTGCGGATCCGGCCTTTTTTGTCAATATGCCCGAATTTTCCATTGATAGCGACTGCGGAGCGATCCTCTGACGTGAAACCGGTTGCTTCGTCGTACAGGAAATTGATCCTCACTTTGCCTGTTTTGTCAATGCAGCCCCATTTGTTGTTCTTTTTTACCCAAAATAGCCCGGCAGTCGGCTTGCGCGTGTCGGTATATTCGAAGGGTACAATGAGGTCGCCGGTGAAAGGACTAATGTAGCCAAACTTATCGCCGTATTGAACACGCTCCATTCCTTGCCCCGAGTATTTGTAGGTGGGATCGATATCATCCAGTGCAACAGGTACTTTGAGCACCATATTTTTGTCAATGATCCCGTATTTGCCACGAAAATTAAAGTGATAAATATGCTTTGATCGCTTAATTTCCTGCTCGTTGAACTTGCTGAAATTCCAGTTGAGGATAAACATATCGCCCTTTCTCCACCAGATAATATCCTCTTTGGTGTCGTGGTTACAAACGTGCTCCTGCTCCGCCTGTTCAATCAGGAAGTCGTTTTTGTATTTCTCTATCGGGATTTTGTAAAGCGTATTTCCTTGTTTATCAATGTAAGAGAGCCCGAATTGCTTGCCTACCGGATAAATCACCCACGTTTTTCCATTGATAAATCGGTCGGTGCCGGCGTAAATAGCGGGTACTACGATCTTACCGGAGCGGTCTATAAAACCATGCAGCCCTTTTCCATTAGGACCAAGTTCCATGGGTACAAACTCGGCCCGATCTTCGGAGAAATCACCGATATCCCGGAATGCAGGAGTCAGTTTTTTGCCATTTTGATCAACCAGAAAAGTCTCGTAGGAAGTGCAGGGAACAGCTACTTTCTTGACAACATAGACATCTCCGTAAGCCTTGTGCTCCTTATATTCATCCAGCCAAGCTTTGTTTTGAGCAGCCAGTTGCACGCGCAACCCGGTGCAGAAAGCAAGAAGAGATAGGAAGATTGCAAAATACCTGACAGTTACAGCAAACATTCAAAAAGGTTTTTGATCCGGGTTGAACAGTTCTATGCCAGCTAATATAGGCAAGGCGCATTGTTTAGACCAATTTTACTGCGAGTGTTTTCCGGGAGGTGCAAATGTTTGTCCAATTTCATTTAAATGAATTTGCTACATTGCTAACATTTGAAAAAATCTGAAAAAATATGTGTGGTCCAAATACCTGAATGCGAGACGTATATCCATTGTCAGGAAAAAAACTCAAAAAAACAGGTCTGTGAAATTTGTTTCGTACAATTTCCCGCATACTTTTGCACCACAATTAGCGAAAAGGCTTGGCATTGTACAAGATTTTTGCGGGTTGTAAATCGAGTTAAATCGATTCCGTAGCTCAGCTGGTAGAGCAATATCAAACCAGAAAATGATTCCGTAGCTCAGCTGGTAGAGCAATACACTTTTAATGTATGGGTCCTGGGTTCGAATCCCAGCGGGATCACAAAGGCACCTCAAGAGGGTGCTTTTTTCATTTTAAATGCACACTTTTAATGTATGGGTCCTGGCCGGGCGGCCGGTGCCGTTCGAATCCCAGCGGGATCACAAGGGCACCTCAAAAGGGTGCTTTTTGATTCAAGTTTACACTTTTAATGTATGGGTCCCGGGCGGGCGGCCGGTGCCGTTCGAATCCCAGTGGGATCACAAGGGCGTTTCGAAAGGAACGTCTTTTTTTTGTGGCTACACACCATGCGGTGTCAGTTCGAATTTATGGATTATGGTACATCAAACGCCATTCTACTTCGCCTTGTTAAGCAAATTCACCCCAATCAAATAAGGCATCAGCAGGGTTATAGCCGGAATATAGGACACATAACTGGCAATAGCGAGCGGCGCGGGGAGGCCGGCGGGCAGCAGGTTTAGGATTGCTCCCAAACAGCAGAAGAAAATGTATATGGAGCTGGCAAGCCGACTGAGATGGCCCGATCTGTTTAATGCATAGGCGAACACAGCCGTGCCTAAGTAGATCAATGTTACTTCTGTCATTCTTACAACAGTGAAGGCGGAGGATACTGTTTGAAGCCAGTTGGGCTTGGCAGGCGCTCCTGGTTGGGCATATTTCACAAATACATTCGTGAGAAAAAATCCCCAGTAGGCCATGTTTGCAATGAAAAGCGGCAGCGCCATTAAAAACATCGTCTTGCCAACCCTTGCGAAACGCGAACCCGGGCCACTTTTAAGCATATTATACATTCTTAAAAAACCAATCGTGGTGAATGTGCCGCTCAGGATCAGAATGCAGTATCTCAACTGCTGCTCCCACGCCAGCGCCGCCCATCCCTCGGCAGTTTCCGGTGGCGGGCCCATTCCGGCAAAAACAGAAATCGGTGCCCAGGACATGATCAAGGGCCATGCAACGCGGCGAACAGTCTCACTTTTCGCGTCTCCCAGCGTCTTGACAGCTAAAAACATGAGCAGCATATTTAGAAACCAGCCCGGCAGATAAATCCAATGAGATTGGTGTCCGAAAATGAAGGCCATCGCCGTGACCAGGATTGGGACCGCGAGGAGGAAGGTGTAGCTGAGTTTTTGGGCAAAGGTTTTCATCATTTTACAAACGTCAAGTACATACCAATTTACTCAATCACCATCGATATTAAAAATAAGGTTATAATCTGATTTTAGAAGAATTTCGCTAGCTTTGAAAACTAGTAGTTAATCCGTACACACATTAGCGAGCTGCAAACGTGCAGCAGTTTCCATGAAAATTGTTGAGCTTACACGCATTGTTCCCGAGACGCTTTGGGCGGCGCGGTTTGAAGGGAATGAAGAAAACGAATTTGACCGCACTTTCAATTGCTGGGACGATTCGGAGTATTTGGATGCATTTTTTACCATGCACGAGCAGGATCTTGTAAAAGATTTTTACGGCTATTGCTCGGTCAGCCAAGCTATTTCAATTACAATGTCGGAAGCTGATGCATTTGAAAAACAATTGTTGCGAGTTGCAGAAGGACAGGATTCGGAAAAGAGACTGGGAGATATTTTCAAGCCACTTGACAAAACTGCTAGAATCAAAATTGTAAATGAAAAGAGCAAAGCCTATGGAACAGGCGCGAAATCGTGGCTTAGGATTTATGCCGTCAGACTTAAATACGACTTTTTTGTAATCTCAGGCAGCGCCATCAAATTGACAAAAACAATGAATGAGCGCGAGCATTTGAGAAACGAGCTCGAAAAGCTGAATGTGCTCGTGCGATTTTTGAAGCAACTGAATATTGAAACTGTGGAAGATTGGGGATACATTGATTTTGAATAACTATGCAAACGAGAGAAGATATATTACAGAAATTAGAATCGGTCACCTCTGCAGAATCCAGCAAATGGAAAGAGCGCGCAGTCCGCAAAGCCGAAAATCCGAAAGCCTTAGAAAAATCCAGGATTATTGCGATTAATATCCTTTCCCAATTGCGAAAACTAGGAATGAGCCAAAAGGATTTGGCGGACAAGTTGCAGGTGACGCCTCAAACTGTAAATTCCTGGGTAAAAGGGAATAGCAATTTCACGATTGAAACGATTGTACGGATTGAGGAGGTTTTAGGAGTGGAGTTGATTGGGGTTAGGGTGGCGTGAATCTTCTTTTCCGTCACAGATTGTAAGACATTAAAACGCATTATAGCCGTTTCAGCCGCAGAGCGGCTCCCTGTTTATAGAAAAGTAGACATCAAATTTATTTCAAAGGCCCCAGCGGGGCCTCCTGATTAATCCGGGAATTAACAGGAGGCCCCGCTGGGGCCGAACATTTATGATCATTGATTTTTCTAGAAACAGGGAGCTCCTCCGGAGCAATGCAAATTTGATAACTACCTTCCCCCAATTAACCGCTCCAACCTTTCCATCATCTCATCCTTTTCCTTCAACATCCGCTCATAAAGCTCCATTTTTTGGTCGTGAAATTTCATGATTTCGTCAACAGGATTGATATTGTAATTCGGCTGAAAATTTACACCAGCTGATTGATCATGAAATTCCTGAAATGTATTCGAAATAATATTCACCGCCTTCTCTTCATCAAAATTCCGAATCGCATCTGCCGGGATTTTCAGAATTGCCGCAACTTGTTCCAAAATATCAGAATCAATCTTTTCCCTTTGTTCAAGTAGGGAGACTTTTTGCTGGTTCCAATCATCGCCGAGCTCAAAAGCCAAATAATCTTGTTTGATTTGAAGCATTTCCCTAAAACGCTTCAAGTTACGGCCTTCGTGGATCTTCGGATTGGAGGTAGTATGTGCCATGTGGAAAGGGTGTTTGGTTAGAAAAAGCAATTTATGTAAATCTGCCGGGATGTGCCCGAATATCTTACGGCCCGCCCGCGTAGGAGTTGCAATGTAAATTACGGGTGCGCAATATTCAATTTGTAGGAGACTGATGAATCTTGATTGAGAAAGTTCTTTACGATAGTCACACGTGCTACAAAATCAGGACAAACAGAATCAGCCGGATTACACTTCAACAAAGCCGGATTCGGCTTATTCCTTCCATTGAATTCTGCGGAGCTTTGGCGAGTACTTAAAACCAATAGCTATGCGATTTTTAATAACAGGCGCGACAGGCGCTTTGGGCGGCGCGGTAATCGAAACGATGTTGAAGCGTATCCCACCAGACAGCATTGCTGTTCTTACCAGAAACGAAGAAAAGCGACTAGCTTTTCAGGCGCGCGGATTGCCAGCCTACCAGGGTGATTTTGACGATATCTCATCTTTGGAAAAGGCGATGAAAGAAGTAGATACAGTCTTGCTAATTTCAGCCGGAGACGAAGGCGACAGAATGCGGCAGCTCCGTAATGTAGTAGACGCAGCCAAAAGGGTGGGGGTTTCCGGAATTGCGTACACCAGTCGCTCCCTGCGCGACCCCGATAGCCTGTCAAATGCATTAATGGCCGACCACTTTGCTACGGAAGATTACATTCGTGATAGCGGCTTGCGGTATACGATATTCCGCAATGCCTTGTATATGGATGTGATTCCGTTGTTTGTCGGTAAACAGGTTTTTGAGACCGGTATAATCCAATCCGCTGGAATGGGGAAGGTTGCATTTGCGCTTCGAAAGGAAATGGGGGAGGCAATTGCGAATGTTATGTTGGATGAAGGCTGCGAAAACAAAACTTACAAGTTCACAGGAGACTCGGCTTATTCCTTTGACGACATTGCCTCCGCATTAACTGACTTGTCCGGAAAAGAGGTGAACTACACACCGGTCGAAAGTGCGGCTTTTGAAACGATCCTGATTAATAAAGGCCTTCCGGTCGCGATGGCGGGAAAGATTATCGATTTTAATGCTGATATTCGAAATGGGCAGGAATCCGAAGTGACGGCTGACCTCGCCCGGGCACTTGGGCGACCGCCTGCTTCATTGAAAGAAGGTCTGAAAATACTGTTTGGATTGTAAAAACTGATCATAATGTCCGCAATAGCGCCAATGCACATTCGCACCATCACCGAGTACCACCGTTTGATGGAGCTGCCCAAACCGGGACACCCACTGATCAGTGTGGTACGGTTTGAGGATATAAAAGCCTGCTCCGGTACAGGACTGAAAAGCATCAGCCATCATTTTTACACCATTGCCCTGAAAAGAAACGTCCATTCGAAATTGAAATATGGCCAGCAGGACTTTGATTTTGATGAGGGTTTAATGGTGTTCATGTCGCCCGGACAAGTTCTTACGACTGAATCTTCCACCGAACAGGATTTCAAACACACCGGCTGGCTTTTGCTGATTCATCCTGACTTTCTGCTGAATACGTCCCTGTCGCGTACGATCAATCAATACGATTACTTCGGATATCATCTGCGGGAGGCGCTGCACCTTTCTGATAAAGAAGAAGCATTGGTAGTGGGCCTGATGCAGCAGATCGAGCAGGAATATCTCGGCAATATGGATGCATCAAGCCACCCCGTGATGATTGCGCAGCTCGAACTGTTACTAACCTATGCAGAACGCTTTTATCAGCGCCAGTTCCTGACGCGCAGGGTTTCCCATCATTCTTTATTAGAGCGGGTGGAATCCTTGCTGGCCGAACGTTTTACAGACGATATGTTAGCCACTCAGGGCGTGCCCACCGTAGAATGCGTGGCCGAAGCCCTGCACCTTTCCCCCGACTACCTAAGCCGGTTGCTGACCACATTAACCGGGCAAAGTACCCGGCATTTGATCCAGGACAAGCTCATTAACCTGGCAAAACAAAAGCTTTCCACTTCTGATTTGTCGGTTAACGAGATTGCCTTTCAACTGGGGTTTGGACACGCTCAGTCCTTCTGTAAATTATTCAGGAACAAGACTAAATACGCTCCGGTGGCATTCAGACAGTCATTCAATTAAGATTTTCAAAATCCATTACGGGTTGAAGCAGGTTATGTTCCTGGCATTAAACATCGCTGAGAACACTTTCGCCCGTAATTGGTACTGCCCTGGTTCCAGCCGCATTTCTGACAGATCCTGTCAGGGAAAATCCATTTCAATTGCTACAACAATCTCAATACACTTATATTAGATAGTGAATTAATAAAGTTGCTTTATGTCCCGTGAGCCTTTGGACGATGCTGAGCTGATACTTTTACTAAAACAAGACGACGCAAATGCTTTTAAACAGCTTTACGAACGTTACTGGTTTAGAATGTACAGTCTTGCGATGAACAAACTGCGGCGCAAAGAAGTCGCGGAGGAGCTTGCACAGCAGCTTTTCGCTACCCTCTGGCAAAAAAGGCATGCATTGGATATCCTGAATGTAAAAGCATATCTCACCCAGTCCCTCAAAAACCTGATCGTTGACTACATCCGCAGGAACATTCAGGAAGAGCATTACCTCGAACACCTTCGCTTTTATTTTCCTTCCGGCAGCTTGTCGACGACGATGGCCGTGCAGTACGACGAACTTTTTGTTGCCCTGGAAGACGCACTTTTACACCTGCCCGAAAAAACGAGGCTGGTTTTTATCAAGAGCCGTTTCGAACAGCTGACTATTCCCGAGATCGCCGAGGAAATGCAGCTTTCGGACAAAGCCATTGAATACCATCTTTCCCGAGCATTGGCCTTTTTACGCAAAAATCTGCGCAATTTCTCGTCAGTTTGGCTGCTAGTCTTGCTTCAATAAATTTTTTTAGAAAAAATATCCTATTCGTCTTAGGGTAATTCGGGCTTCGTCCGTCTCTGCTTGCGAATCATACCGATTTGCGAAAAAATGGACCAGCAGGTTTACCAGGATTTACTCAAAAGATATTTACAAGGAGAGGTCACGCCCGAGGAGCGAGCCATGCTCGACAGCTGGTACGACTCCCTGGAAACGGACGCGCAAGTCTCCGTACCTGATTCCGAGCGGCTGCAA
>NZ_JBHYGF010000009.1:0-7524 GCF_051859145.1 Dyadobacter sp.
ATAGATCCGGCAAAACCTGACTCCTGGCCCGTCAACATATTGACAGGCGAAAAAGAAACGCTGGATCAAACCTTCGGTGCAAAACTTGTCACGGACCTTGCATTCAATTTCAACATCGTAAAAGGGATCAATTTTTCCATAGGTGCAAACAATGTATTCGATGTGTACCAGGATAAACACACGCATTCAGGGAATGTGAGTCTGGGCCGCTTTGTATACTCGCGCCGCGTTCAGCAAATGGGTGTAAATGGGCGATACATCTTTGCAAGGGTGAATTTCAATTTTTGATTAAATGGAAACCTGGTATTGCAAAGTCACAGCCCCGCGGCGCCCGTTTGCTTCCAGCTCATTGACAACACTGCTGCTGCGGTAAACGGGCCGGTTTTCGTAGTTAAGCGACATTTTACCAGTGTGCCCTTTGATCAGCCAGTTTAAACCCACATTGAAAACACTCATACCATCCCGAAGGCGGTCATAGTCGGCATATTGAAGCGAAGCATAAGGCATTAATGTTCCCTGACTGCCCAGTAGTCCATCTTTAAATTTATAACCTGCCTGCGCATAGATCACACTGCCTGTCCCAAACATCGGGTAAGCATTTCCCTGGGTACCGCCTACGCCTGCAATGGGCTGGGTGGTACCAGTTGCAGGGTTCATAATCCCGTTGTAACGCAGGTATCCCCTGCCATAATCAGTACTGAAATAACCTAAATAGGCGGATACCGCGGTGCCTTTTGCGTTATCGACCGGCATATCCAGAAAAGCTGCCACAGACCACAAAGTCATATTATGATACAAGGTATCAACACCCTCCCGCCTCCATGTGGCATTTTTGCGAGCATTGATACCAGCTTCAATGTTCAGCACGCGGCGTTTTCCGAGATAAGTACCGGTCAGGTAGCCCGGCGTTGTGTTATCATCTGTTTCAAAAATGTTGTAGATCAACAATCCTTCAAATTGCTTGTGATGGTGACGCTGGGAAAAGACTGCATTCTGATTGATCGCCGCAGTGGCGGATCCATTTGTTTCAACCGGAAAAGGATCTGCAACACTGACCCGGTAATTCACCTTCCCGATCTGCCCCCGGCTGTAAACAGCGAGCTTTCTGGCAAACTGATCGGTTTGGTCCACGGTAGCCTGCGCAAAAACAGGTACATCCATGGTCATGATAGAACCGATGCCGGGCTGTGAGAAGCGGGAAAAACCATTAACAATCGTCAAACCGCCCCCAAACCGAATGAAGCTCGTTCCTTTCCGCTGGATTTCATACTCGCCCAATGCGTCGTGAAAAAATGCAGCGACTTTCCTGTTACTGGGAGTTCCCGTGGTATTGTAGGCAGGGGATGCACTTACCTTATTGAAATTGTTCATCCCAAACTGGGTATAGAAGAAGATCCGGTCTGTGATTTGTCCGAATAGTTGCATGCGGGTACGCCGCAGACCAATGTCGAATGTGTTTGTCTTCGGATCGCCAAGCACGGTAGTGCCGGGGTTACTTTCGTTGAAACGGAACCATGCCTGGTTCGTGAAAGTTACTTTTACATAATGCGACCCTGATTCGTTAAGATTGTACCGAATGTCGTTCCTGGTATTGTCATCTGTGGGTTTTACCTGCGCCATTGAAACTGAGCCGGTAAGCAAGAAAATAGAAAGTATTTTTTTCATTTATTGACATGAATGTTTTTGCAAGCCTGAATCATAAGGCACGTTCGGGTAGTGCTATACTTGTTTTTTTCTGCATCTTCTCCCAGGTTTTTGCCCAGGAAACACCACCTTTGGTTAACTATTATTCGTCAGAATACAAGGCCCACAATCAAAACTGGGCGATCAGCCAAAGCTCTGAGGGGATCATATATTCCGCTAACTCAGACGGTTTAATGGAATACGACGGGGCTTCATGGAAGCTGTACCCGCTACCCGACGGGCAGATCGTACGCACCGTACTTTGCGACGAGATTACCGTCATACCGCCGCTTGCAGGCAAGACAAAACGGCCCCCGGTTCAGGAGCAGCGCATCTATGTCGGCGGCTTTTCTGAATTTGGCTACTGGCTGCGCGCGGCGGACGGACAACTGAAATATCATTCGCTTAGCAAAAAAGCCAATTTCAAAAGTCTCAAAACCGAAGAGATCTGGCATATTCTCAAAACGCCCGAATACATCTACTTTCAGTCATTTGCGAAAATATACCGGTACGATGGAAAGAACCTGACCGAAATGCAGGCGGACGGTAATTTCATGTTCCTCCGCTATGTACAAAATCGCGTGCTGGTACCGGTTATCGATAAAGGGATTTATGAGTTAAAAGGCACAACATTCTCGCGGCTGCCGGGCACAGAGTCACTTGCGACGTCTATTATCTCCTCCATGCTGCCACTTCCAGGCAAGCGCATTCTGATCACGACTACCAAAAACGGGCTTTTTATCTGGCAAAACGGTGTGTTAATCCCTTGGCAAATTCCTGTTTCGGAAGAATTGAAGCAGAATATCATTAACAAAGCCATTATACTTTCACGGGATAGCAGCCTTGTACTCGGTACCATTCAGAATGGCGTGTATGTGTTGTCGAAAAATGGTGAGGTAAAGTATCGTTTTAACAAGACAACGGGTTTGCAAAACAATACTGTTATCGCACTCTCTGAGGATCGCCATAAAAAGCTCTGGATTGGAATGGATCAGGGAATCAGCCTGGTAGCTATGTCCTCGCCCGTTATTTCCTATCAGACAAATGACAATCCGCTCGGCTCCACTTACGCGGCGGCTATCTGGCGGGGTAAACTTTACGTGGGTTCAAATAAGGGTGTTTTTGTAAAAAAATGGCTTTCATCAGAGCCTTTTAAAGCAGTTCCCGGATTGGAGGGGCAGACCTGGATGCTGAAAGTGTTCGACGACCAGCTGCTCTGCGGACACAATGACGCCACTTACAGCATTGAAGAGAATGGGATCAGGAAGGTGTCCGGTATTACCGGTGGCTGGATTATGTTACCGATCAAAAGTGGAAGCGACACATTGTTGTTGCAAGGCGCATATAATGGACTACATACCTACAAGAAAAATGCACAAAACCAATGGACATACGCGTATCCTGTAAAGGGAGTACCTCCTACGCCAATCCGCCAGATCGCTGCGGATAAAAATGGTTTTTTCTGGCTCGCACACGCTTATAAAGGACTTTTCCTGGCCCAGCTCACGCCCCGTCTGGACGCTGCATTGAAATGGCAGGAGTTTCATTCCCCGGCCAACATACCCAGCGAGTTTTCAGTGGAGCTTTTCAACTGGCGGAACAAAATACATATCCGGTCTGCTAATACATTCCTGGAACCCGAGGGGCAGCAAAGTTTAAAAACCAGCACGGACTTCATGCCCGAAGAGGAAGCATTTAAAGTTCGCACCGGTATTGGCGATGATTGGTTTAAAGTTTTCATGAACAGGGTTACCTTTTATTCACCGGGCAATAGACCACGCGATTTATCTTTAAAACTGGTCCGGAACAGTGAAACGATTATCCCGGTAACAAAAAAACATTACTTCTTATGCCTGGATAATGGATATGCGCTCTACGACAGATCTTCCGATACTGACGCCGGCAATACGGATTCTGCGCCCATGATCCGTAAAGTGGCCAACCTGCGCAGCTTGTCTGAAACTTATGCAGTGACCAATAATCCGAGTCTACCCAGGGATGTGCGGGCGATCCGTATTTCGTATTCCGTACCCGAATATGGCCGCAACATTCAATACAAGTATCGTTTAAAGGGATTGACGGATCAATGGTCGGAATGGACTGACCAGAACTTTGTCGAATTTACCAACCTCGAATCGGAAGATTATGTTTTCGAAGTTCGCAGCAACCTCAACGATCTGGTTACTTCATACCGTTTCAGTGTTCAGCCGCTCTGGCGCGAAACGCTGTTTGCAAGAAGCCTTTTTACGATTCTGATCGTTACCGCATTGTGCGGACTGATCTTTTACCAGGAAAAGCGTCTCTCCCGTCATCGCAAAAGGCTGATCGAGGAACAGGAAGAAAAACTCCGGCAGCAGCGACTTTCCAGCGAAAGGCAGATCATGCAGATCCAGAATGAGAAGCTGCAAAGTGAAATTCAGAGCAAAAGTCAGCAACTCAGCAATGTGGCTATTAATGTGGTTCGAAAGAATGAGATCCTGGAAGAGATCAGTAACGAACTGAAACAGGTAAAAGCCGAGCTCGGTCACCAGCTGCCCAATATTCATTATCAAAAGTTATTGCATAGCATTGAGCGCAATGTCGCCGGCAAAGACGACTGGGAGCTTTTCGAACAAAACTTTGATGAGGTACATGAACAGTTTTTCAAACGGCTTCGTCAGCTCTCTCCCACAATCTCCCCCTCGGAGCTCAGGCTCGCCGCCTGTCTACGCATGAATTTATCTACCAAAGAAATGGCGCCGGTACTCGGAATTTCAATCCGCGGTGTGGAAATAAAGCGCTATCGCCTGCGCAAAAAACTGGGTTTGGGCAACGATGACAATCTGGTTCAGTTTATGATGGATGTTTGATACGATAGGACATATCTACTACAAAGCCCGCATAATCTCGATAAACCTTGCATTATTCCCAGTGATGTAGTGGTGATGTAGTTCATTTTTTGATTTCCCTCTTACTTCGGATTTAAATTTGAAGTCAATTAATTCCTTTAATAGTTCAATCAACTTTTTATTGATACCAAATGAAAACTATTGTACGGTTACTGTACATGCTTGTTTTCCTGGCAGTCGGGACTTCATCCTTTGCCCAGGAAATAGATGTTACAGGAAAAGTAACATCCGCAACAGACGCTTTATCACTTCCGGGAGCAAGCGTGCTTATAAAGGGTACTACAACGGGCGTCCCAACTGATGCAGAAGGCAACTATGCAATCAGGGTTCCGTCGGGTCAGGCGGTGCTTGTATTTTCGATGATCGGCATGACCGCGCAGGAAATTACGGTGGGCACACAAACTGTGATCAACGTCGGACTTCAGGAAGATGCGAAAGCATTGAATGAAGTGGTGATTGTAGGTTATGGTAGCCAGCGCAAGCTTGATGTAACAGGTTCTGTAGTCCAGATCAAAGGGGAAGACATATCCCGGCAGCCTTCGATGAACGCGGTGAGCGGCTTGCAGGGAAAGGTAGCAGGTGTGCAGATCAACAACTCAGGTAAGCCAGGTGAAGCTCCGCAAATCAGGATCAGGGGTGTGGGTACCGCCTATGGAAGCGCTAACCCGCTTTACGTTGTCGACGGTGTCTGGTTTGATGATATCAGCTTCCTGAACTCCGGTGATATCGAGAGCATGAACATCCTGAAAGATGCTTCAAGTCAATCCATTTACGGTGTACGCGCTGCCAATGGGGTTGTCCTGATTACAACGAAAAAAGGTAAGTCCGGAAAAGCAATTGTGGATTACAATGGCTTTGTCGGCTTCCAGAAAGTGACTAACCAGGTCAAAATGGCGAATGGAAAAGAGTACGCCACGATGGTCAATGAGCTGAGCAATATCAATGGCAAAGAGAACATTCTTGACCCAAACCAATTTGGCGAAGGTACTAACTGGTACGATCAGATTTTGAGAACAGCGAAGGTTACAAATCATCAGCTTTCAATCAGCGGCGGAGGAGAAAAATCGAGCTATAACTTCTCACTTGGGTACCTGGATCAGGATGGTGTTGTACAGAAAAACAACTTCAAACGCTACACTGCCCGCCTTCAAAATGATTTTCAAGTTTTGAAGAGCTTGAAAGTGGGTTATACTGCCACAGGTTCTTTCAGCAAATCAAAAGACGAAGCAGGCGGAATTTTCAGACAGTTGTACACTGCGGCTCCCATTGTACCTGTGTACAAACAAGATGGTTCTTATGGTGATCCAAACGACTTTAATCTTGGAGACGCCAACAACTTTAATCCGCAGGTTACCATCGACTACTACAACCAGAATACGAAAAGAACTTTGTTGACCGGTAATGCATACGCGGAATTCACGCCTATGACAGGTCTGACATTCAGAACAAGCCTGGGTGGCCGGTACTCTCAGGATGAAACACGCTTTTACAACCCGGAATACGCGGCCACTTTCAAGCAGCGTAATAACACAAGCTTGCTCAGCTTTACCCGCCCGCAGGCACGCTACTGGATCTTTGAAAACACATTGACTTATACCAAAGAGTTCGGATCGCATAGCTTTACTGCACTTTTGGGCCAGTCAGCTCAGCGGGATCAGTCTTATAAACTGACTGCTACTGCATTGAATGTTCCATATACCAGTGAAGGCGATTTGTACCTGTCGCTTGGTAACACCGAAGGCCGCAATGTAATCGATGAAGGTGACCTGGGAACATATGCTTCTTATTTCGGTCGGGTAAATTACTCCTTTGGTGATCGTTACCTGATCAACGCTTCTCTTCGTGCTGACGGTTCTTCCAAGTTCTACCAGGGCGGAAATGCCTGGGGCTACTTCCCTTCTGTCGGAGCTGGCTGGGTAATCAGCAATGAGGCTTTTATGAAAAACCAGAATTTCTTTGACAATCTGAAAGTGAGAGGAAGCTGGGGTAAAATAGGAAATGCGTCAGTGCCTTCGAACCTGTCTACACTGACAGTAGCAACCGGCGGTAACCTGGCGGCCATTTTCGGAAACAACCTTATCAATACCGGCGCAAGCATTAACACTATTATCCCGCCTACTACTTACTGGGAACGCGGTGTGGGTACTGACGTAGGTTTGGAAGCTGCATTCCTGAAATCGCGACTGACAGTTGAACTTGATTATTATATCAAGAAAACGGAAAGGGCCATTTTTGATATACCAGTACTGGCTTCCATTGGTACACAATCGGGACGGATCGTTGGTAACCAGGCTGATTTCCAGAACAAAGGCTTTGAATTTGCTTTGAACTGGAGAGATGAGATCGGCAAAGATCTTACTTACAGCATCGGTGTAAATGGAGGCTTTAATGAAAACAAGGTACTTGCAGTAACCAGTGGTGCCAACCCGATCTATGATGGTGGTGTTGGACTTACCAGCGGCGCGCTTGCAACCCGCACGCGTGTTGGTGACCCGATCGGTTCTTTCTACGGATATGTTGTCGATGGTATTTTCCAGAATCAGGATGAAATCGCCAAGTCGGCACAGCCAACAGCAAAACCAGGTGACTTCCGGTACCGTGATATAAGTGGTACTTCGGGCAAACCTGACGGCGCTATTACCGGTCTTGACAGACAAGTAATTGGTAACCCAAACCCAAAGTTCACATACGGGATCAATACCAACTGGAATTACAAGAACATAGATCTGATGCTCGATTTCCAGGGTGTTTCCGGAGTTGATGTTTACAATGCGAACCTGGGCTGGCGCTATG
Source organism: Dyadobacter sp. (assembly GCF_051859145.1). Lineage (GTDB taxonomy): Bacteria > Bacteroidota > Bacteroidia > Cytophagales > Spirosomataceae > Dyadobacter. The sequence goes on from NZ_JBHYGF010000009.1 coordinate 7,365, forward strand.
GTAACGAGAACTTCACAAAGGATTTCTTTGATAATCGCTGGCATGGCGAAGGTACCTCAAACACCTACCCTTCTGCCAACATCGGCGGTGGTGTGAACTACTCTCCAAGTACTTTCTACGTACAGAGCGGCAGCTATTTCAGAGTACGGACTGCACAGCT
>NZ_JBHYGF010000009.1:7534-15959 GCF_051859145.1 Dyadobacter sp.
AACGAAAAGCTGAAAATCCGCAAGCTGAGAATCTATGCGAACGCGCAGAATGCTTTTAACTTCTTCAAATACAAAGGCTTGTCGCCGGAAGTAAGAGCAAATGAGAACAAGCCGACGCAAGCTGGAATTGACGCGAACGTGTATCCGCTTTCGGCTACTTACAACTTCGGTATCAATGTTACTTTCTAATATCAGAATCAACATGAATCATATAAATCTTAAAAATCATATCAGAAAAGCCGGCATGTATTTCGGGCTGGCTGGTATGCTGCTCATTCCAGCGGCTTGCAGTGAAAGCTTCCTGGACACAGACCCGCAGGGAAAACAGGCTGGTGCCGTTTTTTGGCAAAATGAAGGAGATGCAACAAAGGCGGTCAATGCGATGTATGCCAATCTTCGTAACTGGAACAACACAGCATTTGCTGCAATTTCCATTGAAAGTGTAGGCTCCGACGATGCTGAAAAAGGTTCGACTGCTTCTGATGCGCCGTTCTTTAATCAATACGATCAATTTACGGTAGGATCGACAGATGGACAGCTGTCTGGGTTCTGGGAAGGACAGTACCAGAACATCAACTACGCGAATCAGGTAATTACCAACATTCCGGCGATCAGTATGGACGAGGCATTGAAAACCCGCTACATTGCGGAAGCCAAATTTGTCCGTGCGTATTCTTACTTCCGTCTGGTAAGAGCTTTTGGTGACGTACCGCTTCGCTTGACATTACCGAAGGATGCTACTGAATACAACATTCCCCGCACTCCGAAAGCGGAAGTTTACGCGGCTATTGAACAGGATCTGACTGACGCAGCAGCAGCATTGCCGGTGAGCTATGGTGCAGCGGACGTGGGTCGCGCGACAAAAGGAGCTGCGCAGTCCCTTTACGCAAAAGTTGCGATGTACCAGGCTAAATGGCAGCAGGTATTTGACCTGACCAACCAGGTTATTGCTTCGGGACAATATTCACTTTTTCCTTCGTACGAATCGCTTTTCCGCGTTCCGAATGAGAATTCTGTTGAGTCAATTTTTGAGATACAGAATGCATTGGTTGAGTCGAACAAAGATGTGTCTAACTCGCAATACTCGCAGGTGCAGGGGGTACGTGGTGTAGTAGGCGGAGGCTGGGGCTTCAATGTACCTACACAGGCATTGGCTGATTCATTCGAAACGGGTGACCCCAGACGTGATGCAACGATCATTTTCCGTGGCGAAACAACTCCCGCAGGCGATAAGATACCTGCAGTTGGCGACAATCCTATGTACAACCAGAAATCCTACGTTCCATTCAGCATGTTTATCAACGGCTTTAACGAAGGTGCTCAGCAAAACATCCGCGTGATACGGTACGCAGAAGTATTGCTCATGAATGCGGAGGCTGCTAATGAACTCGGAAATACTACTCAGGCTCTGGCGTCTCTCGAAATGGTGCGCGCCCGTGCAAGAGGTACTTTGAAAAATGTATTGCCAAAGGTTACAACGACAAACAAAGCGGCCTTGCGGAATGCGATCTGGCACGAGCGGCATGTTGAGCTGGCGATGGAGTTTGACAGATATTTTGACGTGATCCGCCAGGGAAGAGCTGCACAAATCTTTGGACCAAAAGGCTGGAAAGCGAACAAGAACGAAGTTTGGCCAATCCCTCAGAACGAAATTGACCTGAGCGGCGGACTGCTGGTACAGAACCCCGGTTATTAATTGAAGTGAACAGTGAGTGAATGGGTTTAAAAGAAATAATGCCTTTCAGAAAATTAGTTCTTCTCGGAGCTTTGACCTGGTTTGGGATTTCCTGTAATACTAAGGATAATCCTGAGCCAGCCGCTCCGGCGAAACCCTCCTCTTTCACATTAAGCAGCCTGAATGTAAATGGTACATTTTCAGGTTATGAATACGCAAATGTGAACCTGAGACCTAATCTCCGGTTCACATTTTCTTCCGCCCTCAATGACGCGACTCTTGCCAGCGGACTTACTTTCGTAGCAAACTCAGGTGAAAAGGTCCCATTCTCTGCTACGCTTGAAAATGGAGATAGTACCGTCGTAATTGTGCCAACCGGCAATCTCCAATTCCTCCAAGCATATACAGTTTCGGCTACTTCGGCACTGAAATCAAAGTCCAATGCGACGCTTGCTAATACCGTTACTCTAAATCTGCAAACTCAGCTTGATAGTACCGACAAATTTCCGGTGATCACAGATGATGCATTGCTCACTTTGGTACAACAGCAAACCTTCAAATACTTCTGGGACTTCGCACATCCGGTGAGCGGACTCGCGAGGGAACGAAATAGCTCGGGCGACGTAGTTACAAGTGGCGGAAGCGGGTTTGGCATCATGACCATTCCGGTGGCAATAGAGCGGAAGTTTATTACCCGGGCAGCCGGCCTGGAAAGAATGCAGAAGATTACTGCATTTCTGAAAGACAAAACGCAAAAATTTCACGGCGCATTTCCTCACTGGCTAAATGGAGCAACAGGTTCGGTAGTCCCTTTTAGTGAAAAGGATAATGGGGCTGATTTAGTAGAAACTTCCTTTTTAATTCAGGGGCTGCTTACAGCCAGGCAGTATTTCAATGCAAATAATGCAGCCGAAATTAAACTGCGGGCCGATATTACTGCGATCTGGGAGGGAGTGGAATGGGATTGGTTTACAAAGAATAATGAAAATGTACTGTACTGGCATTGGAGTCCCACTTTTGGCTGGGATATGAACCACCAGATCCGGGGCTGGAACGAGGCGCTGATTACTTACGTGCTCGCCGCTTCCTCTCCTACGCACAGTATTTCAAAGGAAGTGTATGATAAAGGCTGGGCCAATTCCGGCGGGTTGAAGAATGGAAACAGCTACTTTAACATTCAGTTACCGCTGGGTGAACCTTACGGAGGTCCGTTGTTCTTTTCACATTACTCTTTTCTGGGGTTAAACCCGACTGGTCTTCAAGATCAGTACGCATCCTATTTTACCCAAAACAAAAATCATTCATTAATCAATCACAATTATTGCATCGCTAATCCACGCGCATTCTATGGATACAGCGATCAATGCTGGGGATTGTCTGCCAGCGACATTCCTGGTGGATACAACGCCAACTCCCCTGCCAGCGACAAAGGCGTTATTACACCTACTGCGGCGCTATCTTCATTCCCCTACACGCCGGCAGAGTCGATGAAGGCTTTGAAGTTCTTCTATTATAAACTTGGCGACAAGATATGGGGCGAATACGGGTTCCATGATGCATTTTCATTGAAAGACCTCTGGTTTGCAGATTCTTACCTGGCGATAGACCAAGGTCCTATCATCGTAATGATCGAAAATCACAGAAGCGGACTGCCCTGGAAGCTGTTTATGACCAATCCGGAAGTTAAATCCGGCCTCAAAAAGCTGGGATTCACAAGTCCCAACATTAATTGAACTCTTAACTACTCAATCATGAAGTTATCCTGCTATTACCTTCTCGGAATATTATTGCTCTTCACAAACGTGGATAGCAATGCACAAAGGAAGAAGAATACCCCTGCAAAAACAGTAGCATTCAATGCTGCTGATCGCCCAAAAAACTTGTCGGATACCGCCTTACTTGAATTAGTCCAGAAGCAAACATTCCGCTACTTCTGGGAATTCGGTCACCCGGTAAGCGGCATGTCACGCGAGCGAAGCAATGTCGCTTTTGAGTATGGCGACGAGGTAGTAACCACTGGCGGAACCGGTTTTGGTATTATGGCAATGATCGTTGCAGCCGAAAGAAAGTGGCAGCCACGTGACTCCGTAGCCGCTCGCTTGTTGAAGATGGTGAAGTTCCTTTCCAAAGCGGATAGTTACCATGGTATTTTCCCACACTGGCTCAATGGAGCAACCGGAAAGACTATCCCTTTCGGTAGAAAAGACGATGGTGGTGACCTGGTCGAATCGTCATTTCTGTTCCAGGGATTGCTTGCTGCAAGACAGTATTTTGACGGCGAAAGCGACGTAGAGCGCGATCTCCGAAACCGCATTCAATGGTTGTGGAGCGAAGCTGAATGGGATTGGTATACGCAGGGAAATGCAAACCAGCTTTACTGGCATTGGAGCCCTAACCACGGCTGGGCGATGAACTTCGAGCTCCGTGGATATAATGAAGCTTTGATTACGCACATACTCGCTGCGGCTTCACCCCGCTATCCGGTTTCCGCACAAGTTTACCATAAGTGCTGGGCTCAAAGTGACCATTTTAAAAATGGAAAAGAATACTATGGCGTGAAGCTGCCGCTTGGGTTCGATTACGGCGGTCCATTGTTTTTCGCGCATTATTCATTTCTGGGACTGGATCCGCGACAGCTAAAAGACCAGTATGCTGATTATTGGGAGCAGAATGTAAACCATACCTTGATCAACTATAAACATTGCGTGGCCAATCCCGGCAAGTTCAAAGGCTATGGTGAAAATAGCTGGGGACTTACTGCCAGTGATACCTATAACGGGTACAATGCGCATTCTCCGACAAACGATTTCGGTACGATTACACCTACCGCCGCACTTTCTTCATTCCCGTACACTCCAAAAGAATCAATGAAGGCGTTGCGTCACTTTTATGATGATCTGGGAGACAAGCTTTGGAGTGAATATGGTTTTGTGGATGCATTTAACGAATCGCAAAACTGGTATGCAAAATCACATCTTGCCATAGATCAGGGACCGATTATCGTGATGATCGAGAACTACCGCACCGGCTTGCTCTGGAAGCTCTTTATGAAAGACCGCGACATTCAGTCAGGCTTGAAAAAGCTTGGATTCGAAAGTCCCGCATTGCAGGTAAGTAGTAAAAATTGACGAGTTTTTGACCTAAATTAACCGAAAGACCAGCCACTGGCTGGTCTTTCGATTTTAAGGAATATAATTGTATCTTGATGGTGCTTTTTTGAGAATGAGCCGCAAAAAATATGCATTTCTAATCCTCACAATCACTTTTGGCTATGAAATTCCGCTATCCTGAGATCTCCTGTATCTTCTTGTTCAATCTCATTTTTGCTTGTGCAAATGCACAGATATGGCAGGTTTCGGAGCCGGAGAACCTTCCCGTAAAGCGGCATGAAAATGCAATGGCCACTGCCAATGGAAAGCTATACCTTTTGGGAGGACGGGGTATTAAGCCAGTCGACGAATATGATTTCAAAAAAGATGCATGGACAAGTCTGGCGCCAAGTCCGCTTGAAATGAGCCACTTTCAGGCCATCACTTATAAGAATGAAATTTATGTGTTGGGCGCTTTTACAGGAGGGTATCCCCACGAGATCCCGATTCCTGACATTTACATTTTCAATCCTGTTAAAAACGAATGGCGGAAAGGCGCACCTATTCCCGAGAACAGGCGCAGAGGCGCGGCAGGTGCGTTTGTCATGAACGACAAGATTTACCTCGTCTGCGGTATTCAGGACGGACATTGGGATGGACAGGTTACCTGGTTCGACGAGTTTGATCCCGCTACTAGTACCTGGAAAACGCTGCCCGATGCTCCGCGCCCAAGAGACCATGTTCAGGTGGCAGTATTAAATGATAAAATGTATGTTGCCGGCGGAAGGTTATCCACCGCTAGAATCAATCAGGTACTGAATACCGTGATCGCGGAAGTAGATGTTTTTGATTTTAAAACAAATAAATGGACTACCCTTCCTGCTGAAAACAACCTTCCTACATTGCGGGCAGGGAATATGACAGTGGCTTATGATAACAAGATCGTTGTAATCGGAGGAGAAAGCACTGCTCATGTCGAAGCACACAATGAAGTGGAAGCATTCAACCCCAAGACAAACAAATGGGAGAAGTTACCTGCGCTGCACCAGGGGCGCCACGGTACAGGTGCAGTAATACTGAATAAAAAAATTTACGTTGCAGCAGGCTCCGCCAACCGGGGAGGCGGGCCGGAGCTGAATGATATGGAAGTACTGAATAAATAATTAATCCAAAACCTACCGAATGAAACTACGCCATTCCATGTTGCTACTCCTGCTATCTGCGGCAACTTCCGGCTTTTCACAAAATCAGAAATTTACGCATGCCGATACATTGCGGGGCGCGATTACACCGCAACGCGCGTGGTGGGATTTGACTTATTACCATCTCAAAGTCACGCCCAATACCAAAGACAGTACTTTGACCGGCAGCACCTCTATTACTTATAAGGTTCTCCAACCTAATCAAAGCATGCAGGTTGATTTGCAGCAGCCGCTTCAAATCAGCAAAGTTACCCAGGATGGCGAGTCGCTGGAATTCAGGCGCGACGGGAATGCATTCTTTATCGATTTGAAGAAAAAGCAGGAGTCAGGAAACACAGAAAATATCGAGGTATTCTATTCGGGTAAGCCGCGGCTCGCCAAAAATCCGCCGTGGGACGGTGGCGTGCAATGGATACCAGATGGAAAAGGCAATACCATGATCTCTACTTCCTGTCAGGGTTTGGGTTCCAGCGTTTGGTGGCCTTGTAAAGACCACATGTACGATGAGCCCGACAGCATGAAAATCAGCATTACGGTACCAAAGAACATGACCGACGTCTCCAACGGAAATCTGCTATCGGTTGTGGACAATGATGATAATACCCGCACTTTCAACTGGGCAGTAAAAAACCCTATTAATAATTACGGGGTGAATATGAATGTGGCCGAATATGTGAGCTGGAAGGAGACTTACAAAGGCGAAAAAGGCGAGTTGAACCTAAGCTACTATGTTCTTCCCCAAAATCTCGAAAAAGCGAAAGAGCAATTTAAGCAGGCACCGATGATGTTGAAAGCTTTCGAACATTGGTTTGGCCCCTACCCTTTTTACGAAGACGGTTACAAGCTGGTGGAAGTTCCCTATTTGGGAATGGAGCACCAGAGTTCGGTTACTTATGGAAATGGATATAAAATGGGTTATCGTGGAAAGGATCTTTCCGGCACCGGCTGGGGGTTGAAATGGGATTTCATTATCATTCACGAAAGTGGGCATGAATGGTTTGCTAACAACATTACCTATAAAGATGTGGCAGATATGTGGGTCCACGAGAGTTTCACCAACTACTCGGAAAACCTGTATACTGAATATTATTTTGGTAAAAAGGCAGGTGCGGAATATGTAATCGGAACCAGAAAGATGATTGAGAATAAAACGCCGATCGTAGGAATTTACGGCGTCAACCAGGAAGGTTCAAAAGATATGTACTACAAAGGCGGTAATATGCTGCACACGATCCGCCAGATTGTAAATGATGATGAAAAGTGGAGACAGGTTTTGCGGGGATTAAACAAAACTTTCTACCACCAAACAGTGGACGGTGCTCAGATCGAGAATTATGTAAGTGAAAAGTCGGGCAAAAAGCTGGGTAAAGTATTTGATCAATATCTGCGCGATACCCGGATTCCTACATTGGAATATGCATTTGGAGCAAAAGGTCTGCAATATCGATGGTCCAATGTAGTTGAAGGCTTTGATATGCCGGTAAAAGTGCAGATCGGGTCAGGGAAGGAAGAATTCATCAGCCCTACAACTGGATGGAAAACAATGAAAGTAAAAGAAGGTAAAACCCTGATCGTTGACCCTAATTTTTATGTAGAGGCAAAGGAGATCAAAGCTTCTTTATAAATCCCAGCATTCCATAATCAGCATATCGCCGGTTTTGGCAGAGATCCTCACCAGACCATCAGCTTCGGCCTCGTTACTGTTGCCAGCCCGGTGGCCAAGGGTGAGGATTTCATCATTTAAATTGTACTTCAGTCCGGAAGTCTCGATACCCTCAACAACGCCGACAGGTATAAGCGAAATAGGTGTACCAGCCACATACCATTTTTCGAAGGTTCCGGTAAGCGGGAAGATTTTGGAATAATCGTCGAACATTACAAGACGAATGTGGTCTTTATAGCGTACCAGGTTCGTAATATTTGTAATCGCGTGATCTGCGCGCCGGCCGGTTGCCCACACGATGTTAGCTGCCGGAAAGCCTCTCTCGATCAGGAAATCAATGCCTTTTTCCAGATCTGTTTTCTCCGTGTCCGGTGTATTAACAATTTCAATGGGATGCTGTCGCTCCCGGATTGCTTCAAAATCATGTGGATCGTCAAAATCGCCCAGCCAAACATCAATCTTGATACCGAGCTCCAACACGCGGTAAATTGCATTGTCCAGCACAACAATAAACGGGCTCCATTCAAGCAGCTGCCCGAGCAGTTCTTCACTGCATGCTTCTCCGTTGGCGATAATCAGCGCAGGCTCCTGCTTTTCTTTTACTATTTGGTGTGAGGACATTTTAATTTTTCATACTTCTGACCAGCATAATCAATTCATCAAACCGCTGATACATTTTGGTTTCGAAATGATCAAACCGCGCTTCAAATCTATCGAACCGGGTCTCAAGATTATCAAACCGCGTTTCTAATTTTTCAAGACGAGCGTCAATTTTATCAAGGCGATTCTCAACCTC
>NZ_JBHYGF010000010.1:0-15786 GCF_051859145.1 Dyadobacter sp.
CACGCCATTTACCCAAAGGTTTGCCCAAATCCTGGCTACCCAGCTTTTTTCGTGGTGACTACCTGCCGCAGCACTAACTGCCTCATGGCCGGAAGCACCATGTTCAGCAGCTCCGTGCCCCACGGCTGCAGCAGCATGTTCTGCGCCATGTGCGGCAGCTTCATGTCCGCCACCGCCAGTAGCTGCCAAATATGCTCCCAAAGCTATCAGGGCTAATCCTACACCACCGCCTATTAGTAAATTCCTCTTAGCTCCCGATGTAAATTCAAACCGTTCTTCAATAGAAGGAATCGAATGTGCTGATGCCATTATCTAATTATATTTCTGTTAATCAATTTAATGTTATGCTCCTTTCTGAAGCTTCTGTACATAGTGTACGATTTTCCAGCGCTCAGCAGGGTCTATCTGGGATCCATGTGGCCACATCCGTGCTTTTCCGTATGTAATCACGTGAAAGATATGCCCTTCGTTCATAGTTTTGTAAGCATCACTTGCATAATTAGGTACCCCTTTATACATCGCACCGACCTTACCGTCGCCTGCGCCAGTAGCACCGTGACAATGCTGGCAATATCTTTCGTACAAAACTTTTCCTTCCGCCAACGTGCCCTCATTGAAAGGAATCGGGTTCTTTAAAACCTTTTCAGCAATTGAGATACTATCCGCGGGTATGTTGTAGACCATTAAATCAACCGTTGCAGAATCGCTTTCGCCAAATGTGGTTTTGTAATTCCTCCTAGCTACTGTACCTGCAACCGGCAATCTCATTGTCAAACCCATTGGGTTGATCGGATTAGCCTTTTCTTGCTTGTAAGGTTCATACCCTACCGGCAAATACATATTAGGCGCATATTCTTTTCCAGGATCACTCGGGTCTTTCTTACAGCTAGATACAGCTGACAAGAACACCGCAGCAACAAACAGACCTTTATATAAACTCTTAAATTTCATCGTCTCAAACTTCATTAAAATTGCTTGATGTTGACTTCCTCAGCCCCACTGTCCTTTAATGCTCGTGAAATTTCGTCCACTGTCATTGAGTTTCTTCCAAGATCAATAGCCATCACAAACTTGTTATCTGTTGAGCGTAGATCAAATCTGGGATGAAAATGACTTCCAGGTCCAAGTCCATTGGAGATAAAGAAGGTAGTAACCATCCCAAAGGCAGTAAAAAGTACAGTTAACTCAAATGTTATAGGAATATAGTTGGGGATAGAGATCGGGTCTTTACCACCTACAATCATCGGCCAGTCTATACCCATCGTCCAGATCATCAAGGTAAGTGCACAGATACATCCAGTTACTCCAAACATAAATGCAGCAATACCAATCCTAGTGCGGGGATGACCAAGTGCTTCATCCATTCCGTGGATCGGGAAGGGGGAATACACTTCTTTAATTTTGACGCCTGCCTTTCTAAGCCTTGGCACTGCGTGAAGCACAGTATCGTCATCGTCATAAACTCCGACCAAATACTTACCAGATAATTCTGCCATACTATTACTTATAATTAAATATCAGAAAGTCTCTTATTCTTTGTCCTTATCGTAAGCCGGCTCAGCTGTACCACGCTGCCTTACTTTGGCAACTCCGGAGATCTTAGCAGGTAACTGAGCTGATGTGGATCTTAACACTGCCTTTACCTCTGCCATATTCACAACCGGTAGATATTTTGAGAACAAAAGGAACAATGTAAAGAATAAGCCGAAAGAGAAAATGTAGTCACCAATATCGTAACGTGTTGGCGAGAACATTGCCCAGCTAGAAGGCAGATAGTCACGGTGCAATGATGTAACGATAATTACAAACCGCTCGAACCACATACCGATGTTTACAACTACCGAGATAAAGAATGTGAATGTGATGCTGCGACGCAGTTTTCTTGACCAGAATAACTGAGGAGAGATTACGTTACATGTCATCATCGCCCAGTAAGCCCACCAGTAAGGTCCGGTCATACGGTTGAAGAAAGCGTAGTATTCGTATTCAACACCTCCGTACCAAGCAATAAAGAACTCGGTGATATAAGCAACACCCACAACAGAACCGGTCAGGGTAATTACTTTATTCATCGTTTCAATGTGTTCCAGTGTAATGTAGTCTTCCAATTTGTAAACCACACGCGTAATCAGCATCAGGTTTTGCACCATTGCAAATCCTGAGAAAATTGCACCTGCAACGAAGTAAGGAGGGAAGATCGTTGTATGCCACCCCGGGATAACAGAAGTTGCAAAGTCCATACTTACAATCGTGTGTACCGAAAGTACAAGTGGCGTAGAGAGACCCGCAAGGATTAAGCTGATGTACTCGTAACGAGCCCAGGTTTTTGCAGAACCATCCCAGCCCATTGCAAACGTTCCATACATAAAACGGGACACTTTGCTGGTAGCACGGTCACGGATCGTTGCAAGATCAGGTATTAGACCTATGTACCAGAATACAAGGGAAACAGAGAAATAAGTACTAATTGCAAAAACGTCCCAAACAAGCGGTGAATTAAAGTTAACCCAAAGTGAACCAAATGCATTAGGAAGAGGCAAAGCCCAGTACGCCATCCATGGACGGCCCATGTGCATCAGAATGAAAGATGCTGCGCAGATAACGGCGAAAATCGTCATCGCCTCAGCTGCACGGTTAATTGAAGTTCTCCACTTCTGACGGAATAGCAAAAGGATTGCGGAGATCAGGGTTCCGGCGTGACCAATACCTACCCACCATACAAAGTTGGTGATATCCCAGGCCCAACCTACTGTCTTATTCAAACCCCAGACACCAAGACCTTCCCACCAGGTCCAGGCAAGGCAGACAGTTCCGTATGCCAAAACTACAAGCGATAGGCCGAATGCAATCTTCCACTCCTTGGTCGGAGCACTTTCAACATGGCGGCATATATCTTCCGTTACGTCTGCGTACGTCTTCCCACCTTGAATCAGGGGTTCTCTTACAGGTGATGTAACATGCATACTATTGTGTTTTTATAATGATTTATCTTCAAAAACTAAGCTTCAAATTACGCGTGTTCTTTCTCACTTGCAGGCTTCGCGGCAGCCACATCCTTATTCCGTATCTTAGTCAGGTAAGACAATTGCGGCCTGGTGTTGATCTCTTCCAACACGTGGAATGCACGTCCCTCTTTCTCGGTTTCCAGAATCTTGGATATTCTACTTTCCGGATCATTCATGTCACCAAATGTAATTGCATTGGTTGGGCATGACGATGCACATGCAACATTCACTTCACCATCCACAATGCGTCTTCTTTCTTTCCTTGCAGTAAGCTTGGCTTCCTGGATCCTGTGAACGCAAAGCGAACACTTCTCAATTACCCCTCTTGAACGTACAGTTACATCAGGATTAATAACCATCTTACCAAGATCATTATTGAAGTGGTAGTCGTAGTTATCGTTGTCAAAATATTTGAACCAGTTGAAGCGACGTACTTTGTATGGGCAGTTATTTGCACAATACCTTGTACCAACACAACGGTTGTAAGTCATTTGGTTTAATCCTTCCGAGCTATGCGTAGTTGCCAATACAGGACAAACAGTTTCGCAAGGCGCGTTATTACAATGTTGGCAAAGCATCGGCTGGAAGGTAACTTCCGGATTTTCAGAAGCGATTTCCAAACCTCTCAAATCTTCAACATCCGCATCGCTGCTGTAATAACGATCAATCCGCAACCAGTGCATCTCGCGACTGTTGATCACTTCCTGACGACCTACAACAGGTACATTATTCTCATTCTGGCAACTGATCACACATGAACCACAACCAAAACAAGTGTTAAGGTCGATCACCATTCCCCACGAGTGATTCTTGTATTTATGTCCATTCCAAAGTGTCAGATCTGTGGCGTCAACTGTTCCCTCAGAAGTTGGAATAGTTGGAGCAAATCTGCCAGCCATCGGATCTTTCTGGAAATGTGCTAGTACTGTTTCCTGAAGAACTGATTTACGGTTCATCACAGTACTATGTGTCTGTGTCTGAGCAATCTCCCTGGTGTCTCCAGTCTTTGAGATTGTTACTTCACCCGGAGCAAAAGAAAGATAGCCGTCAGTGAATGTTGCAAATGGATAGATATTCTTGCCAACACCATTAGCAGACTTCCCAGCCTTCTCGCGACCGTAACCAATCGAAACTGCAACAGTTCCATTGGCAAGTCCCGGTTGAACAATAACAGGCAGCTCAACAGACTTTCCTTTAAACTCCACCTTTACGACATCACCTTGTGCAAGGCTCAGTTCAGTAGCTGTTTTCTGAGAAAGGCCTGCATGGTTGTCCCAGCAAGCTTTAGTAATAGGATCGGGCAATTCCTGCAACCATGGATTGTTCGCAGATGCACCATTTCCTACACCAACATTCTCAAAAATAGCGAGCTCGATACCTGATGTAGACGCCTTATAATTCTTAGAGATTGCCGAAGCAGCAGCACTTAGATTGCCATTGAATGCAACACTTCCACCAGCCGAAGCCGCGGAATTCGATTCAAACACGCCGTCATGCAAAGATTTCACCCAGAACTGCTCGAACCCACCGGTTCCACCCTGAGCAAAAATATTTTTTCTCCAGTATGATTTTACGTATTCGTGGTAATCAGTTGGTAAACCAGCCCACTTCAGTAAACTAGACTGGCCTTGTCTCGTATTGAAAATCAGACTGATTGCAGGCTGAGTCAAGCTGTATGATCCAGCAACAGGTTCAGCGTCGTTCCACGACTCCAGGTAATGAGGAGCAGGAAGAATGTATTTGAACAGAGAGGATGTTTCATCAGCACGATCATTGAATGATACGCTTAATGAAACTTTTGGAAGAGCCGCAGCCAGTTCGGCACCACGTGGGTGATCATATACCGGATTTGCTCCCCATAGAATAACTGCTGAAACCTTGCCGCCTTTAACTTCCTCGATAAGCTGGTTCATCGCCACGTCATTTCCCTGACGATAGTAAGCAGGCTTGTCCAGGTTGATCAAAGTGCCATAGGCACCCAGCAGATTGTTCAATGCATTAACAACCACTTGTACGGAAGGATCATTAATTCCACAAACAACTAAAGCCTGCCCTTTTGCAGCTATCAATTCTGCCGCTGCCTTATCCAGATTAGGAATGTTAACCGCAGCAACTGAAACAGGTGAACCACCTAATTTCGCCGCTACTTTATTATATAATGCAGCTGCAACCAACCCAAGCTGAGAAGGTTTTACGGCAGTACGGTAATCTGCATTTGATCCTGTCAAAGACAAGATTGATTCAAATTGATAAAGGCGGGACATTTCCTTCTTACCCCCTTTTTCGCTGCTCACACGCCGCGTCTCAGCAAACTGTGCAGAATAAAGGTCCGGCGCAAGCCAGGTACCCAGAAAATCAGCGTCTATTCCAACAATGACCTTTGCTTTACTGAAATCATAGGAAGGAAGAACAGCTTTGCCAAATGAGGCCTCATTGGCTTTTAGAATTCCATAAGCAGAATTTGCATCATAAACTACGTGGCTGGTGGTAGGATATTTAGCTGTGAAATCTGCAATAACCGCTTTTGTAGATGGGCTTAAAACGGTAGATGTAAGAATACGAATAGCTCCTCCTCCTGCCGCAATCTGAGTAAGCTGATCCTGAATTTCCTTGTCAACAGTCTCCCAGCTAACTTTTGTATCATCTCCCTTTTTAGGGCCTCTTAGTTTTTCATTGTCATACAAGCCCAGGAGGGATGCATGTGCTCTTGAACTTACCCCATAAGAAACCTTCGAAAGCGAGTTACCTTCGATCTTAACGGGCCTTCCTTCACGGGTTTTTACTAAAATACTAGTGTAATCTCCACCTTCTGCATAAGTAGACGCATACCAGTTTGCAATGGTCGGAAATTCACCTTCCGGCTTATTCACGTATGGAATTGCCTTTTTAACCGGGGCATCACACGCTGCCAAAGATACCGCTGCCATACCAAAGCCAAGGACTTTCAAAAAATCGCGACGATGCGTACCAGCTCCGTCCACCAAACTTTCGTATTGGCTTTCAGTTGGTTCACCAGCAAACTCTGAACTTGCGTCCTTTATAAACTTCTCGTCGTTACGCAACTCCTCAAGTCCCCGCCAGTATCTTTTACTATTGTTTTCCATAAAACTATTCAATACAATGAGTCGTATTCTCGGGTATTATTTTCTCTTGATGATTAATAGTGGCACTTAGAGCATTCCAGACCACCTATATCAGCTACTTTCAAAGCCTCTTTACTTTCCGAAGCGTGCAGCTGAACCAGCTTGTCATAGTATTGATTGTCTTTGGTATTTACTTCTGTTTTGCGGTGACAATCAATACACCATCCCATTGTCAAAGATGAGCGCTGTTGAATCACTTCCATTTTCTCAACTTCTCCATGGCAATTCTGGCATTCTAGTCCACCCACATTTACGTGCTGGGCATGATTGAAGTATGCCAGATCAGGAAGGTTATGCACCCTCACCCATTCGATCGGCTGATTGTTTTCGATAGAAGTATAAATTTTTTGAATTTCAGGAGATTCCTTCTTGATTACTCCGTGGCAGTTCATACAGATGTTTGCTGATGGAATGTGCGCGGACTTTCCTCTGTTAACACCCGTGTGGCAGTAGTTACAGTCAATTTTGTATTCTCCTGCATGCAGTTTGTGAGAGAATGCGATAGGCTGCTTGGGAGCATAACCTTGCTGAACTCCAACACTATACGCACCGTCAATTGTAGCTTTCAGCACAAGAAGGACGAAAATCCAAAGTGTTGCTGATCTAATAGCAGGGTCTGAGGAGATTTTCTTTAAAGAACTGCCCAGTCTTGTCATGAAGTCCGGCTTCGTACCAGTTTCTACTTCTCCGCCTACAGCTTTCGACAAAAGCGACACGATTACAAGCAGAACACCCAGCACAAGGATCATTACAACAACCAGTGCACCAAGAACTACCATAAACAAACCGGAAGGACCTTCACCGCCGGACCCGCCACCACCTCCTGCAGCAGGAGCTCCACCGGGAGCAGCCGCAGCTGCAGGTGCAGCAGTAGACGCCTGATCTACATAAGCGAAGATTCCTTTAATATCGTCATCAGACAAGTTTGGAAAACTTGTCATCTGAGCTTTAGAATACTCGTTGTAGATTTTAACGGCATAAGGATCGCCCGCGGCAATCATAGCCTGTGAATTACGTACCCACTTAGACAGCCAGGCAAAATCGTGACGGGAGCTGGCACCTTTCAAACCAGGACCTACTACTCTTTCGTCAGTCACAGCATGACACTGCGCACAATTGTTTTTGAAAAGTGCCTCACCTTTTGCAGCGTCACCGCCACCTGCAGGAGCTGCCGCCGTAGCTGTACTATCCTGCGCAGAAGCAAGATTTTGCACACTCAAAAGTAGCCCTACGGCGATTGTGAAAAGGATTCTTGAGTAACTTAAGTAGGAACAAAACTTAGCGTTCTTACGGAATGATATATTCATAATCAACTATTCATTATTCTTCAACAGACAAAACTAGCTTACGATTTTTTATCCACAAAAGTATTTAGGGGATATTTTAAACCACCATCTTATTTATAATTTGTCTAATTTATTAGCCATTTTCACCGGATTAATGCTACAAAAATAACACTGATTTTCAGCATCTTGACAAAAAAAAGTACCATCTGGAGGCATATCAAGCTGCCTTTACCAAATGGTACTTTTTGAGTAATTATTTGTGCCCAAAATACAGTGCCAATTACCCTCTAATCTGATGAGGTTCCGAGCGGATTCGAACCGCTGTACGAGGTTTTGCAGACCTCTGCCTAGCCACTCGGCCACGGAACCAAATTTGGATTAGCTGCACGCTGTAAGGCTTACAGCTAATCCGGGTGCAAAAGTATCAATTTTTCTGGCTATTCGCCATTATTAATTACTTTTTGCTCTTTTTTTCACTTTCTTCCATTTGTTCTTTCAATGCAGAGAGAACACTAAGGTCTCCGAAAGTAGATTTTTCTGCGTCTTTTGCAGGAGCATCAGTATTTGACGCTTTTGCCGGTGCAGACTTAGCAGGTCTTTCTTCTTTCTTTTCCTCAGCAGGAACGTGCTTAACTTTTGAATGTGTCAGAACGATTTTCTTCTCGTCTTTCAGGAATTCAAGAACAGTGAAGTCAAGGCTCTCACCTACCTCAGCAAGTGTACCATCTTCTTTTGCAAGATTTTTGATAGCTGCAATTCCTTCAATTCCGTAAGGAAGCTCAAGTGTAGCAAACTTATCGCCTTTTGCAACAATAGTAGATTTATGTACTGAACCTACTTCAAAGATGCTTTCGAAAGTATCCCAAGGATTTTCTTCCAATTGCTTGTGGCCAAGAGCAAGACGGCGGTTATCCGCGTCAAGTTCAAGAACTACAACTTCCAGCTCATCATTCACTTTTACGAAATCAGATGGATGCTTGATCTTCTTAGTCCAGGAAAGATCTGAAACGTGTACCAGACCGTCGATACCTTCTTCAAGCTCAATAAACAAGCCGAAGTTTGTAAGGTTGCGAACCACACCTTTATGACGTGTTCCAACCGCATATTTCTCTTTAAGAGAAGCCTGAGTCCAAGGATCCTCAGTCAGTTGTTTGATACCAAGTGACATTTTACGCTCCTGACGATCCAGTGTCAATACTACTGCACTGATTTCATCATTTACATTCATGAATTCCTGGGGATTGCGCAGGTGCTGAGACCATGACATTTCAGAAACGTGGATCAAACCTTCAACACCCGGCTTAATCTCAAGGAATGCGCCGTAATCTGCAACATTAACAATGCGGCCTGTAACTTTCGATCCAACCTGGATTTCCTCATCAAGAGAATCCCAAGGGTGAGACTGAAGTTGTTTCAAACCAAGTGAAATACGTTTTTTCTCCTCATCGAAGTCAAGAACAACAACATTAAGTTTTTGATCAAGTGACAACAGATCCGATGGGTGGTTAATACGTCCCCACGAAATATCAGTGATGTGCAACAATCCGTCAACTCCACCAAGGTCGATAAACACACCAAAGTTGGTCATGTTTTTGATCACACCTTCAAGTACCTGACCTTTTTCAAGGTTGTTCAGGATTTGCTGACGTTGTGCTTCAAGATCTTTTTCGATCAGTACTTTGTGAGATACTACTACGTTGTCGTTTGCGTAGTTGATCTTAACAACTTTAACCTCCATACGTTTTCCAACAAAAATGTCGAAATCGCGGATTGGCTTAACATCAATCTGAGAACCTGGCAAGAATGCTTCAATACCGAAGATATCAACGATAAGACCACCTTTGGTTCTTCTTTTAACATTTGCATCGATAACCACATCCTCATCAAATGATTTCTGGATGTTATCCCATGCAGTAATAACTTTTGCTTTTTTGCGTGATAGAACAAGCTGACCTTGTGCGTCTTCCTGGTTCTCCACGTAAACTTCCACCTCGTCACCGATTTTCATTCCCGGTAAATCGCGGAATTCGTTAGATGAAACGATACCGTCAGATTTGAAACCGATATTCAGGATCACTTCACGGTCAGTAATACCAACTACTACACCTTTAACAACTTCTTTTTCCTGAACAGGAGAAAGAGTAGTCTCATACATTTGTTCCAGACTGCTACGGTCAGCGCTTGAATAGCCAGTACCAAAGCCTTTGTCTGCTGCTTTGTCCCAATCGAAATCAGGAAGAGGTTGATTTTGTTTTTCCTTAGACATAAATAGGAATTATAGCTCTTGAATACATCAGCTTGCGAGCTACCTAGCTGAAAATTAGTTAAACAAGCATTTTTGAAAAAAAAATGAGAGCGCAAAAGTACGCGTTTCAAGGTAAATTCCGAAGGGATGCGGGAATTTTATTTGAATGCAAAGTGAAGGGTAAGCCCCGCAAGAAACAGGCACTTACGAAAGCAATGTACTTGGCTATATTAATAGGTTCTCTCTTTGGAACCCAGATATGGTAGCCATTCATCATCTGCCAGGCCAGAAAAGTCTCTTATAAACATTAGAAAAGACGGGCGGAAGGGACGCTGTCTAAGCGGCATATCAATTTCCTCTGGGGTATGGTCGCCTTTCCTTGAATTGCAGCGCTTACAGGCAGTAGCCAGATTGTCCCATGTAGTTTTGCCGCCCCTCGACTTCGGTATCACATGGTCTAGTGTAAGATTGTCATGCGTTCCACAATACTGGCACCGGTTACCGTCCCTCTTAAAAAGATTTTGCCGGGTCATGACAACACCTCGATACGGAATATGTATGTAGCGGTGAAGGCGTATGACAACCGGCATCGGATACTGATCGTTTACGGTACGTAAATACTGCCTTCGGGACTCGGCCAGCATTTCAGCCTTGTTCATGTAGACTAATAAAAAAGCCTTCGGAACTGTGCAAACACTTAATGCGCTGTAATCTTGATTAAGAACCAGTACTTTACCCATGACACATCGAGGTAATTATTTATGACAAGATAACAAAAATCCTAAATAATAAATCCGCAATGCAGGCTCAAAATTACTGAGCACCAACTCAGTACCCGGCGCGGTCGTTCTCTCGCTTCACATCTCTTTCTTTGATACTATCGCGCTTATCGTAAAGCTTTTTACCTTTTGCCAGCGCAATGTGCAGCTTGGCGAGGCCGCGGTCATTCGTAAACATCCTCACCGGAATGATCGTTAGTCCCTGATCTTTTAGTCCCTCAGTTAACTTCCGCCGCTCTCTTTTAGTAATCAGCAGCTTGCGATCCCGCATTGGCTCGTGGTTATAATGCGTGCCTTCTGTGTAAGGTGAAATATGAAGGCTCCTCACATACAGCTCATTATCCATGAATAGACAATAAGCGTCCTGAAAATTGACTTTACCTTGCCTGATAGACTTGATCTCGGTCCCTGTCAGCGCTATTCCTGCGGTGATTTCTTCCAGAAAAAAGTACTCGAACGAAGCCCTGCGATTCTTTATATCTACTTTTTTAACTATTTTTTCAGACATATCATGAATTATAAAGGGCTCAAAATTAATTTTTTGTTAAAACTATACCAACACATGAAATCACACCTGACGCGATCAATGCAAAATGCATTTGTATTCGCATTACTTATCCTTACTAATCATAATGTGATTGCACAGGATAAATCAGCCGAAGTGAAAGCAGTTGTTAATAAGATGTTTGATGCAATGCGCGCCGGAGATTCACTTTCTCTCAGAAGTGTTGTCACAGCAGACTGTGCATTAACTTCATTATCCAAAAACAAAGCTGACTCAACAGTTGCACATACCAGCAATATGCAGGGCTTTATCAAAGCGGTAGGCACGCCGCACAAGGAGAAGTGGGACGAAAGGATTTACGATGTAAAAGTGAGTATTGACGAACCCATGGCAATTGTATGGGCGCCATATAAGTTTTACCTGGGCGAGACTTTCTCTCACTGTGGCGTTAATGTATTTACATTGATAAACACCAAAGCCGGCTGGAAAATCAGTGCGATCACGGATACGAGAAGAAAAGAAAACTGCCCCTGAGTCTCAGAACCTAACCATTTGACGCCAGGTACCTTTGAGCCGGTTGTATTTAATTGTGCTTGGCAGCGCCTTCCACCAGTACTTGTTCATTTCAACTGCAAATGAGGGCTGCATGTAGCAATTGATTACGCAACCTTCGCAAGCCGGAAGTCGGCCTTCCAATGCAACCAGCTTCTGAACCTCATCGGAGTGATAAAGCTCAAACAGATTACCTTCAATGGGAAAGTCTTTTAAACCTAAATGGTAACAGGGTAATACAAGCTTGTTCTCGGGCGAAATAACTATGGTTGTGCTGGCTGCTTTACAAACAGGAGCTTCCACGTGATTTCCGCCATCGAGCCGCAATTGTACAAAGGCTTCGTTGAGATAAACATTTTTTTGCTTCGCCCACCAAAGCAACTCTTTTAAAGCTACTTCAGAAAGATTCGACCCAACTTTGTCATACTCGAAAACGGGATTCAATATTAGCACAAGATCGTTGGGAATGCACACTTCTTCCCATAGCTGCCGGATCTTGCCAATGTTATCTTCAAAAACCGTAAAGATGATATCAGGCCGCTCACCGAGTGACTTCGCAATAGCAATGGACTCCATTACTTTGTCAAAACACTTCACACCCCGCGATATGTCGTGCTCATCGCGGTCAGGCGAGTCGAGTGAGAAATGCAGCATATCTACCAGGCCACGCAGCTTTTCGGCCTGTTTTGGATATAGCAGACCATTGCTGGTTACCGTGGTGATCATTCCATGATCCTTTGCTTCTTTTAAAAGCACGTCAAGCTGCCTGTGAAGCAAAGGCTCACCACCGGTAAAGTCAATGACCTTAACGCCAAGCTTCTTTAAATCCCGTAAATTCTCACGAAGATTTTCAACTGTAATATATGGCGAAGGTTTCTCCCAGATATCGCAAAAACCGCAGGAAGCATTGCAACGATAGGTTACATAATAATTGCAAAGTACCGGGTGGGAGATCAGACGCATATTATTTCAGCATAGAGAGCAAACTTGTTAATTTGTCTTTCAAATCCTTTCTGTCAACGATAAAATCGAGGAAACCATGTTCCAGAACGAATTCGGCGCTTTGGAATCCTTTCGGCAGATCCTTTCCGATAGTTTCCCGAATTACCCGCGGGCCGGCAAAGCCGATCAATGCCTCAGGCTCTGAAATGTTAAAATCGCCAAGCATTGCATAGGAAGCTGTAACACCACCGGTTGTCGGATCAGTTAACAAAGAAATATAAGGCACCTTCGCTTCTGACAGCTGGGCGAGGCGCGCGGAAGTTTTCGCCATTTGCATTAATGAAAATCCTGCCTCCATCATCCTTGCACCACCCGATTTTGAAATCATCAGAAACGGGAATTTATGTTCAAGCGCATACGAAATAGCGCGGGCAATTTTCTCTCCTACAACAGAACCCATTGATCCGCCTATGAAATTGAAATCCATACAGGCAATAACGATGTCCATTTCGTTCATCTTGCCGTGACCGGTTCTCACCGCATCTTTCAGCCCTGTTTTTTGCATTGTCGACTTAATCCGATCCGGATAAGCTTTGGTATCGACAAAGTGCAAAGGATCCCCGGACTTCAATTCAGCGTCCAGTTCAATGAACTCGTTATCGTCGAAAAGCAGGTTGAAGTAAACATCTGATCCTACTTTCTCGTGGTAATTACAATGCGGGCAGGTGAAAGCATTCTGCTTATGTTCTCTGGTAGGAGTAATCTTCTTGCAATTTGAACACTGATACCACAAACCATCAGGCGCCTCGCGCTTCATTTCTGTTGGTGTATTGATACCTTTCTCTTTCCGAATGAACCAGGACATGTTTCTTGTGGGTTGATTGTAAATATAACAGCTTCGCTACGAGCAGCTTATATTAATTTCATGATGAATACAAGACTCAAATATAAGAATAAATGTTTTTTTATGTGGGTATCCTGATGATACCTGTTGCCGAAGAATGCAGCAGCCAGTCTGGTATGAACAATTTTCAAAGTAATTTGTTACTATAAAACCGACGATTTGACGGTTTATTTATAATCTAAATGAGTACAGCTCCTTCACCAATTGTGATCATCGTTGGAACCAACAGGCCCAGCTCCATGTCACGGAAAATTGCGGAATACTATCAGTCCATTCTGAATCACCTCGGCGCGCCGAGCATTATTCTTGATCTTGTTAATTTGCCCGACGATTTTACAGTCTCTGCTTTGTACGCAAATTCAGGTAAAAATGAGGATTTCAACAACCTCAGGTCGCTTCTGGAACAAACTGACAAATTCGTGTTTATCGTTCCGGAATACAATGGATCTTACCCTGGCGTATTAAAGGCATTCATCGACGGACTTCCTTACCCCAACAGTTTTGCAAATAAAAAAGCTGCCTTGGTTGGGTTATCCTCTAATATGCAGGGAGCTGCAATTGCATTAAGCCACCTGAACGATGTTTTCAGTTACCTCGGAATGAATACGCTTGCATTAAGAGTAAAGCTGGCTCAGATCCGCTCACATTTTCATGACAATGTTATGTCAAATGCATTATACAAAGAGCTTTTGGAAATGCAGGCCGGGCAACTTATTCATTTTTGAGTAAAAGAAAAAAGGGAGCTTTTAGCTCCCTTCTCCATTATTTCAACCAATGCTGTTCCATTTCGAATGCCGGAATCGCCGGTCTTTTCCAGAGTTCCGCCCGGCTTCTTCTGAATGCCGGTCCTTCCAGGTCAGCGAACTTTACAAGCCCATCCTTGAAGGAATCGATCATAATTCTTAAATCTTCGTTATCTTCTTCTGACCAGTCGTCGTTTTCTCCCACTTCGGTCAGAGAAATATTAACTGGCTCGAAACCTGTTGAAACTGGTTCTTTTTCCATTACCAGATCAACCGAGCTCGTTGGTGTGTTTTCAAAAACATCTTCCGTCAGCACAATCTCCTCCTGATCAACAGCGACTTCTTCTTTTACTTCAAATCCATTTACCGCCGTTTCAACGGTACCTGGAAACTTATGCGACAACTTAATGCCCGGGATCGGAGATTCAATGCTGTCAAAACCTGCTGCCACAATCGTAACGCGTAGTTTGTCAACCAGCGAATCGTCGATAATCGTACCCAGCTTGAACATACGCGCTTCGCCGCCCACTTGCGACAATACATAGCTCCATATCTCGCGTTGTTCCTTCATCGTAGCCTCCTTTTTCTTGCTGGTAGCAAGTGTTACGAGGATACGTTTTGCGCCGCGGATATCCCGGTCGTTCAGAAGCGGGGAATCCAGTGCTTCTTTAATAGCTACCTGCGCGCGATCGGTACCAGTCGCTTCGGAGGTTCCCATTACGGACTGACCTGCCTTTTTCAGTACTTTCTCAACATCTTTAAAGTCAGTGTTGATATTTCCATTTGTGGTAATGATTTCGGAAATACTTTTCACTGCATTCAAAAGAATTCCATCTGCTTCGGCAAATGCCTGCGTGATGGTCATATCTTCAAACAGCTCTTCCAGTTTGTCATTCAAAACAACCAGTACCGTGTCGCAGTACTTTTTAAGTTGTTCAATACCTTCGAGTGCCTGTTCTTTCTTGTCAAATCCTTCCCACGTATAAGGTGCAGTAACTACCGCCACGGTCAGCTTACCCATTTCCCTGGCAAGCTGCGCGATTACCGGAGCTGCGCCTGTTCCAGTTCCACCACCCATACCTGCGGTGATAAAGACCATTTGCGTTGATCCGCCCAGAAGACCCTTGATCTCTTCAATCGTTTCAAGAGCAGCTTCTTTACCTTTTGTAGCATCGGTACCAGCTCCAAGTCCCTGGGTCAATGTAGCGCCAAGCTGGATTTTAACGGGAACGGGACTATTCGCGAGTGCCTGTCTGTCGGTATTACAAACTGCGAATTCCACATCTTTGATCTTACGTTCAAACATGTAGTTTACGGCATTGCTACCGCCTCCGCCTACTCCGATTACCTTGATAATAGCAGGTTCCTCCTGCTGGTCGACTGGATAATCCTTTACGATTTCGTTCACAATATAGTCCTGATCTAATGCTTGCAACAAGCTCTTGTTCAATGTTTTTTCCGGGGTTGATTTGGTCATAATTTCTACTGATTATCAATAGTCGCCTAAACTATCGTCCTTTTTTCCGATAATATTATTGATGTTATCCCAAAATGTGCCACCCGTCTTTTTGACCGGCTCTTTAACTTCTTTCGGCTTTTCCTTTTGCACAACTCCCGTGTTGAATGCAGTTGCCGGCTTACAAACAGACTTAACCCGCGGATCGATGGACCTGATACCAGCC
>NZ_JBHYGF010000011.1:0-15733 GCF_051859145.1 Dyadobacter sp.
ATGCATGTTCATTCCATTCATGCACCAGTACCAGGTCGGCATCTTTCAATACTTCGTCCAGGTCCAGGGTGGCCGGATCATATTGAATGCTGCTCAGCAGCGGATAGTAATTTTTCAGCTCCGCCACTGCCTCCTGCCCGTAGTCGGCGATCAGGTTTTGCAGGCTCCACGCATCTTTGGGTTCGTAAATGCTGACGGTATTCCCCCGCTTGATCAGCTCGGTGGCGATACCTCTCAGGAAATGTGCGTTTCCGTGGTTCCAGTCCGAAAGCAGGGAATGGTAAAAAAGGACAATATTCATAGTTAAAGGATGTTTCGTTGTGCCGCTTCAAACTCTTCTACCAGTTGCTGGTACAGTTTAGCATACTGTCTGCCCATTTGTTTTGTGGTAAATTGCTGTGCGCGCTGGAAGGCTTTTTCAGCCATTTTGTTCAGGTTTTCCTCGTCCTGCATCAATGCATTGATCGTATCGGCAAGTTGCTGCGGGTTGTCTGTTTGGACGTAAATCGCATGATCCTGCCAAATCTCGCGCAGGGAAGGAATGTCGCCGAGTACCAATGCACAGTGCGACAATGCCGCTTCCAGCACCGACAGCCCGAACGGTTCGTACCTCGCCGGTAATGCATACACGCTGGCTGTGGAAAGTGCCTTGGCAATCGCATCAGAACCCAACTTGCCCAGGTGGCAGATGTTACTCTGCTGCACTTCCGTGCTGTTATTTTCAAACTGCGTTTCGCCTGCGATTTTAATCGGGTAATGGATCAGCGGCGCAGCGTCGGTCAGCAGCTTTACATTCTTGGCTTCATCCCAGATCCTGCCCATACAGAGCACCGCCTTTTCTTTTTTACCACGAAAAAACCGGTCTGCACTGCGGGCGTTGTAAATTACCGAGTGGTTTTCATGCAAATTATATATCGCATCCAGCTCGTCCATCATCGCCCGGGAAGGCGCTACAATGTGGTCTGCCTGCTGCAAGCCGCTTTGGACTTTTGCGAAATACGTATCCCAATCCGCAGGCGGGTTTGTATTAACAACTGCCCTGAACCAGGAAAATACGTCGCTGTGCGCAACCGAAATCACGGGAACATCCCATAGCAATGCACCGTGCACATACCCGTTTAGATGAACGAGGTCGGCTTGCACCGCTTTTTGCAGCGATAATAAATAGGCGCCCGCTTCGTCCACTTCCTCCCACGGGTTCTCCATCCATTCCAGCTTGTAATCTGTTTCGTAGACAGTTACATTGTCCAGCGCACCAATTTCAGCTGCCTGCCAGGACTGCATTTTCGCGCCCATGGTAACGAGGTGAAAATGCACATGATAGTCAGCCAGCGCCCGGCAAAGCTCTATGGAATAAGTCCACACGCCGCCGACTGTATCGGCGGTCATCAGTACTTTGAGGGGCGATATGTGGTTAGCTGCGTCCATAAATGCGGTCGAGCACTTCGGCCGAGGGCAGGTATTGTGCTGCCGACGCCTCGAAGGCTGTGCTTACCGAAAGTTTTTGTATCCAGTTTGTCAATGCTCTTCCTCCCCACGCATCCGGCGGACTCACGAGCGTTTCGGTTTTGGTACCCCAGTAGCGTGAGCCTGTAAAGTCATAAAAAGACCCATTCACATTTTTAAGCGAAACCCCGCCTTTGGTACCGTAAAAAGAAGCCTCTATCACTGCTTCCTGTCCCGCCTGCAAATTCCAGCTGCACGATAGCTGCGCATTGGTGCCGGTTGCGAGTTCAAGCGAAACGTTGGCGTAATCTTCCACCTCGTTTTTTCCTTTCACCGAGACACCTTTGCTGTATAAACTGCTGTTTAATGCAATTACCTCAGGAAAATCAAGGGCATAAAGCATCAGGTCGAGCAGGTGAATGCCCAGGTCGAGCAGGCAGCCGCCGCCGGATTGTTTCATATCATAAAACCAGGCTTTATCCGGTCCATATGCATTGTGAAATTTCAGATCAACCGCAAAAATCTGTCCGAGCTCGCCAGACGAAATAATGGGCAGGATCTGCTGAAACGCGGCAGTATACCGGTAAGAAAAATCAGCGCCGAGGAGCTTATTCGCCTTTTCAGCAGCGGCGATTACGGCAGCAACTTCGGATGCATTGCGCCCCAGCGGTTTCTGGCAAAAAACGGCTTTGTTGTTTTCAAATGCAGCAACCGCCTGCTCCATATGCAGGGCGCTCGGTGTTGCGATCACCACGCCATCTATATCCGGGTCCGCGATCGCTTCCTCAAAAGAAGAAACGGTTTTTGCGACCGGCGCCATTTTTAATGCTTCGGCAATACATTCGGCAGACGGATCCGTCAAAAGCGCAATTTCAGCTGAACCGCTCTCGATCGCAGCCTGCATTCTGCTCCGGCCTATCCAGCCTACCCCCGCAAAAGCCAGCGCAGGTTTTATGTTAGTCGAAATTTCCAATCTGTTGCGTGTTAAATCTGAATAAGCGCTTTCATAAATCCGTCGGGGCGGCTGGCGGTCATTTCAAAACCTTTCGCCAAATCTTCGATCCCGAAAATGTGTGTGTACAGATCTGCCGGGCGGATCGTTCCGTCGACCACAGCGGCTACCGCCTGCTGCATTCCGCTCAGGTACCTTTCCGGCTTACGCTCATGCGCATTGATCACATCAATGCCTTTCCAGTTCCATTTCTGGAAGTTAACCTGGCGCATGCCGTCCTGGTGGTAACCTGCGATCATCAGTCTGCCGCCTTCTGCTACGATTTCGGTAGCAATATCAATAGCTTCCTGCTTGCCGGTAGCCTCGATCACGCGGCTGCAAAATGCGCCGCCGGTAATTTCAGAGACTTTATTGGCAACTTCCCAGGTACTCGTGAGCGGGATCACTTCGTCGGCACCATTTCGTTCCGCATAACCCAGGGAGAAGTCTCTTTTGGAGATAGCGATCACTTTCGCGCCCCGCTTTTTAGCTAATTGACAAAGCAAAACACCCAGAAAACCCATTCCGATAATAGCAACGGTATCGCCTTCCGAAATGTCGCTCCGCTCAAATATGTTCATCGCGCAGCCCAGCGGCTCGCCCGGGAATTGTACTGCATTTAAGGTATCCGGCAATTTCACAACTGCACCTTCCTGCGCTATATCGTATTCTGCATAAGCTTTGCCAGAGAGGAATGCAACGCGATCACCCGATTTCAGACTGGTTACCTGATCACCTACCTGATCCACGATCCCCCAGCCTTCATGTCCGGGCGCGCCGGCCTCAACCGGGTATCCAAACCACTCGCGGCCTTCCCACAGCGGCAGGCTCGATGCACATACACCGCAGCCTTCCACTTTTATTCTGATATCATTCTCTTTTAATTCCGGTATACCTACTTTTTGTATCTCGAAAAGACCAGGTTTGGTCAGTACTGCTGCAATCATTTCCGGGTATTTTAAAAAATAGGAGTTGTTTTCTGCTCAGCGGCTTTCGCCTTTGTTGTTTTGTCCAATGAAATATGTGCGTTTTCCATCAACCATTCGTGCAGCTTGGCTATACCTTCCATGGTACCTGTCGCCGGGCTCCAACCTGTGGCTGCTTTGAGTTTATCAAAATTGGAAACATAGTATTTCTGGTCACTGGAACGCCATTCTTCCATTTTCACCTCCGGCTTGTCGCCTGTGATCAGCTTGATCATATCAATCAGTTCAAGCAAGCTGACCGTATTTCCGACGCCGCCGCCAATATTGAATGCATTGCCGCTGATCCGGTCCATGTGCTGTGCTGCAAGCAGGAATGCATCTACCAGGTCTTCAACAAACAAAATATCACGAACCTGTTTTCCATCCCCGTAAAGCGTGATCGGCTTGCCTTTCAACGCCTGGATCAGGAAGTGGGCCACCCAGCCCTGGTCTTCCGTACCAAACTGGTGCGGACCATAAATGCAGCTCATCCGGAACACAACGCTTTTCAAACCGAACGTGCGGGCGTAATCGAGAATGTACTGGTCGGCCACACCTTTGGTACAGCCGTAGGGACTGTGGAAATCCAGGTTACGTTCCTCGTCGATCCCGTTTTCAGCTACGTATTTATTCTCCGGAAAATAGCGCGTTTCATTCACCGACATACCCAGATCGTGTAAGTCGCCGTAAACCTTATTGGTAGAAGTGAAAACAACCGGCGGCTTGTGGTCGGTGTGCCTGATCGCTTCAAGTACATTCAGCGTGCCCAATGCATTTACTTCGAAATCGTGGTAAGGATTGGTAAGACTTGATGTTACCGCCACCTGCGCTGCAAAATGGAAGATCTGCGAAGCGCCCGAAACTGCCTGCTTAACAGCGTGCTTGTCGCGGATATCGCCTACCATCACAAGCAATTTATCAGGGTATCTTTCTTTGAGCCAATACAAATTATTCTGTACACCCGCGCGGGACAGGTTATCAAAGATCAGCACAGACTTACCAGAGCTCAGTATCCGTTCTGCGAGGTTTGTACCTACAAATCCCGCGCCGCCTGTGATCAATGTATATGGTTCTTCTGCGCTTGCACCTTGAAGCGGCTGGGTCAGCCATTCATATTGCTTCACGCCGGTTACGCCGCTGTCAGCAAGTAGTGTGTAGAGCAGTTTCGGCGAGTTGTCGTCATTTTTAATACCAAAATAATACTCACGCTCGTCGAGGTGGAACCTGTCCACTGCGGGAAGTTCCGCCGAAAGATCTTTTAATGTATACCAATAAACGCGTTCTGCACCTGCTTCCAGCGCATTGATAAATTCCTTCACCTGCTTGCGCTCATTTTTCTGCCAGGTAGAAAACCCTGCCTCTGTGATCCAGAGCGCCGCATTCGACTGATGCGCGTTAAGTACCGCGCGGATCTTGCTGATCTCGGCCTGCCAGCCTTCCCAGTTGTAATCAAATACGTCAGGGAAACCGTGGACACCTACTACGTCAATGTGTTCCATCAAGCCTTTTCTGAACATTTCATTCAGCCAATTCGCATCAATGGGGCTCATGCCGCCGAGTACCGTTTTCTTTCCGCGCTGTCTCGCCCAGTTTGCCGCCGAGCCAATCATTTCGCAGAATATATTCCAGTCCGGATCCAACGTAAAATCGTATTCAGCCTGGTTATTAGGCTCATTCCAAAGCTCCACATATTCGAAATACTCGCCGTACCTGGTGATAATGGTATCTACAAAATCTGCATAATCCTTTGCATTACGCGGCGGTGCAGACGATTTCGGCTTTAATGCGATCGATGGCGGTGTGTACAATATGCAAGGCAGTATTTCCAGCTTTTTGCCTATCGTCGCAAATAGCCAGTCGAACCATTCTTTTCCTTCCGGCAGATGCCAGTCTGCCCAAGAGATATTCGTACGAATGCGTGCAACACCCAGTTTTTCAAACTCCTCCACTGCCTTCTCCACTTCCCGGTGCTGATTGATATGGAACCATTGTACAAGTCCCACATTATTGTTTTCATATTCCATATCTTTTCTATTCAAGGGGATTTCCGGCACCATATTTCGTTTGCGTGTTTATAGATTAGAAACTATATTTCAAACGGTCAGACCTCTTGTCATCAACTCGTTTTTAGCATGTGCAACTTTGTCTTCGGCGGTTTGTCCTTCCAGCCAGGTAGCCAACTCGACCAAACCTTCTTCCAATGAAATTCTAGGCTGATAACCCAGTACTTCCTTAGTTTTGGTAATGTCAGCAAAGCAATGGCGGATATCTCCCACGCGGTATTTGCCTGATATTTCAGCTTCAATGTGCTCTTTGCCCAGCACACGCGCCATTTTCTCGGCGATCTCTACTACGGTATAAGCATTTCCGCTTCCTACATTGAAGGACTCGTACTCTGCTGCCTTGGTTTCCAGCGCAAGGCGAGAGGCCTGGGCGATATCCTGCACGCTGACGAAGTCACGTTGCTGGCGACCGTCTTCAAAGATCATTGGCGCATTCCCATTCAGCAGGCGCGACGCGAAAATTGCGAGTACGCCGGTGTAAGGATTGGACAGTGCCTGGTTGGTACCGTACACATTGAAAAACCGTAGTGCGACAGTAGGGATATTGTAAGCTTTTCCGATCATGAGGCACATGCGCTCCTGGTCGTACTTGGAAAGCGCGTACACCGAAGCCAGTGATGGTGTTTTGGTTTCCGGGGTCGGATATGGGGTTAAAAGATCACCGTTTGCGTCCATCAACTCCCAGTTGCCTGATTTCAGGTGATTCAGGTCCCGCTCGTAGCCCGGACTGATCTTACCTGCCTTATCGCGGTACAAACCTTCGCCATAAATGCTCATGCTGCTTGCTACGACGAGCTTTTCAACGGGATTGTTGATCAGTGCTTCCAACAGGACAGCGGTTCCGCGGTTGTTGACATCCGTATACTCGTTGATCTGGTACATGCTCTGGCCCACTCCTACCATGGCGGCATAGTGGTAAACTGCGTCCACACCCTTCAATGCCTGCTTTACTTTTTCAGGGTCGCGCACATCGCCGACGATCAGCTCAACTTCCTCATTGAGGTAGTCGGGGCGCGTGCAGTTCTTTCCGTGGACCTGTTCACTTAAATTATCCAGCGCTTTTACATTATACCCTCTTTCGAGTAGCTCATTTGCCAAATGAGAACCTATGAAACCAGCACCTCCTGTTATTAGAACTGTTTTGCTCATTGTATGATCTTTGAGGTTAGTTATTCGTTCAGTTTGTTTTCTATAAAAATTACAATTCTACCCGCTGTTTAATTGTACTTGCCGGCTGCAAAACCAAAGAATCCTGCTTGCACCGGACACGGAAAAATCCGGATTACTCAGGGCTACAACTTGCGGGAATATGCCTCCTGAACCTGGCTGCGGGACACTTCCTCAGATGTTGGGGATAAATGTGTGAACCCGAATTTTCGTCGCTGGGTACTACAAGCTTTGTACCTAAGTCGGTATACGAAGCTGCGGCATGAGCTATAAAGTAGCAGAAGAAGATGCTGGTCGCTGCTCGCCACTCCTGAAAAGTGGGCATGTCATTTGCAAGAAAATCAAGCTGCTAAGTACCTCAGCCGGGAAAATGGGAGAGAGTGGCCTTGGACGGGAAGTCAATTGCCTTGTACTGATTTTATAGTATGAAAGGTGGGAAAAATACCTTGATTTTTATTAGATCATGTAACCACATGTAGAGAACAAACCTCCTATTTTTCCCATTTGGGGAGCTTTCCCTACAAGCCTTTCGATAATTTCGACATTGCGACTCATCCAGGAGAAAATTTTCTTGCCTCATTTTTTCGGTTCCCTTTGACGTAAATTGAAGCGGAAGAATGCAAACCTGTCTGGCTATTTCATGTATTTCAAAAAATCAGTGAGCTGCTTAACAGCTTACGGGCAGAATTTAGCTAAAAGAAGGACAGCCAGGAATAATGCAATTTTGATTCCGTGTTTCCGGTGGCACGATAGTAGACCAATGCGGCCGGATTCAAAACAGATGGAAAGATGGGCAGCCCAACACAGAACGAAGCGGATCACGCAAACGCCCCTGAAATGAAGATCGTTACGCGCAATATAAGCGCGTTGCTGGAAAGAAGTAAGGAAGAACAACGCAGGAAAACGTTCGAGGAAAGATTAGCCGACACTATTACCGGCTTTACCGGAAGTATGCTGTTCGTGTACATTCACCTCACGATGTTCGGGATCTGGATCATCTGGAACCTGGGCTGGCTCGGACTAAAACCATTTGACGAGTCTTTCGTGGTACTGGCCATGTTCGCTTCTGTGGAAGCTATTTTCCTCTCTACATTCGTACTGATCAGTCAGAACCGGATGAATGCCGAAGCTGACAGGCGCGCCGAGCTGAACCTGCAGGTAAACCTGCTGGCTGAGCACGAGATCACGCGCCTGATCCAGCTTACCACTGCAATGGCTAAGAAAATGGATATTCCCGAATCCTATGATGCTGAGATTGACAGTCTTGCCAAAGATGTACGTCCCGAGCAGGTGCTGGAAACGATGGAACAGCACCGGAAAGAAGCGGGACTGGAAGCCAAGCAAGATAAGAAATAGCCGCAGGATCAGAACGCCAGCTCACCGGTATAATTCACCAGCTTGATGCCGGCGTAATCCGCACCTACTTCTATGATGCTCACCGAAGCGGGACTTACCTCAATCCGCTGAAAAAGATCAAGATGCACGCCGGTATAATAGGCAATGGTGGCTTTGATCATATCCGAGTGGCTCACGATGGCGACCGTCTCGCCCGGGTGCTGGCGACAAAGCTTTTCAATCCCTCCTACCATTCGCGCCTGTGCTTCTAGCATGGTTTCGCCCCCGGGAATGCGTGTGCCGCTCCTGAATGTATTGAAATGCCGGAACTGCGGCAGCGCATCCAGCTCTGCAAACGTAGCGTTGGTCCATTCTCCGAAGTTGATTTCAAGAAAGTCTTCCTGCTTGATAGGTTGAAGGTTATGCGGCCTGGCAACGAAGCCGGCTGTTTCAGTCGTGCGTTCCAGCGGACTGGTGTAGATGGCGTGTAGTGTGACTCCGGCGAGCTGCTGTGCAAGCCTTTCAGCTTCGGCGCGGCCCGCTTCGTTTAAAAATACCTGTGGTGTTCGGCCGGACAGTCGCTTGCCAACCGAGTCGGTAGTAGCGTGCCGGATCAGAAGAAATCGGGTCATGTAAATCGTTGATTACTGTGAATGCAGGTTGGTTAAATGCCCTTCAAGTACTTTGGCATTCTTTTTACATCAAATGGAAGTAAATTGACGAAGCTCAAAAATCGTGCGAAAAGGAGCTTTATAACTGCACTTTCCTAAAATAACTGTCCTGATACCGAATGAGTGTTTTAAAAACCGGAGTTTTGACCTTTCATCGTTGCATTAATTACGGAAGCTACTGGCAGGCGCGCTGCCTGGCAGAAGGCATACAATCCCGCGGACACAGTTCCGTGATTCTCGATCACGAATCGCGGCGGGTTAATATGGCGGAATGGAAATGTGCATTGCAGCCCACATTACCTACCCACGTGCCTGAATCTGATCACCCTATTTACCGCCAGAAAGTAGAGCGCTTTTTCGAAATATTCGAATCACTCCCGCTCTCTCCCCGCTTTGAGCTGGACCGTCCGGAAGAAATGGAGGAATACGATGTGGTGGTTGTGGGAAGCGATGAAGTGTGGAACCTGTACCATCCATGGTATGGACGCAACCCGCTTTTTTACGGAGAAGGTGTGAAAGCCAAACACCTGATTTCGTATGCGGCCAGCTATGGTAACTACCCTGCTTCGGAAGGATTGGAAGAAAGCTGGGCACAGCGGCTGCGTAACTTCGAAAGCATTGCGGTGAGGGATGAAAATTCACAAACGATCGTCAAAAATGCGCTTGGATTTGAGCCGGTGATCGTTTTGGATCCTTGTCTGCAATTTCCGATAAACCCTGATCCGCGCGAAAGTATTTATTGGGAAAAACCTTATATCGCAGTTTACGGACACAACTTCTCAGATTCCTATATCTCCAAAATCAAAGCATACGCCGAATCGAGCAAACTGCCGCTGATCAGTATCGGCTACCGCAACGACTGGGCAGACGAACAATGGATAACGGCAGATCCACATGATTTTGCGCATTTCATGGCGAAAGCCGAGGCGGTGGCTACCAACTTTTTTCACGGTTGCGTATTCGCGATCCGGAATGAGCGGCCGTTTGTGACGGAGGTTACCTCCTATCGCAGTTTCAAGGTACAGGGCCTGCTAGCTACTTTGGGCGCGGATAAGCATTTGATCAATGAAAATACCGATGCTGCAACAGTAAATCAGCTGCTTTCTCAGCCACTTGATCCGGCAGTTTTTGCGAATATCAATCGACTTCGCCAGGTTTCAGACAATTACCTTGACGAGGCGCTCAGCCTTAACCAACTCACGCATGAACCAACTCCTTAGCCCCGGCGAGATCATTGATGCAGGTTTGTGCATTGGATGTGGCAGCTGCGTGGCGCAGGCAGGATCAGGCGACATCCGAATGCAGTTTGACGAGTTCGGTCAGCTTAAACCGGCTGGTCCGCAACACTGGCTGCACCAGGATTCAGAAACGTTTACACGTACCTGTCCATTTTCGCGAGGAGCGGCTGATGAAGATCAGATCGCGGCGGAACAGTTTGGTACACAGGAAGAAAAGCACCCGCTCCTGGGTGTAGTCGAGTCTGCTTACGTAGGCCACGTGGCGGAGAAAGAGTTTCGGTTGCTTGGTAGTTCCGGCGGGATGGTCAGCTGGGTAGCCACAGAGCTGCTGCGGCTCGGGCTGATTGACGGAGTGGCGCACGTGGTCACGGAGACCGACCCGCAAACCAATGGGCGGTATTTTCATTATCGTATATCCACAACCGAGACAGAGATACTTGAAGGCGCCAAGTCTCGCTACCATCCTATCGAAATGTCGGAGATTCTGGATCTGATCCGTGAGAAACCGGGCAAATATGCGGTAGTGGGCATTCCCTGCTTTATCAAGGCAGTGCACCTGCTGCGCCGGGAAGATCCTGTTTTTCGTGAGCGGATCAAGTTTACATTGGGACTGTTCTGCGGTCACATGAAAAGTGCGCGGTTTGTGGAGAGCTTTGCGTGGCAAATGCATGTTCCGTCAGCTGACATTTCCCGCGTGGATTACCGGCGTAAAGACCCGAGCCGGCCAGCCAATCTGTACACCGCCGAGCTGACGATGAACAATGGAGAATCTACGTACAAAGACTGGTGGCACCTGGCAGATGGAGACTGGGGCGCAGGTTTTTTCATGAACCATGCGTGTAACTTTTGCGATGATGTAGTAGCTGAAACCGCCGATATCGCATTCGGAGATGCGTGGGTAGAACCTTATTCTTCAGACGGACGCGGCACTAACGTGGTGATTGTCAGAAACGAGCTGATCTCAGGTTTGGTAAAAGAAGCAATAGCGGCAGACCGGCTTCAACTTGAATCGGTAAACGGGGACTTTGTCGCGCAGACACAGGCAGCTGGATTCCGTCAGCGCCGCGAGGGACTTGCTTACCGGCTTACCTGGGCAGCGGGTCGCTCCAAAACGCGTAAGCGTGTAAAGCCAGATTCAACCAGCCCGACTTTCCAGCGTAAGCTGATCTACCGGACCCGATATTATATTTCATTATGGAGTCACCGCATTTTCCGCCGTGCAAAAATGCAGCATGCACCTGAAACGTATCTGAAATGGGCACGCGTCGCAGCAGCCGTTTACCACGGACTCGCATACCATCAGGGGAAATTCAGTGAAATCAGGAAGCGGTATTTACAATTGAACGGCCGCTGAGCTTTTCCAGCTCCGCGGTCACTTTCTCTATCACAGGCTCCCATTCGCCTGCATTTTCCTGTCTGAAAATCCGCATCGTAGGGTACCAGGGGCTATCTTCCCGGTCTTTCATCCAGCGCCAGTCTGCGTGCGCTTGCAGCAGGTTCCAAACGGGAACGCCCAGTGCACCGGCCAGGTGGACCGGCATTGAATCCACGGATATCATCAGATCCAGACCTTTCAGCACCGCTGCATAATCAGGAAGATCAAATGCGCCGGGATAGATCCCGAAGCCTTCCTCCCACCCTGATGCGGCTGCTTCTGCCTGCATGATGAAAATAGTCAGTCCGGGCACGCGGAACAAAGTCTTTAATAATGCAAAAGGCACATCGCGGCGCGCATCCCACCCGCCCGATTTCCAAACAAGTCCCACAGCCAGATTACCTTCAGTATGTGACAAATACCTAGGTTGTACATATATATAAGGCACTTCACGCGGCATAGTTTCGAGTGTAGACCGGAAGATATGCTGACATTCCATAATCTCGATATCTATATCGTAGGCTACCTCAGGTGTACCGTCGTGGAGTGGGATCAGCTTGTCGATACCGGCACTGTTTTGAAGCAGAGGAATCAATGCAGGCTGCGCCCAAACAACTACTTCCGATGCTATTTGCCTGATTAAAGGCGCATAGCGGATAAATTGTATC
This sequence comes from Dyadobacter sp., assembly GCF_051859145.1. Taxonomy (GTDB): domain Bacteria; phylum Bacteroidota; class Bacteroidia; order Cytophagales; family Spirosomataceae; genus Dyadobacter. The sequence goes on from NZ_JBHYGF010000011.1 coordinate 11,920, forward strand.
GTATCACCAAGACCGTGGTAGCAGCGGACAAGCACACGCTTGTCCGCCAGCGATCCACCTTGCCAGATATGTTGAAGGTGACGGGGTAAATGATGCTCAGACTTTCCAGCCCTCGCCTTCAATCCCTCATCACTGATTTTCCAGACTGCTTCAAACTCACCGTCGAGCATGAGCTCAAACCACTTTTCAGCGGCATTTGACTGTACTTCTTCACTCATATCCAACACAATTTTGGCTCAGGCATACCTGCGCATCATTTCTACGCAGAATGCTGCAAACTCTCCAATATTTTTAGGCGCACTGGTATGGTGTGGCGCAATGCCCTTTTCTTCCGGTGTAAAGCAGAATGTCACTGTGAGATCAAACTCTTCCAGCGCTTTCATCATCTTGTCAAACCAGATATGTGCATCGGGCCGCAGCCAGTCAGCCCAGCTCAGGCCGGTGCGCAGCTTTTTCACGCCCAGCTTGCGAAGCCATTGCACAGCCGATTCGAGGCGCTCATCATTGAAGTGAAACCACTGACAGATCCCGAACTCCGGTGTAAAATCAGAAAAGTGTTTCAGTGCCAGCTTGGGTGTACCATCCTCGCGGATCAATCCCATATAAAAGTGGCGGTAGTACGAAGATCCCTCAGCCTCGCGGTGGCGCGTAGTAGCTCCCCACGCCATCGGCAGGTCAAACAGGCTATACCAGTGCACGCGCTCTACTCTGCCAGAAAGCAGCTCGGCAGTTCTTCGCAAACCGAATTCCTGCACTTCCTCGGCACCGAAGGTAGATATCCCCACCTCGGTAACCCAGACAGGCTTGTTGGTTACCGCTTCAATCTCAGCGATCTTTTCAGGCCATTGATTCAGCTGCCAGTGGTTCCAGTCAAGTGGGAAACCGTGCACAGCTACGCGGTCGATATCCGTTAGCGCGCCGTAGCGTTCCAGTTTCTGTATAAATGTAGGATCAATGGGAGAAATGCCGCCCATTACCCTGAGAATACCCGGGTTCTCTGCTTTTACTGCCTGAGCGGCGAGTCTGACCATCTCAGAAAAAATGCGCCAATCTCCATCAATTTCAAAATCCCAATGCGACTTATTATTCGGTTCGTTCCAGAATTTAACTGCTTCTATCATAATTATTATTTCGTTTGTCGGCTTGGGTAAACGGCGCGTGGCTGGTTGTCGGCCAGCTCTGCCCGGCGGCAGATATATACTTCCGGTTCAGGATGTGCGGTAATTTCGAAGCCCGCGCTGCGGAGCATTGCTTCTGCTCCCGCACGGTTGGGGATCCACCAGTTGGTAGGATCGTGTGAGTAATTTTTTTCTATAAAATACATCTGCGGGAAATTCGGAGACATGAACATATCCGTCTCACTGAACTCATAGTCCGCATTCAAAGGCTCCACCACATCTCCCCCACGCTGCATGGATTGGAAGATCAGGATATCTCCCACCACATTGTCGTACAGCAGGTCGAGTGCCAAAAGCGGGTGGCGCAGGTGGTACAGTACCCCCATGAAAATAACTACGTCGAACTTCTCGCCCAGTTCCGCTACTTCATATACGGACATGTTACGGAACTCGATATCAAAGCCGAGTGTCTCCGCTGCAAAGCGTGCCTGGGCAAGATAACGCTCGTCCGAGTCAATAGCCACTACCATCTCGGCTCCCCGCTTTTTCATTTCAATGGAGTAGAAACCCGCATTGCAGCCAATATCCAGCACAGTTTTGCCGGTCAGGTCTGCGGGGATTGCTTTGGAGAAATTCTGGTACTTGAAGCTGGGGTAATCTCCCAGAAAGTGGTCGGGCGCAGTTTTCACGCCATGCAGATCAATGTTATGAAACCATTTGCCAAGTTTCAGGACATTTTCCTGTATCTGTTCTGTCGTCATTCAGTAAAGAAAAGTTGAAAGGTGTAAAATGCGCTTTCCAGGATTAGGAAGGCAACAGTGGATAGTCCGCAATACGCACAAATTATGTGCCAGCAACTAACGGTCGGGGCTATTCCGCAATAATATCTGCGAATTGTAAAGCCGATAAAGCAGCTTAGGAAGCAAATCTGCGCTTGATTGTGGCTTGCTGAAAATTCATTTACAAACAAAAAAACACGTTTTACAGCATGGATATCCAAACTGTAAAACGTGTTTAAAGCTAAAAGCCTGCTTCCCTTAAAACGAATAGCGCAGGGTTACGCCGTAAGTCCGCTGGTCGCCTACGATACCGGCATACTGGCCGTAACTACCCGGCGCTGCCAGAAGCAATTCGTAATAGTCCTTGTTGAGCAGGTTTCTCGCCCAGATGAAGGCAGAGATTCCGTTGGATGCCCGAAAACCAAGGCGGCCGTTTGTCAGCGCATAACCGTCGATGTTCAGGTATTGGGATGGCGACGGGCTTGATGAGAATTTGGAGCGGTAGAATTCATCGATTCCGAGGAAGTAATTTCCTTTCAAACCGAGAAAGGTACCTTTCACATTCGCTTCGCCCCCGATCGATCCCGACCATTTTGAGATACCCGGCAGTGCACCGCCTGAAACATCTTTAAATGCCTGCTCTCCTCCCACTTCTTCCAGAGGAACGGGCGCGTTGGCAAATTTCACGTACTTACCGTCAGTATAAGCCACAGCTGCATTCAGGGTCAGATGCGTCCAGCGGATGTTACCGTCTAGCTCAATTCCCTGCACGCGCACTTTCTCTGCATTGGCCAGGTAGCCGCGGTTTACACCCGGTTCAGGCGTTTGAACCTGTGTCTGGTAGTCGCGTATATCGGAGCGGTACAATGTTAAATTCAGGATAGAGTTGGCCGTAGGTTTGGTTTTGAAACCCAGTTCTTTGTGTTCCACATGCTCAGGTTTTACATTCGCGAGATCAAGCAAAATTGCACCATTTGCTGTTGGCAAGCCACCTACGTTCACACCAATCGGCTTATATCCAATGGAGTAAGTTGCAAATGCATTGAACCTCGCGCTGGCTTTGTATTGAAGCGACAACTGCCCTGAGAAATTACCCTGATCATAGTCTGTGTTGAAAGATTGGTCGGAGTAAACTCCTTTTTTGAGCGCGAGCAGCGCAGCATCTGTGGTTTGCAGACCGCCGTATGCTTTGCGATCATAGTTTACCACCTTCTTGTCGTAGTTGTAACGGATACCTGGCAGTACATGCAGCTTGTCGGTAACTGCCCAGTCCACATTGGCAAAAACGGCCATACTTGTACTCTTAATGCGGTTTGTAGTACGGATACCGAAGTTATCGAACAAGCCTGGTGTCTTCCACAACGGACTGTTTGAGCTTTGTGCAAAGCGCCACTGTGCAGAGCCTGCCTCTTCTGTCTGTACCGGATCAGAAGCTAAATCCTGCCACAGACCAAACAAACCTACTACCCCGCTCAGCTTCGGCGAAATTCTTCCCGAGTAGCGGATTTCCTGCGACCACTGATCGTGTTTGGAGTTACCCGATGAAATTGTAAATACAGGCAGTCCGATGTAATCCCGATCATTCAATGGAGTCCATTTCCAATAACGCCAGGCCGAAGTCGACGTTAATGTGCCGTTTCCAATTTTAAAATCTGCATTTACTGAAACTCCTCCAAGCTGGTTATCCGCTTTCGAAGGTGTATCCAGGTCCAACTTTCTTTCAAATGCGCTGTTATAAGGCAGTTGGTAATTCAGATCAGCGATAATCGCATTGAACTGGCGATAAGCCGCGCGTTTGGTAGGCACAACCCCGGCGACAGGCCAGCCATATCCGTTCGGCTTCTGATCGGAAACGTCGCCGATGATGGTAATGTTTGTCTTTGAATTCGGCGTGTAAAGAAGCTGCCCGCGTACACC
>NZ_JBHYGF010000012.1:0-4498 GCF_051859145.1 Dyadobacter sp.
AATCGTCCACATCATCTTTGCCCTAATAAAAAACCAAGCAACCTATAACGATCACTTGGTTTTATCATAGAAATCAGTGTGACAAAGGTGACACTCAGTGTTACAAAAGAGCTCCGCCCAGTGAGAGAAAGGGTAATGCTCAGGATGACAAAAAGTGGGGAGACTCAGTGTCACAAGGGATTACGCCTCCGTAATCACAAACTCCACTCTCCTGTTCTTACGTCTCTCCTCGGCGCTGCCTTGACTTAACGGGCGGGTGGCTCCGTAGCCTTTTGCTTCAATGCGGTTGGATTCTATTCCTTTTTCTACCAGATACGCCTGAACTGACTCGGCCCTTTTTCGTGATAGTTCCAGGTTTTTGTCAAAATCACCTACATTATCTGTGTGGCCTTCAATGCGGATACGGATGTTTTTATTCTCCTTCATCATGTCTGCCAGCCTGTCCAGCTCTCCGTAGGATTCAGGCAGCAATGCGAATTTGGAAGTTTCGAAGTAGATATTCGGCATGGTGATGGTTTCACCAACAGCAAGCGGATTCAGGTAGAAGTCGCGGCTGAATGTAGCTTTTCCAATGGAGTCGGCCGGACTTATATTGTAGCTTGTACTGTAAAAACCTTTCGCTGTAACCCGGAAATCGTACTTTTCAGAGGGATCCAGACCGATTTTGTACTTACCCGATGAGGATTTGATTTGTAATGAATCCCCATTTTCCACATACCTGATCTCCGCAGCAATAGGCTGTTTTGTTTTGGCATTGTAAACAGTTCCCCTGAAAACAGCCACTCCGCTTTCGTTTGTGTTTTCCTCTTTTTGGGGCTCGTTTTTAGGTATAGCGGGTTCGGTGGCAGGCTTTTTCACAGGCGCCTTTGCTTTTGCACTGGCTTGCTCTGCTTTCTGCGGCTGCTTTTTGAGCGGATTTTTGATTTGAATTCCATAGAAGTTCCACGACTGCGTTCCTTGTGAACTCCGGCCTTCGTAGAAATCAAATTCTTCAATACCCGGACTTAGCCGCTCAAAATAAGCAACGAAATTGACGGTGTCGCCAAGGCTAACCTTCTTGGTAGAGTTGGTCGGGATATTTTCAGCTTTGATAAACTTAAACTTTTTTTCAATTTCTCCCGGCTTGTACAACCGTGTTTCGGGATCCAGCCAAATCTGACTTGACCCTTGTCCCATGCCTTGCTTAGGATTGAACCGGAATGGAATACCTTGTGGCTGCTGCGGAATACCTGATCCTTTGTCCACGAACCGGAGATGAATAATTGTGTACTCGTCGGTTAATTCAACGCGCCTTATTTTGACGTACGGCGCGGACTGCTCATCGACTTTCGGGTTTTCGGTAACCTGTCCGAAAGTATCATTCAAGGAAAGTGTAATGGCAAATGCTAATGCCAGAAACGATCTGAAATTCATGACTTTTAACTAATTAAATTAAACAACTGCAAGAACGCCCGTAGGGAGCTGTTAGTTTGTTAAAAATTGTTAAAGTACGGAGCTTACTGATTTTCAGGAATAAAGCGGTTCCAGAATGCGGGATCGTAGCGTTCCCAGGCGTGACAGGCAAATGGCAGGCGGTGGTTTGTGAGCTCGTAAGTGGCTGCGGGACTTTTTTCAAATGCAAACTCCAGCGCCTCGCGCCACGAAGGCTGCTTCATAAACAGCTTCATTGGGATCAGCCGCGTTGCCTCCTGGGAAAACAGCATATCTTCATTTCCCTTCCATTCCGGGTAAAAAGTGCGGTATATTTTCAGGTAGCGGATAAATGTATCCACTTTCCGGAGCGAAAGTCCGCCATTTAAAACAATGCGGTTTTTGGTCAATGCATCGGCAAATTGCTGCGCCTGCTGTGCATTCAAAGAATCGAATGCAGGCTGGTGTAAAGATGGCGCGCCGATGTAATCGTAGCCTTTGGCGCACCAGGCCGAAAGTTCATCCCGGAACACATAAGCATCCAGCTGGTAAATCAGGATGTACTGATAGGCAGCAAATTTTTGATAAAAATCAATGGAAGTGAGCAGACGGTTATACGCGGCAATTCCATTGAAACATTCATCCTGAAAGGAAACCTGCTGAATGGAAGGAATAGCGTCGAACTCCGGGCCTAGCACCAGGCTCTCAGGCTTAACGATGATGATCGGATAGGCAGACAGTACTTTTGCACATTGCCGCAGGGAAATGGCTTCTCCGTCAGTCAGACCGGTTTGGTAAACTGGGATCACAACCGCTGCTGGGGCTTTTTCCTGATCTGCTTTCACTCTTAATTATTGTATTTATTCCAATAAATCCCCGATTGCAGGCAGCCACCAATCTTTGCTGCTGAACCGGTAATATCCCCTTAATACCTGATTTACAATGGGTGTAAACCTTTTTACACGATTATCGGGCAGGGAAGCGCGGCTTGAAAAGTGACGCTGCGATAAATACAACTTGATCAGCTTCTCACGCGGTACAAAAGGCAGCGCCCGGAGCAACAGGTACATATCATTCAATTTGGCCGCTTTTTCTGCCAGAGGTTCCAGCTTCTTTTTCCGGTCTCTGACGAACCTGTCTTTCAGGTGCACTTTCTCGGTTTTACCACCAAAACCAACCTGCTGACTGGAATGGATGCGATAGGAAATCAGCGGCTCGGTGATAAAGTCTATTTTGTTTTCCAGGCTCAGTACCATCGCAATCCAGGCGTCGTGGATCAGGTCGGGTACGTGGGTTGGAAATGGGGTAAGTCTTGCAAGGCAAGATTTGCGAATAGTTAGCGTGGCGCCCGTCACAACAAATCCGTGAAAAAGGATCTCGTGTGGTTTCCCTTTTTTCCATTTTGCCTTACCAGCTGCATTGAATTCGATTTCCTCCCAGATATTCCTGCCGATTGGTTTCGAATCATCATCAATCATGATCGCGTCGCTGAAAACCGCGTCGATATCGGGGTGCTGGGTCAGGTAAGTAACCTGCTTTTCAACTTTGTCGTCACGCCAGAGATCGTCCTGATCGCAGAGAAAAATGATATCTCCCTCGCATAGTGAAAGGCATTTTTCAAAGTTCCTGGTGGAACCCAGGTTTTGCTCATTTACATATATCCTGACAGGAAACCCACTTGTTTCAGCAAATTTTCTGATGATTTCGATCGTATTGTCTTTCGAACCGTCGTCACAAACTACCAACTCGTCGACAGACAAAGTTTGGTCAGCAATACTCCTTAACTGCCCTGAAATAAACTTCGAGCCGTTGTAAGTACACATGGCCACTGATATCATAATGTGTATATAGATTTAACTGAAAAATGCCGCAATTTAATAGTTAGAGGCTGCTTCCCGCAAATTACTTTGCCATTTTTACTATTCATCATTGGTTATTCATCTTGAATTTTCGGGAATCCTGATCACCTTATTATCGACCGCCCACGACATTATTTCGGAATATGCCGCCGCGTCACGGTAATAGACCAGCGGTGTGCTATGATCCTGCTGCCACTGTTGAATGGTAGTAACCACTTCGTTATTCGTCTTTTTCAGCTCACGCAGATTGTTGAAATAAACAAAACCCCAGAGCACCAGGCCAAATCCCGCTATATATTTTAGAAAAGCCGGTTTAATGATCTTTAAGTCCAGGAATATAAGTATCAGCATGATCGGGATGGTCGCGGTAAAAAACATATAACGCGGCGCTATACCGCCACCAGCCTTTGCATCAAAACGTGAAATAGCAACAATGATACCAGTGAGAATGGGCAGCGACAGTAAGCTGTACAGCAATGGATTTTTAAATGCATAACCCTTTAAAAAAAGCCAGAGCCAGATTAGCATTACTATAAATCCTACGCCCATACAAACCACAATATTCCCAACCTGTCCCGAACCGGGGTTGAGATAAACAAAGCTTCCCAGGAACGTAAACAACAAACGCGCCATCCATTCGATATTGAAAGGCACTTTGCCCGCTGCATTCCCAATTGGCATGTTAAGGAAGGTGATACCGAGCATGATCAATGCAAGTACAGCCCATACCCCGAGCATCGCCCAATTCCTTTGTATCAGCAAGATAAAGCCGCCCAGAAACAATGCGATAAATCCGTTTCCAAATGAAATCACTGCGAGCGTGGCGGCAATCAGACTCAAAAAAAAGTAGCCGCTCACCAGTTTGTCCGCCTTACTGGCTGTGTACAAACTTAGAAATGAGAAGAAAAAGACGGTATAATGCTGAATTCCTCCCCAGTAGTAGAATGTAACCTGCCAGAAAGCCAGACTGAAAAGGAAAATAGAGGATATAAGTACGATTTCGGGACTCAGCAGCTTGCTGTGGCCGATAATGCGGAGTAACAAGGCAAAGAAGCCCAGCAAGAAAATATTTTGAATTAAAACCAGGTTCCGGAAGCTGAGCTGATCGAACAGGGAATAGTAGATTGCCGCGCAGGATTTGGAGAACAAAATGCGGTGTTCATTGTGGCGGCTGAGCAGAATATCTTTACGCACACTAAAAGAATCGGTGTCGAAAAAGAAGCGTCGGA
>NZ_JBHYGF010000012.1:4508-15680 GCF_051859145.1 Dyadobacter sp.
GGATGAAGTTCAGCGTTGTATCGTAATCGTCAAACGATGGCACATTAATCGCATTTCCGAAGAGCGTAAACAGGAAAACTAAAAAAAGGACGACGCTCAAAGAGATGGATAGATATTTGGACATATCTGATATTTTTGTCAAAAACCTCTGCTCTAAATGACGGATAAAGTTAAGCGGAGTAATCCGGGATTCTAAATAAAGTTATCAATAGCGTTTGAATGGCCTTACCAGATCAGCTTAAAAAGGCAATTATACAGATGCCTGCCAAAGAGAAGGACAAACTGCTTCTCCGGCTTATCACCAAAGATAAAACACTCTCCGACAGGCTTCATTTTGAACTGATTGAGGACAGCTCCACCATACCCGAACGCCGGGAAGATATTATGGCGACCATTGTGCGCACATCGAAATTCAACCAGAATACACCCGGCTGGATTTTGATGGATATGCGGAATCTGAGTGGCGACATTGCTTATCACGTAAAGGTTACCAAAGACAAAATCGGCGGCTTGGAGCTCAATCTTTTCCTGATGAACACCTTCTTGTCTGCATATCCGGATATACTCAAAACCTACTCGTCGCGGGCTGATACCTGTGCATTGTACATTGCCAAAAAAGCGCAGACTATTCTGAACGGATTTAATAAGCTGAATGAAGATTACCGGGTAGATTACCTCAAAGATGTAAACCGGATGTTGCAGCTGGTGTATAGTTTGTGTTCCAAAATGTATGCGCGCCAGATGGAGCTCCCCACCGAAATCGAATAGTTTTCATCACAAACCAAAATCATGAAAAAGACTGCTCTGCTGATTATAGATGCGCAATACGATTTTTGTAATCCGCAGGGGACGCTTTTCGTGCCCGGCGCGCAGGAGGATATCGCGCGGCTGACGAGGCTGATCGCGCTTGAAGGTGATAAGCTCGACAGCATTTTTGTGACCCTCGACACCCACAAAGTACTTGATATTGCGCACCCGCTGTTTTGGCAAGACCAGAATGGAAATACAGTGGCGCCATTTACATTGGTAACACTGGCCTCTGTAAAATCAGGTAAATGGACGCCGCGGTACCACCAGGAATATGTAACCTGGTACCTGGAAACTTTGGAGGAGCAGGGAGAATTTCAGCATTTTATCTGGCCGGAACATTGTTTGATCGGTTCCAAAGGAGCTGCGCTCGATGATTCTTTACTGGAAGCAATTCTGGCGTGGACACACCGGACTGGACGGGATTATGTTGCAGTTCAAAAAGGCATTAACCCGCTTACCGAGCATTTTGGTGTATTCAAAGCGCAGGTACCTGTCGCCAGTGCAGCTGAAACCGAGCTGGATTATGCATTTCTGAACAATTTAAATGCATTCGACCAGGTCCTGATTGCGGGCGAAGCGCGGTCGCATTGCGTAGCCACCAGCATTGCCCAGATTATCCGCTACGCGCCAGAGCTGGTCCCGAAAGTAACTGTGCTGTCAGACTGTATGTCCGACGTACCGAACTGGGGACACCTGGCCGATCCGATCTTTGAAGACGCTGCCCAAAAAGGAATGACTTTCACAAAGTCAGGCTCCATTTCCTTCTGATCTACTTCTCTCGTTTTCCCTTTTCGCAAGCCAAACTAAATAAGCGTGGTTTTGGTTTGCATTTAGATACGTCATTAACAAACTTGAACCTGAATTCCACTAATTCCTTTTATGATGCATTTACCTTTTGCCCGGGTCGAAGCTTCCCAATTTGATGAACTTGACCCGAGAGAATACATTCTGATCAAAGGTGCACGAGTTAACAATTTAAAAAATGTGGATGTCGCTATTCCACGCAACAAGCTGGTCGTAATCACCGGTTTGTCTGGTTCAGGCAAATCTTCACTGGCTTTTGATACGCTTTTTGCGGAAGGCCAGCGGATGTACGTGGAAAGTCTGAGCAGCTACGCCCGGCAATTTCTGGGTAGAATGGAAAAGCCCGAGGTGGAGTATATCAAAGGTATCTCGCCGGCAATCGCCATTGAACAAAAAGTAAATACCCGCAACCCGCGTTCTACGGTGGGCACTTCTACCGAAATATACGATTACCTGAAATTGCTTTTCGCGCGCATTGGCCGCACTTATTCTCCCATTTCCGGTGAAATGGTGAAAAAAGATTCGGTTACCGATGTGGTCAATTACCTGCTGGCGCACCCGGAAGGTACCCGCGTAATGGTACTCGCGCCGCTGCTGATCCGCGAGGGCCGCACGCAGGTGGAGGAGCTTACCGTTCTGCTTTCCAAAGGTTATAACAGGATTGTACTGAATGATGAAGTGCTTTCCATTGAGGATATTCTGGAAAACCCTGACAATTTTTCGCAGGCAGGTAACCAGATCTTTATCCTGATCGACCGTGCAGCTGTGAAAGCGGACGATGAAGATACACAGTACCGCCTCTCTGATTCGGTGCAAACTGCCTTTTTTGAAGGAGAGGGTGTTTGTATCACGCAGGTTGTCAATGGAGAGCGGAGGGTTTTTTCTGATAAGTTTGAATTGGACGGAATGACATTCGAAGAGCCGAGCGTCAATTTGTTCAGCTTTAACAATCCATTTGGCGCCTGCAAGCGTTGTGAAGGTTTTGGTAAAATATTGGGAATAGATCCTGATCTGGTGATTCCCGACAAAAGCCTTTCTGTGTACGAAGGTGCAATAGCGCCCTGGCGGACGGAAAAAATGAGCGAGTGGCTGGTTCCGCTTGTTCGCAACGGGATTAAATTCGATTATCCCATTCACCGGCCCTACAAAGATTTAACGCAGGAGCAGAAAGACCTGCTTTGGACCGGTAACCAGTATTTCCAAGGTATCAACGATTTTGTCGCCGACCTGGAATCCCAAACACATAAAATCCAGTACAGGGTAATGCTCTCGCGTTTCCGTGGCCGCACTACTTGTCCTGACTGCCGCGGTTCGCGGCTGCGGAAAGATGCATCTTTTGTAAAAATCGGCGGCGCTTCCATAACCGATCTGGTATTGAAGCCGATCAAGGATGTTTCCGTTTTTTTCCAAAATCTTGAAATCAGCGAACACGACCGCCAGATTGCGAAACGTGTTTTGACAGAAATTGAAACGCGTCTCGACTATATGAACCGTGTCGGGCTGGGCTACCTGACTTTGAACCGGTTGACAAGTACATTGTCGGGCGGTGAATTTCAGCGCATTAAGCTTGCAACTTCACTGGGAAGTGCATTGGTTGGTTCTATGTACATTCTCGACGAACCCAGTATTGGTCTACACCCGCGCGATACCCAGCGACTTGTAGGCGTACTTGAATCGCTGCGTGATTTGGGAAATACATTGATCGTGGTAGAGCACGAAGAAGAAGTAATGCATGCCGCAGACCAGATTATTGATATCGGCCCGGAAGCTGGTACCGGCGGCGGTCACGTCGTCTTTCAGGGAAATCAGGAGGATATCACTGCATTAAAAGCAAGCGGCGAAGCATATAACACTGATCCTGAAACGAGGTCGCATACGATTGACTTTCTGCTTGGTCACGATTCCATTCCGGTACCTTCCGTGCGGAGGAAAGCTTTGCATTTTCTTGAAATAAAAGGAGCAAGAGAGAATAACCTTAAAGAATTGAATGTAAAAATCCCCCTGAATATACTCACGGTTGTTACCGGTGTAAGCGGCTCCGGCAAATCGACTTTGATCCGTAAACTGCTTTACCCTGCTTTAATGCGACTCAAAGGTGAGTTTAGCGAAGAAGTTGGCCGATTCGACGAGCTCACAGGCAGTGTAGACCGCATTGAAGCTGTGGAAATGATCGATCAGAATCCGATCGGAAAATCGTCCCGCTCTAATCCCGTAACTTACATCAAAGCCTACGATTACATTCGCCAAATGATGTCGGACCTGCCGCTTTCGAAGGCGAGAGGTTATAAACCTTCCCATTTTTCATTCAATGTCGATGGTGGCCGGTGTGAGATCTGCCAGGGTGAAGGTCAGGTGAAAGTGGAAATGCAGTTTATGGCGGACATTTATCTTACCTGCGAAGGCTGCAATGGGAAACGGTTTAAGCAGGAGATTCAGGAAGTCAGGTACAATGAAAAAGATGTTTCCGAAATCCTGGATATGACGGTTGACGAGGCAATCGAGTTCTTCCGCGGCAGTGAACCCAAGCTGGTAGAGCGACTGCTGCCTTTGCAGGAAGTAGGGCTGGGCTATGTGGGACTGGGACAATCTTCCAACACATTATCCGGCGGCGAAGCGCAGCGCGTCAAATTGGCTTCTTTCCTGGGGAAAGGTACTTCGAACAAAGGTAAAATGCTCTTTATCTTCGATGAACCTACAACTGGTCTGCATTTTCATGATATCAAAAAGTTGCTGAAAGCGATCAATGCATTGGTTGATCAGGGAGATACTGTGATCATTATCGAGCACAATATGGAGGTTATTAAAAGCGCTGACTGGATTATCGATCTCGGCCCGGAAGGTGGCGATGACGGTGGCCAGCTCACGTTTACGGGAACTCCCGAAGAAATGATCAAGCTGGAAGGGAACTATACTGCTGATTTTCTGAGAGAAAAAATTTGAGTTTTGACAAACGTCACTTATATTTAAGACATAGGTCACTTTAAAGTTCAAAGGTATGTCAGCGCCACTTCGCATGTTTCATGAAGATTTTATACCCTACGGATCAAAGCATTCTTCCGATTTCAGCCTGATCCGGATCTCCCGCGAAGGTGTTTTGCGGTCGGAAGCGGACGAAGTTTCTGATCTCGTGGGGTTAACAGACAATGAAATTGCATTTGTGCTGGGTATGACGCCCCGCAACCTGCACCGCATTCAGGCGGATAAAAAGCTGGGTACCGACGCTTCGGAGAGATTGCTGCTGCTGCGGAATGTGCTGGTTCATGCGCTTGATACTTTTGAAGGAAAAGCCGGCACAGTCCGCAATTGGCTGCGCACTCCAATTTTAGAGCTTGACGATCAATCTCCGTTGCAATTGATGGATACGATCACAGGTTTTGGGCTGGTGGACGATGTACTGGGCAGATTGGATTATGGTTTACCCGCCTGATCCTCAATATGGCTGTTGTTTACAGGATAATCAGGGAAAAATTTAAGGATAGTGCGCTTTCTGTTGAGGGCAGCAGGCTTTTCGGCGCGCGATGGAATCCAAAAGGGATTGGCGTTTTATATACAACCTCAACACCCGAGCTCGGCCTCGTAGAAACCCTTGCGCATGCACCTGGCGTGCGTTATGAGGATCTTCCAAAATACTGGCTTTCAACAATTGAAATACCCGACCAGATCAGGTATTATACCAGAAGCGAAATGCCGGATTTCTGGCAGGACCGGAATTATGACCGGACCCAGTACTGGCTCAAAGATTGGCTGGTCGATCCGGACATTCTGGCTGTGGGGCTTCCGTCTGTGATTGTTCCCTTTTCTTTCAACATTATTATTCATCCCCAGCATCCTGGATTTGAGGAAGTTTCGCTCATTTCGCAGGAAAGAATACCTATAGATAGGCGGCTTTGGAAAGTCTGATTACCGGTTTTGAGAATGGCCTGTTCCTTTTCAACCGGGGTAATTAACAGTATAGAAAAAAGTCAGGAGCCTTATTGAACCAAAAAACAGCTGTAACCGATGAAATTATACAAAACACAAAACGGCATTATTCTCGAAAAGGATGATACATTTTATCGCTTGCATGAAACTGACTGGGACCTGGCTGTTAACCGCGACGATTTGTACGAGTGGCTGGAAATTCAAACCGAACAATTAATTCCGATCATATTTACGGACGATTTGCCAATGCCGGAAGTGCACGCACCGATTGGTTCACAGGAAGTATGGGCTTCGGGAGTTACCTATTTCAGAAGCCGCACAGCCCGCATGGAAGAATCGGAAAAAGCAGGCGGCGGAAGTTTTTATGATCGTGTGTATGAAGCTGAAAGGCCGGAGCTCTTCTTTAAATCCACTGCCTGGCGTGTAATCGGAAACCACGGTACGGTAAGGATCCGCCGCGACTCTTCATGGGATGTTCCCGAGCCTGAACTCACGCTTTTTGCTTCTTCTTCCGGAACGCTGGTTGGCTATACGATCGGAAATGATATGAGTTCAAGAAGTATCGAGGGTGAAAATCCATTGTACCTGCCTCAGGCCAAATCATATACGGGCAGCGCCGCGCTTGGCCCCTGCCTGTATGTACCCGAATATCCCTTAACAGATGACACAGTGATCGATTTGTCGATTATACGCGCCGGCGAAGAAGTGTTCAATGGTGAAGTTACCCTGGCGCAAATGAAGAGAAAACCGGAGGAGCTACTCAAATACCTCTTCCTGGAAATGTCTTTCCCGCACGGTGCTTATCTGATGACCGGAACCGGAATTATTCCTCCCTCCGACTTTACGCTGCAAAAAGAGGATGTAGTTCACATTACCATTGAGCCGATCGGAACACTAACCAATGTGGTAGGATAAAAAGAAAGAGCGGCCTGCTGGGTCGCTCTTTTGCATTAATGATAGAAGTATGATTGTCTACGAATTTCCTAACGCGCTGGAACCTACAAATGCATAAACCATGCAGCGAAAAGCTCCGATTATTTTAGAAACGATTGACTCGTCTGCACTGTCCTCTTTCTCGTTTTTGAAAAAAGAACTTGGACCTTCTTCCAAAATCCGCTCGTTTAATGTAGCAGATGCATTGCTGCTCACGATGCTGGTGTTAAGCAACGCAGCACTTTTTGCGTGAGTCACCGGCTTTGTAGTTCTGGCAATAGATTTATGCTTTTTAACCACAGCCTTTTCCATTACAACTTCTTTCCCTGCCTGCAGCTTTTTGTGTGCAACAAACATATTATGAACATAACCTGTTGCACTGGCGCGGAAGCTAAACAGTACCAGGAATATGAGGAGTAATTTTATCTTTTTCATGGCATTTTTGTTTTCAGTCATTCAAAAAATCCGAACAGAATTCATTGTAACTAATTGACCTTACAAATATATATGTTTCAGTAGGTATCTTGCAATACATAGTACCTTGTTTTTAACAATTTTTTTGAAAAAACTTTTTGGTACCTGAGAAATGGGCTGCGATGCTTAACAGATGTAAAGGTAATTTGAAAGGTTGCACCAGCGAAAATAAAAAAGACGAAACGTAGATATAAGTACCTGAACCGTAATACTTACCGGATAAAACAGAAGTGCCGGCATTGGTGAATGCCGGCGCTTCTTCAACTATAAACTGAAATATTACTTCTCGCGGAAGAAAATCGTGATCGGCACGCCCGAGAAATCGAAATTTTCACGCATCCTGTTTTCAAGGTATCTCAGATAAGGCTCCTTAACATGCTTGGGATTGCTGCTGAAAAACACAAATGTTGGCGACGGCGTCGGCAGCTGGATCATATATTTAATATTGATATACTTTCCTCTGTGCGCCGGCGGCGGATATTTCTCGATCTCAGCCTGCATTACTTCATTCAGTTTTGAAGTCGTGATCTTTTTGGTTTTGTTTTTGTAAACCTCCATCGCCTTCTCCATTACCTGGTGAATGCGCTGCTTTTCAACCACGGAAGCAAAGATGATCGGCATGTAGTTCATCGGCGCCAGCTTTTCAAGCAAAGCTTTCTTGTAGGCGTCGGCTGTTTTGGAATCTTTTTCAACCAAGTCCCACTTGTTGACCATGATCACAATCCCCTTTTTCGCTTTATCAGCCTGGCCAATGATATTCATATCCTGGCCTTCCAGGCCCAACGTTGCATCCAGCAACACGATACAAACATCTGACTCTTCCATTGCCTTTACCGAGCGCAGGGTTGAATAGAATTCGATATCCTCTTTCACGCGCGACTTTCTTCTGATTCCGGCAGTGTCGGTCAGGATAAACTCCATTCCGAATGCATTGTAATGCGTATGGATCGCGTCGCGGGTTGTACCAGCGATATCAGTCACAATACTTCTGTCGGTTCCTGTCAGTACGTTCAAAAATGAAGACTTACCTACGTTTGGTCGCCCCATGATCGCAATGCGGGGAATACCCTCTTCCGGGTTTTCAATTCCTTGTGTTTCAAAATGCGATACAACCTTGTCGAGCAGTTCTCCTGTTCCAAAACCTGTCTGCGCGGAGATAGCGAAAATCTCGTCTCCCAAACCCAGCTCATAAAATTCAGCAGCAGACTGGTAACGTTCCTGCGTTTCCGCTTTGTTGGCTACCAGGTAAACGGGCTTATTAAACCGCCTAAGCACATTTGCAAAGTCTTTGTCAAGATCCGTCAGGCCCGTCATCGTATCAACCATAAACAGTACCACGCTTGACTCTTCAATTGCCAGCTCCACCTGGTCGCGGATCGCGCCTTCAAATATATCTTCCGAACCAACTACATATCCGCCGGTGTCGATTACTGTAAAATACTGATCTGTCCATTCTCCGTAACCATAATGCCGGTCGCGCGTTACGCCGCTCTGGTTGTCCATAATCGCCTTGCGGCTCTCTGTAAGGCGGTTGAATAATGTAGACTTACCTACATTCGGTCGCCCTACTATTGATATAATATTTGCCATTTTACTTGTTTGATCTGGTCCAAACGGCATTGTTCATACCGTTTTTCATTCATTTATTTATTAATCTTCATATCCAAACTGGCGAAGCTTGTTTTCTTTGCTTCTCCAATCTGGTTCTACTTTTACGTGTTGTTCAAGAAAGACTTTTTTGCCAAAAAACTCTTCCAGGTCCTTCCTGGCCTGACTACCCACTTTTTTGAGCATTTCGCCTTTTTCACCAATCAGAATTCCCTTCTGGCTTTTGCGTTCGACCAGAATTTCTGCACGTATGACGATGATATCGTCTTTTTCCTTGAATTCTGTGATTACTACTTCGGAGCTGTATGGAATTTCCTGGCGATAATTCAGAAATATTTTCTCGCGGATCATTTCGGAAGCAAAGAAACGCTCAGGTTTGTCTGTTAGTTCGTCTTCTTCGAAATAGGGCGGATGAAAAGGAAGGCGTGTAATGACGGCGTCGAACAATGTACCTATGTTCGCATTTTCCAAAGCTGAGATCGGGATGATAGCCGCAGGGTGGATTTCATTTTCCCATTCTGTCATTTTTGCATTCACCTGCTCCTGATCCGACAGGTCGATTTTGTTCAGCACCAGGATCACCGGCGAGTCGGTTCGGTTCAGAAGCGGCAGTACCTCGTGTTCAGCCACCTTCTCCCCTACTTCCACCACAAACAAAACTACATCCGCATCTTCAAGTGACCCTTTTACAAAAGTCATCATCGAGTCGTGCAGCTTGTAGGCTGGCTTGATGACACCCGGCGTATCGGAATACACGAGTTGAAATGGGATATTTTCGTGTGTTCCGTTCAGTATCCCTAATATACGGTGTCTGGTTGTTTGCGCTTTGGAGGTAATAATTGACATTTTCTCCCCTACCAATACATTCATCAGCGTGGATTTACCAACATTCGGTTTACCGATAATGCTGACAAAACCCGCACGATGGTTTCGCAGGGGAGCTTCTTTTTCTTTTTCTTCCATAAAATTTTTGGTATTCACTATTCAAAAGGAATGCAGCTACCCGGATTTTAGAAATCGCTGATAATTAGGGTGCTGCCGCCAATTATTATGCAAACCTACGGTTTTCCGGGCAGCAAACCGCGCGTCAGGGCGTAGTATTACGTGGTAAATCTGTAAAAGTTGTCTTAATTTTTTTTGCAAAAAGCTGGCATATTCAAAATAACCTCGTATGTTTGCACTCCAATTCAACGCCGCGGGATGGAGCAGTTGGTAGCTCGTTGGGCTCATAACCCAAAGGTCGCTGGTTCGAGTCCAGCTCCCGCTACTAAGACAAAGGTCACTTTCGAAAGATGGTGGCCTTTTTTCTTGCCCTTAAAGTAGCTCAACTGACTAGTCGGGCGATTCTTCCCAAGAAAAATCTTATGTTTGAACCTCCGGTTTAACATCCATCAGAAATGTTTATCTATGACTAATTCTACGTGGCTTAAAAGCGCTGACAATCGTCAAAAGTTGCTGATTTTCGCGTTTACAATTCTCCTCCTTCCATTCGTAGCATTATCCTTTTTTACTTTCCCCACGACCGACGATTATTGTCACACGCTGACAGTCAATGAAATGGGTTACTGGGCTTACCAAAAGCATTACTGGCTTACCTGGTCGGGACGTTACATTGGTACGCTCATTTCAGCAACGCAGCCGCTTACCTATGGTTCCTATTTTGGTTACAAAATCGCACCTGCCATTCTGCTTCTGATTTATGTGCATGCTTTTATCACCTTTGCCAAAGCATTATCAGCCAATAAATTGCCCACCTGGCAGACTGCCCTGCTCGCATTCTTGATGCTGTTTGTTTTCATTGCAGAAATGCCTTCAGTCGCGGGTTATATCTACTGGTATACCGGCTACTACTACACGATTGCCGACATAAGCACGCTTTACCTTTTGGCTTATTTCTTCCGGCAGTACCCGGCTATTACCACGCGAAATATAATTGCGCTGTCGCTTGGTCTTATTTTACTGATCGGAATGAATGAATACACACTGGTGTGGCTGGTGATTCTTTGCGGCTCTTTATTCTTTTTCAAGAGTATTATTGATAGAAAATTACATTTCAAATTCCTGGTACTCTCACTCGTCGCATTGATTTTCGGCGTATTGTCGGTGACGGCGCCGGGCAATGCAGCCAGAGCAGAATCGGGACTTTATCCCACTCCATTGAAGTACAATTTGCTTTTTTCCCTGAAAAACAGTTTTACCTGGGAATTTCATAATTTGTCCAAAATGGCACCGGCTTTGTGTGTGCTGACACTAGTCCTAATCCCGATTGCCTGCATACTGTATACTTCCAAAAAGCCTGGTGAATTCAGCTTCTTCTTTGTACATCCCGCATTCTCATTGCTGGTTTTTGCAGTAGCGCTTTACCTGAGCTACTTTCCATCGTACTGGTCCATTGCTGAGCCTCCTAACCTTCGCGGACAATGTGTGATCAACTTTTGGACGCTGATTGGATGGACATTCAATGTGTTCGTAATTATATTCTGGTTATTGGAAAAAGAGCGCATCAAGCCCATTTTGAGCCTGGGTGTATTGAGCTGGGTTGTTGCTTTTTACTTTTTCAGCTTGTACCTGAGCAATTTCAATTACCGCTCTGCCTGGTCGGACTTGCTGACTGGTCGCGCC
>NZ_JBHYGF010000013.1:0-26207 GCF_051859145.1 Dyadobacter sp.
TGTACAAATGGACACGCGATACGGATGTTACAAACATTTACGGGTCCGATCCTGACCTCAGCGGCGGTACTTCGGGCGACGGTTACAACTACCCGATGCTCAAAGCGATATCAGTAGGTCTGACACTTAACTTTTAATCAGTTATGAAAAAATTTAAATATATAAGCAGCACACTGGCCCTCTCACTTCTGCTGGTAACCAGCTCGTGCGACCTGAATGAAGTCCCCGTGGACACTGCGACCAATGAAGCCGTTTTTGGCTCAGAAAGCGGTCTGGAACTGTACAGCAACTCTTTTTACGATCTCCTGCCCAATACCGACGTAGGTGTTTTTCAGGACGATGATGTTTCTGATATCGTGGCGAGGAACGGGGTGGACGATTACCTGGCAGTAGGCGCATTGAGCCCGATCACCAGCTCAGGCTGGGCGCTGGATAACTGGCGGCCGCTTCGTAACATCAACTATTTCATTGCAAATACGGAGAAAAGCACGGTGGGCACCAAGAACCATTACCTCGGTCTTGCCCGCTTTTTCAGGGCTTACTTTTACTTTGATAAAGTGAAGCGCTTCGGAAACGTGCCCTGGATCGAAACTCCGATCGACGTAACGGATATGGAAAAGCTGAATGCGCCCCGTGACGATCGTTTCGAAGTAATGGACAAGGTTTTGGCTGATCTTAATTTTGCGATTGAAAACATTACTTTAACTTCTGATCCATCTGTTACCCGCATTACCAAAAACGTAGCGCGCGCTTACAAAACGCGCATTTGCTTGTACGAAGCGTCATTCCGCAAGTACCACACCAGCTACAACAAGCAGGCAACTGCCAAAACTTGGTACCAGGAAGTGATCAAAGAAGCCAATGCGATTACCGGCTTCTCACTGCACCAGGGCGCGTCGCTTGACAGAGCTTACCGCGAAATGTTCATCGCGCGCACGCCCTATACCGACGAGACCATTCTGTCCGTCGCATTAAGTGCGAGCCTGCAGATTTACAGCTCGGCCAACCGCCGCTTTATCAGTCCTACTTACGGCAACCGCCCTAGCCTGACCCGCCGGTTTGTCAACACTTACCTCAACCTGGACGGTACACCCTTTACAAGCAAGGCGGGATACCAGACCACACCGTTTGTGGAGGAGGTTAAAAGCCGTGATTTGCGTTTAAAACAGACGATCCGCGTGGGTGATTATACCCGGACAGAGAATGGCGTACCTGTGATTGCTCCGCCTAACTTTTCACAAACGGTAACGGGTTACCAACCTATCAAATGGTCTTTCGATGAGCGTTTTCCTTACGACGACGAGAGCCGCAACGACAATGCGCACATTATTATGCGCTGGGGTGAAGTGCTGCTGAATAAAGCCGAGGCGCTGGCAGAACTGGATCTGATGACCGCCACAGAATGGACCAATACCATCGGCGCACTCCGCAAAAGAGCTGGTATCACTGGCGCTACACTGACCACGGTACCTACTGTTGCAGATCCGTACATGATCGCGTTTTTCAATGGCAAGTTTACCGATCCCGTGCTGCTGGAAGTGCTGCGCGAGCGTGGTACCGAAATGGTTTTCGAAGGACTTCGCCGTGACGATCTGATTCGTTGGAGACTGGGTGACCTGTTCCAGAAAGCGACGATGAATGGAATTTACGTAAGCAAATTGGGGGAACAAGACCTGAATGGCGACGGCAAAAACGATGTATACTTTTACCAGGGTACCAAGCCTGCTTCCACCACGCCGGGTATCGCATTTGTGGACGTAAGCCCGTCGACCGCAGCGGGAAGGTTGCAGCTTTCGGGCGGCACTTCCGGTGAGGTGATCTGGAACCGGGGTCCGCGTGAATGGGCAGACAAGAAGTACCTCTACCCCATTCCCGAAGCAGACCGCATCAGGAACCCACAACTGGGGCAGAACCCGGGCTGGCAATAACAGTTTACCATTTTCTTAAACAAAGCGGGACCGCACGAATGTGCAGTCCCGCTTTGTTTGTTTATCTTCTGCTCAGACGTGAATGTCTGTCTCTAACAATATTTGAATAATTGCTTTTGCTCTCCTCCGACAACCTGGAACCTGCAATGAACTTCATCGCCTGACTTTCAAGATCGATAAAGGTATCGAGAATCCCGGTTGCCCTTTTCTCGGCTATTCCGAGGCGCTGGGCAAAATCGATAAAGTCTGGCCGGCCGTAATAACCATTTGCAGCGTAAAACTCCGTATCCAGACAGCCTTCGTAAAGCTCCAATGCAATATCGGTTTCATAGGGTGTGTGCAGCTTGGTACTCATCAGATCGTATGCGGGTGTAAGCCTGTACTCGCCTGATTCATGTTGTATTAGGGAGAAATTTTTGAGGTGTGCATCTCCATTGCCCACTATGTAATTGAATACGACCAGTCTGAAAAGTGCTTCAAGCGCTGGCGGCGCGGCGGCTACGTATTTGCGGATCAATGTTCCAATTTCCTCGTAGGTAGCATCGTACTTGTAATTTTGTCCGTTGGACGCGGTAGTCCTGTTCAAAAGCTGGGCGAAATCCTCCTGCTGGTATTTCTTCCCGTCGGTTTTCAAATCAAACCTCCTGGTAATGTAGGCAGGCTTGCCATCATCGAAATAGATGAGCGCATTCGCAGCTGTACGGATTTTGAAAACCTGCTCGGCGATCTGCATGGTAAGATGCTCGTTTTCGGGCGCATCTTCAATGGCAGCCAGCTGAGTGGAAGGCGGCACCGGCTTCACAATGTATTCACCCTGATTTTCGGTCAGTACCAATGCTTTCTCCTCTCGGCGCAGGGAATATTTAAGCTGTACGCCCGAAATGGAAAGCCGCGTGGTGTGTTTCAGATAATCCGGGAGATTGTCAGGTTTGGGCGCAGCATACGAAAGGTGCGCGGCGATTCTGATCCCGTCGAAAAGCCTTTTACTGCATTTGGGACAAAAATCATATTTCGATTCCCGATAGCACGCTGCACACTGCATATTATTCAGGTTTAACGGTGATAGCCCCGATCGTGTCATCGCCGGCTGTTAAAAGCAATCTTTTAAAATGGTCATTTTCATCAATCCGCAGCGCACGGCATTGAATATCCTTGTTGACCCCCTCGGCTAAAAGGCCAAAAAAGAAGGCAAACAACGCTGCTGATTGATGGACCCGCGCACTTTTAGGCAAAGTCAAACTGATTGCTGGCTTTGACGGATCTGAATGGTAGCCTGCCTCATACTCAAAGGTGTACCGGCCACTTTGATCCTTATCCAGAAACCCGGCTAATATGCCATTGTTATAAACGAGCCCCCTCATCATCTGTAGATCTGATTGCTATTTGAAACGTCATACCTAGTACCCCGAGCAGCTTTTCCAGCGAAGCCAGCGACGGATTTCCTTTTCCGCGCTCGATGGTATACAGTGTTTTGGCAGTTAAATTTGCCATTTCGGCGGCGTCTTCCTGCTTCAAACCTAGATCCTGCCTACGGGCAGCAATAGATCTTCCTAATTCAACCCTGTTCATCGGTATTATGTTACGTATTTTACAATATTAACGGAAAATTTAGTCATTTGAAAGCTAAATCGGTAGTATAATTCCGATTTTACTAAATTGGGCTAGCTACCTGATCTTTTTACAGGATCATTTCATTAATCAGAAATATAATACCGAATTCTAATAAATGCTTTTACCAGTAAGTCATCTGATAAAGTAGTATTTGGCAGCAATCCGGTAAAAACAACTACCGTTTCAATCTTTTTAACAAGTGCCGGGCGTATGTTACTATCATCAACAACGCTTACATGACACCTTTCACCCGCGCGATTTTCCGCTGCCAGCTCTCCGCAGCTCACCTCAAACCTGCCCATTCCTGAAATCCGTTTCCTGCTTCGGCCGGATTGCTATTCAATGAAAAAACACGATGTGAGTTTTTCAGAAACGGAATTGGTAGCGCTTCTTAAAGCTGGTAATAATCCGGCATTTAAGTTGCTGCACGATCGCTATGCGCCTGCATTGACCGAAATTGTATATAAGATCATCAGAGACGAGCACCAGGTGGACGATGTCGTGCAGGATACCTTGTTGAAAATCTGGATACATATCGGCAGCTACCAGAAGGAAAAAGGGACACTTTTCACCTGGATGCTCAATATCGCCCGCAACACTGCGATTGACAGGCTGCGTACCAATCTCAAATTCAAAAATCATGTGGGCTGGGAAACGGTTGGCGAGGCAGATATTATCACGCTGATCATTTCCAATCCACGCCTGAGCGCCACTGAGCTGAATGCGTATGTGGAGCGGCTTACAGATAAACAAAAGCAGGTGATCGAGCTGATCTATTTTCAGGATTACACCCACGAACTCGCCGCTGCCCAGCTGGGAGTTGCATTGGGTACCGTCAAATCGAGGGTCAGAAGTGCTTTAATAGAGATCAGGGAAATGCTGTCGGAAACGCCCGATCACTGATTTCGCAAGATTACAATAGGTCCGGGCTTCCCATCCACACACATCGAAGTTGTGAGATATGTATTATATTGGTTACTAAACTCAATGATACTGCCGGATGTGGGGAAAAATCCTCTTCTTTTTCTTAGTTCTTCTTACCCTGACCTACAAGTCTTCCGCGCAATCTACCCCCTACCGGTTTATGAAGCTCGACGCGGCCAGCGGGCTTTCCAACAACCAGGTTACCTGCTTCTTGAAAGACAGCCGTGGCTATATGTGGTTCGGTACCATTTCGGGCCTCAACCGGTACGACGGCAGGAATGTGCGTGTTTTTAAAAATGATATCCGCGATTCCAGTTCTGTTCAGAACAACCACATTATCAAGCTTTTTGAAGATCCGCATGGCCGGGTTTGGGTCACTACCATTGAAGGGATCAGCATTTTCGATCCGGAAAAAGAATGTTTTATCCGGAATACAATGCAGTATGTCCGCCGCTTTGGACTTGCCGATGCGGCTGTTTCTGATATCGTGACAGACGCGCGCGGGCAATCCTGGTTTGTTCACGATTCTTCGGGGATCTACCTGTACCGAAAGGGGCAGTCTACCCGGCATTTGCATTACCGGCACGCCGACAACCGGATCGCGGCGATCAGCAGGGACAAAGAGGGTAACATGTGGGTACTGCACAGGAACGGGATACTGGATCAGATTGACGGAAAAAATCACCGCCTCCTGTACCGGAATGCATTGCTCCGGGAGCGGAATGCAGGTCAGGAACTACCTTACAGCATAACAATCGACAAAGACGGGGATCTTTGGATTTACGTGCTCCGGGCTAACAGCGGTGTCCATTATTTCAATGCGAAAACAAAAGCTTTTACCTACATTAATAAAAACACACCCGGCTTAAAGCTCAACTCCAACATCATCCAGGGGATCGTAGAGGGGAATAACGGGCTGATCTGGATTGGTACCGATCACGGCGGGATCAATATTCTGGACAAACAAAAATGGCAGATCAGCTACCTGGTGCATGATATCGACAATAAAAAGAGCCTGAGCCAGAATACAATTAACAGCCTCTACAAAGACGATAGCGGCATAATCTGGACGGGAACTTACAAGGACGGGATCAATTACTACCACGAGAATATTTTCCGCTTCCCCATTTACGAGCAAAACCGCTCCCAGGCGGCGAGCTTACCTTTCAACGATCTCAACCGGTTTGCAGAAGACGAAAAAGGGAATCTGTGGCTGGCTGCAAACGGAGGCGGGCTGATTTATTTTGACAGACAGAACGATACATTCAAAACGTACCTGCACAAAGCCGGTGACCCCGGTTCCATTGGCAGCAATGTGATCGTAAGCCTTTTGATAGACAGTCAGAAAAAGGTCTGGATCGGCACTTACTACGGCGGGCTCAGCTGCTTTGACGGGAAAACATTCAAAACATACCGGCATAATCCGGCTGATAAAAACAGCATTGCAGACGATAGTATCTGGGAGATTTTCGAGGATTCGAAAGGACAGCTCTGGATAGGTACATTAAATGGCGGCCTCGACCGGCTCGACAGATCGACGGGTATATTCACCCACTTCGCCAGTGGCGCGCCCAATTCCATTCACGCGAGCTATGTGAGTGAGATCAGGGAAGATAAGTCTGGCAAAATATGGATTGGGACTTCTTATGGATTGGAACGATATGATTACGCAACCAACCGCTTTGCGCATTTTCTGAGCAATGCAAAAAGCGACAGCGCACTGAGCAACAATTTGGTACACACCATTTTTGAAGACAAAAGAGGCCTGCTGTGGATCGGCACGCACGAGGGATTGAATCTGTATGACCAAAAACATAACAGCTTTCGCACGCTCAGAAAAGAAAACGGGCTGCCCGACAATACCATTTTGTCCATCACCGAGGACCGGCGGGGCAATCTCTGGCTGGGTACTACCAACGGGCTCAGCAAAATGCAGGTATCCGGCACCGACGGCGAATTGGAATTCAGCTTCATTAATTACGACGAGTCCGACGGATTGCAGGGGAAAGAATTTACCGAGAATGCCGCATTGACCACCCGCTCGGGCGAGCTGATTTTCGGGGGTTCAAAAGGGTTCAACCTTTTTGATCCCGAGCTTATCAAAACCAGCAGCAGAACACCGCAGGTAGTACTTTCCGATTTGTATCTGTTTAACAAAAAAGTAGGTATTGGTAAGGAAACAGACGGATCGGTCATTCTGGAAAAAGCGCTGAGCCGCAGTCAGGAGATCACGTTCAGGCACGATCAGAATGTGATTTCCATTGAATTTTCGGCACTGAACTTTTTTCATCCCGATAAAAACAGGTACCGCTACCAGCTGGAAGGTTTTGATAAGGACTGGATCACGCCGCTTGATAAATCCGGCAGGGCAACTTACACCAACCTGGACCCGGGTACCTACGTTTTCAAAGTAACTGCCTCCAACAATGACGGTGCCTGGGCGGAGCGTGGCGCAGCGCTGAAAATCGTTATTCTGCCGCCCTGGTGGCAGACCTGGACGGCGGTAGTGTGTTACATGATGCTGCTCGCGTTGATTTTGTATTTGTCAAGAAGAGAGATCCTGCGGCGGGAACGGATCCGGTTTGAGCATCAGCAGGAAAGGAAAGAAGCCCAGCGCATGCACGAGCTGGATCAGATGAAAATCAACTTTTTCACCAATGTAAGCCACGAATTCCGCACGCCGCTCACGCTGATCCTTTCTCCGATTGAAAATATGGTGAAGGAAACTGACGAGCCACGCAGGCAAGGCCAGCTCAACCTGATTTACCGCAATGCAAAAAGGCTCCTGAACCTGGTTAACCAGCTGCTCGACCTGGGTAAGCTGGAATTTCAGGAAATGCGCTTTCATCCGCGGGAAAGTGATATTCTTAGGTTCATCCGCGAGGCTACCTTCTCGTTTTCAGATTTGTCGGAGAAAAAACATGTAAAGCTCAGCTTCGAGTCGCAGGTGAAGGAGCTGGTGACGCTTTTTGATGAAGATAAGCTGGAAAAGATCCTGTTTAACCTGCTTTCCAATGCATTCAAGTTTACACCCGAAAATGGGACCGTAAAGGTGACCACCAATGTCATCCATAATTCAGACCAATCCAGATTTTTGGAAATCAATGTAATGGACACGGGGATCGGTATTCCTGCGGAAAAACAGGAGAAGATCTTCGACCGCTTTTTCCAGAATGAGCTGCCTGTGAGCATGGTCAACCAGGGAAGCGGCATCGGACTTTCCATTACGCGGGAGTTTGTCAGGATACACGGCGGCACGATCACCGTTTCGAGCGCGCCTAATCAGGGCAGCTGCTTTACCGTCACACTGCCCGCCCCCGATCCCGGTGAAATCAGGCCCGAACCGAAAACAATGCCAAGCCCGGCAGCTGCATCCCTCATCACCGAACAACCGGCAGATTTACCTCCTGCACGCGCCAAGATCCTGCTGGTGGAAGACCACGCCGACTTCAGGCAATATTTGAAAGAAAACCTTTCAGAGAACTTCCACATACTGGAAGCAGCGGACGGAAAGGCAGGATTGAAAAGCGCATTGGCAGAGCTGCCAGACCTGATCGTGAGCGACGTGATGATGCCTGAAATGAATGGGATCGAGCTTTGCCGCAGACTGAAAGAGCATGCTGCTACCTCGCACATTCCGGTACTGTTGCTCACTGCCCGCAATTCGGAGGAACAAAAACTGGAAGGTTACCAGACCGGCGCGCAGGATTACATTGAAAAACCCTTCAATTTTGAGATACTCCAATCGAAAATCAAAAGTTTGCTCAACCAGCAGAATGCAGCCCGCAAGGCTTACCGCCAGCAGGTCACCATCAAAGGAAAGGATGTGGCGATCAGCTCGCTCGACGAGAAGCTGATCCAGAAAGCCATCGAGGTAGTTGAGAAGAATATGGCCAATCCGGATTTTTCAGTCGAAGCTTTCAGCAAGGAACTGGGCATGAGCCGCATTCATTTATACCGGAAACTCCATACCCTGACCGGCCAGTCGCCCGTCGATTTCATCCGCACGATTCGCCTCGACCGGTCACGTCAGCTTCTGGAACAGAGCCAGCTTACCGTTTCAGAAATCGCTTACCAGGTCGGGTTTAACAATCAGAAATACTTTGCCAAACATTTCCGCGAGAAGTTCAACGAGCTGCCTTCTGCTTACGCGAGTCGTAAAAAGAGCAGTGCTGCGCCGCCTGCGCTTTGACAAATGTTACATGCGGCAGGTAACGCCTGATAATGCAATATGTAACATTTGGATACCCGGTCTGCATGCATTATGTAACTAGTTTTGCATCTAGGCGCAACAAAACAATGTACTGTAATCTTCACGCTCAGCAAATTACTCTTTCTAATTTCTATACCCTTGCAAAATTATCTACTAACAACTCTATGAAAAGAATTTCTCCTCTCATTCTTTTTCTGCTTCTCGCCTTCCAGGTCCGCGCTCAAAACGTGACCGTGAAAGGTTTTATCAAAGATGCAGAAACCAACGAGCCGCTTCCGGGCGTTTCGGTACTCGTAAAAGGCACTAACCAGGGCACTGCTTCGGGCTCCAACGGTAATTACTCCATTGATGTACCCAGCGGTGGCGTGCTTACTTTTTCGTTTATCGGCTACGCGCCGAAAGATGTTACAGTGGGTACGCAGACTACCATTGATGTTTCTTTGAATGCAGATACGCAGGTGCTTTCCGAGGTAACTGTAACTGCGCTCGGGATCAAACGCGAGAAGCGGGCACTGGGTTACGCCGTGTCCGATGTAGGCGCGGAGAATATCGCCAATAATGGGGAAACCAATGCAATCGCCTCCATTGCCGGAAAGGTTGCGGGTGTTAATATTTCCTCTACCACGGCTGGCCCTACGGGTTCGAGCCGCGTGGTAATCCGCGGAATCCGGGAATTGCAGGGCAGTAATCAGCCTTTGTATGTGATTGATGGTGTGCCGGCGGTCAATGGTAACATCGGAAGCGCAAGTCAATGGGGCGGGTTCGACCTGGGTGATGGTCTTTCCGACATTAACCCCAATGATATCGAGTCCATTTCGGTACTGAAAGGATCGGCGGCGGCGGCATTGTACGGAAGCCGGGCATTGAACGGGGTGATTTTGATCACTACCAAAAGCGGTAAGGCAAACAAGGGAGTTGGTGTGGAGCTGAACAGCTCATTTACTTTGGATGAGATCTCTACCCGCATGGACGAGCGCCAGAAAACGTACGGACAGGGAAATGACGGCGTTTTCCCGACAGATCCTTTGCAGGCAAGAAACATTACCAGCAACTGGGGACCCAAGTTTACTGATTTTGAAACCATTACCCAGGCAGACGGCACAGTGCGCCCCTACCGGTATATGGACGATAATATTCAGGATTTTTTCAGAATGGGAAGAACGGCGATGAACACGATCGCAGTTTCGGGCGGCAAAGATGATAACACGGTCAGGATGTCGTACTCAAATATCACCAACACGGATATTGTACCAAAAAGCGGTTATGACAAGAACATTTTCGCGATCCGGGCTACTTCGAAGGTTACCAGCAAGCTTTCGGTAGATGCCAAGATCAACTATATGACGGAGAAAGTGAAAAACCGGCCGGCTTTGACCGACGAGGTAAATAACATCGGAAATGGTTTGCTCGGTCTTGCTGCCAACTTTGACCAGGCCTGGTTACAGGATTATACCAATCCGGACGGCACTTATAAAAACTACACGGGCAACATTTACCGCTCGAATCCGTACTGGACGCTCAACAAAACCTTCAACAGAAGTACCAAGGAAAGAGCGGGCGGCTACCTGAACATGAACTATACATTCAATAGCATGTTCAGCCTCAACTTGCAGGCAGGTACCGACTTTTTTACATTCAACCACGAGAATTTTTACGATAAATACACGCCGGCTTACGACGGAGGCGCATTGAACCAGCTTTCGATGAATACGAACGAGACCAACTTCCAGGGTTTGTTCAATTTCAACAAAGACCTGGGGAAAGACTTCAAGATTTCGGCGATGGTGGGCGCTAACCTGATGAAGTACCGCAGCAAGGGAAACAATATCAGCGCGACGCAGATTATCCAGCCGGGAACGGCCAACCTGGTCAATTTTACAGAGAAGCTGATCCAGCCTTTTGACAACCGCAAAGAGATCCAATCGGTTTTTGCCAGTGCGCAGCTGAGCTTCCGCGAGTTCCTGTTTCTGAACATGCAGGGCAGAAACGACTGGGCCTCCACCCTTCCTCCTCAGAACAATTCCTTCTTTTATCCTTCCGTCGACGCGAGCTTTGTGGTAACAGACGCATTCAAGATCGAATCGCCGGTACTTTCTTTTGCCAAGATCCGGGCTTCGCTGGGACAGGTGGGTAGTGATTTTGATCCTTACAAAACCACTTTCGCGTACAGTCTGACAGGCCGCTCGATCCGCGGGCTGCCGATGGGAGAAATCCTGGGCGGTTCTATCCCGAATGCAAACCTGAAACCGCAGATCAAGACTTCTTTTGAGTTGGGAACGGATATCCGCCTGTTCCACGACCGTATCGGACTGGACCTTACCTATTATGATGAAGTAACCAATGACGTTTTGCTGGATATCACCGTACCAGAAACGACGGGCTTCAACACGGCTTCACTGAATGCAGCCAAGCTGAGAAACCGCGGGGTGGAAATCCTTTTGAACACCACGCCGGTGAAGCTGGACAATGGTTTTCAATGGGATTTGTCATTGAATTTTGCAAAAAATGTCAACGAAGTAGTCGAGCTGAGCGACTTGCTTGAAACCTTCACCGTAGCGGAAGCGCGCTGGGCTGGCGCGACGATCATCGCTGAAAAAGGTAAACCTTTCGGAACGATCGTGGGAAATGGGTTTTTGCGCGATGCGAATGGAAACCGGGTATATAACAGCAGCAACGGAGAGCCGCTCCCGACAGCGAGACCGATCGCATTGGGCAACACGCTTCCCGACTGGACAGGCGGGGTGATTACGTCGGTCGGTTACAAAGGACTGCAACTGAAAGCGGCGTTTGATGTGCGCGTGGGCGGTGATCTGTTTTCGATGACCAACATGACCATGCACATGAACGGTTCTCACGCCAATACGGAAGAAGGCCGCGAGGGCTGGAATGCATACCAGCGCGAGCGCCAGCTGGCACAAGCCGCCGCGCAGGCAGCAGGCCAGGAAGCTAACCTGGATGATCCCGCAAGTCCGTACTATGTGGACCGTGCCAACAGGGGCTTTATCGGCGAGGGTGTAAACCAGGAAGGAGCGCCGAACACGATCCCGATCAGCCCTGCGGCTTACTGGCAGAGCATTGGTAACAACATACCTGAGCCTTTTATTTACGATGCGAGCTACATCAAGCTGCGCGACCTCGGGCTTAACTATACCTTTTCAAGCTCACTGCTGAAAAAGACGCCTTTCAAAACGATTACGCTCGGTGTGATCGGACGTAACCTCTGGATTATCAGCAAAAACACGCCTAATATCGACCCGGAGTCCAACTACAATAACGGCAATGGACAGGGCTTTGAATACGGCTCTCTGCCGGGCCGCAGAAGGTACGGTTTCAATCTGGTAGTGAAATTCTAAACAAGACATTGAACATGAAAAAGATCATATATTCACTGGCGGCGCTTGCTATGCTCATGCAGGGCTGTACCGAACATTTTGAAGAATTAAACAAAAATCCCGCGGGCTTTTCCACGATCTCCCCGGGCGTGCAGCTGACCAAGGTGCAGGCTGATCTGTCGGGCCAGCGCGAAGATGTGTGGCGCTATGACCTGGCGATCAGCTCGCCGCTGGTGCAGCACCTGGCGGGATCCTGGTGGACGCAGCACGGGGGTCAGTACCGTATTCTGGATAAAGGTCAGTGGTATACTTTGTGGGAAACCACTTATCCCCGCGACCTTAAAAACATCCAGGACCTGATCAACCGGACCAATAACGATCCTGCAAACGTCAATATCAATTCGGCAGCCCGGATTTTGCGGGTGTACATTTTTTCAAGGCTGACAGACCTTTACGGAGATATCCCCTACTCAGAGGCGATTAAAGGGTATACAGACAAGATCTTTTTACCCAAATACGATACGCAGGAAGAGATCTACAACAGCTTTTTCAGTGAACTGGATGCGGCTGTGAAAGCAATGGATGCAACCAAAGGAACCGTTCCTGGCGATGCATTTTACGATGGTAATGTGGATAAATGGATGAAATTCGGCAACTCGCTGCGGTTGCGCCTTGGCTTCCGGCTTACCAAAGTGAAGCCCGACCTTGCCAAACAGCAGGTGGAAGCGGCGATCGCAGGTGGTGTAATGACGGACAACAGCTATACCTGCATGATGCGCCACGAATCCATTAACTATACTTTCGGTGAAAACCGTGGTAATGGCCGGTCGCAAGTATTCCAGGCAGATGTTTCTTCCTCGGGTTTCAGGCTGGCGAATACTTTGGTTGACTACCTGAAAGCGACCAAAGATCCGCGTTTGTTCATTTACGGTGGCACTTACCTGCCTGTGAATGGCAGCGAAGCTATTGACAACAACAATAACCTCGACATTACCCCCTACTTGCAGGAAGGTCTGACTTACGGAGGTATGTCATGGAATGTGTGGATGCCGGATCAGACGATCAAGCTGGCTTCGGGGCAGAGCGTGGTGGTACCTACTGCTTACCGCAGAATGCAGCCCAGCAAATATGTAGCCGCATTCAATGCACCGTTTTTTCACCTGACTTATGCAGAAGTGGAGCTTCTGCTTGCCGAAGCTGCTTCACGCGGCTGGGGCGGACAAACCAATCCGCAGGACCATTTTATGAAAGGTATCCAGGCGGGATGCGAAATGATGAGCAGCTATCCCGGCGCGCCCGCGATTACACAACCTGCTATTGATGCATTGAAAGCCAATTACGCCGCTTTCCCAACAACGCTGGACGGTCGGATGAAGGTGATCCACGAACAGATGTGGGTGAATTTCTTCCTGAATGGAAGTGAAGCCTACTCCAATTTCCGGAGAACGGGTTACCCCAAATTAGTGCCTTTTACTTCGGTAGACTGGTACACTAGCGGAACCAATGGTGTGATACCACGTCGCTTTTTCTATCCTGAATCGGAGGCTGTACAAAACCCGACGAATTATACCGAGGCAATCGGCAGGATCGGCGGCGCAGACGACTGGCTGAAAAGAGTTTGGTGGGACAAAGAATAAGCTATGTTTAAGAAATTCAATCTTTACTTATTTGTCGCTCTTGCAGGAATTGGTTTTTCCTGTGAGAGCGATAATGCCGATGTAACCCCGCAGGTTCAATCCGCCACGGTTTTGAACAGCGGCATAGCTGCATTAACGGCCAGGGTCAAGTTTACCTTGTCCAAAGAATCGGAGGCAAGCGTGAGGTACTGGCCTGCTGCGGGGAGTGAAGGCAATGCGGCCTCGTCACCAGTTTCCTCATCAAAAAAGAGCCACTCAATCGCACTTTTTGAGCTCAAAGAAAATACAGCCTACAACTACCAAATTATCTCGAAAGCAGGCGACGGAGCGGAACAAACTGGCGATGTAAAAAGCTTTACCACAGCCGAAATGCCCGCCTGGCTGAAAGCGTATTATGATGAAAGCAAAAACAGTATCCGGGAAAATTTGCCGGGATATTACTTCCTGGTGCCTTCTACCAAACCCAATGGGCTCGTGATTCTTGATAAGAAGGGCAAAATCGCCTGGTACTGGTCGCCTCCTGCCAAATACGTGATCAAAACGGCGCGTTTTACACCTAAACATTCGCTGCTGATCCTGCTGGACGAAAATGCAACGCCGATGGGAGATGGTAATATTATCCTTGAAACATCGCTGGCCGGAGATACCTTGTCCTATTTTAAAATGGGTGAAAAAGGTTTTGATAAATCAGTTCATCACGATTTTCAAATGGACAGCAAGGGAAATATTGTGGCAATCACCAACGAGTTTAAAGACAATTTGCCAGGTGACGGTATCCTGGTGCTCGATAGTCAGGGCAATAAGATCTGGTCGTGGTCTACCTTCAACGAGCTGACCAGCATTGACCCTACGAACTATGCGCAGCCCTGGGGAAATTCACTGGTGATTGATAAGGATAACAACTACATCATCTCCCTGCGCGCACTTTCGCAGGTATGGAAGGTCAATGCAGTTTCGGGAAAAGTAATGTGGAAGTTGGGTAAAAACGGGAATGTTAAAATGCCGGCAGGCTCTGATTTCCTCTTCCAGCATTTTGCGCACCGCAATGCAAACGACGAAATCATGCTTTTTGACAATGGATCCGCCGCCAGACCAAGCTCCCGGGTGCTTTCATTTAACCTGAATGAAATGACATTGGAAGCAACCAGCAAGATCCAGGCTACGCTTTCTCCTGATCTCTATTCGGCGATTATGGGAAGTACCATGATGCTGCCCGACGGAAATATCCTCTCAGGCAGCGCCACCAATGGAAAGCTGATCAAAACAGACCCGACCGGCCGCGTGATCTGGACCTTACAAGCTTCAAACCCCATTTACCGCGCGGAGTATATTATCAATCCTTTTCGATAATTGGCCCTGCACTGCTTGCCAGAAGAGATGATCGTGCTCTTTTTCAAAGGAATATTGTGATTTACAGGTTATTTATCATTATTTTGGATAATAAACCGAACTCCTGATGAAAATAGCATTACCCCGACCCGAAGTGCCCGACGACCAAGCGTTGTGGCAGCGGTTTATTGCGGGTGATGTAACTGCATTTGATCAGCTGATGTCCTCGCACTTCCGCGCGCTTTTCCATTACGGGAGCAAGTTTTCAAGCGATAAGGAGTTTGTCAAAGACTGCATTCAGGACCTTTTTCTGACACTTTGGGAAAAACGTCAGAACCTGAGTTCCGATATTGCTGTCAAACCCTATATGATGGCTTCGCTGCGCAGACTGATGCACCGTAACATCACCAGCAAGTCGCGACTTTCAGACGAACCTTTTGATAACCAGGAGGGTACATTCGAAATTGAGTTTTCTGTGGAGCAGGAGTACATTGACAATGAATCCACTCTTGTATTAACACACAAGCTAAAAAAGCTGGTAGACGAACTGCCGCGCCGCCAGAAAGAGGTGATTTACCTGAAATTTTTCCAGGAACTGGAGCGCAACCAAATCTCCGAGATCATGGAAGTATCCCCGCAAACTGTCTCCAACCTGCTTCAGATAGCAATCAAGCAGCTTCAAAATCACTGGAAAGCCGAATTTATCGTCTTTGTACTCGCCCATTTATTTGTGTAAAAACCAGCACTAGCCTGCTTTCAAATTCGGTTTTTATCTTTTATCCAGAAATAATTTAAAATTTATTGGTATCCCGTACCTGTTTCTGTCTATCGTATCATAGACGCAATTTCTTGTATGGACCAATACCTAAATTTTGAAGCTGAGGACTTTGTCTGGGACCCGTTTTTCAGGCAGTGGGTACTCGCTCCTACGCGCGAAAGTGACGCTGCCTGGACGCAGTGGCTCGCAGAAAACCCGCAGATCCTGCCAGTTACCCGGCAGGCGCGGCAGGTGGTATTGGCCCTGCGCACAAACGAACCCGCGCTATCTGCCTCCGAGATCGATAGTATCGTTAAAAATACGGTGGCAAGAATACAGCAGACTGGCCAGGAGCCCGACACGCGCACTTTACCGCGGCGCCCGTTTTACAAGGCAGTCTGGTTCCGGTTTGCAGCATCGGTTGCATTGCTGATTGTGGCAGGCTGGTTTGTTATGCATTCAAAGCTCAATGAGCAACTACCGGCGATTGGTACACTTGGCACCGGCCCGGCGCAGGAGCAGACACAGCCGCAGCAAATCAAAAAGACAAATGCAACAGCCCACCCGATGATAGTAAGGCTTTCGGATGGCAGCCAGATCACGCTTTCTCCCAGCAGCAGCATTACTTATCCTGTCCGGTTTACAGACTCGAAGCGCGAAGTTGTGCTGAATGGATATGCATTCTTTGAGATTTCGAAAGATCCGGACCGGCCGTTTTTTGTATATGCCAATGAACTGATCACCAAAGTTCTGGGTACCAGCTTTACGATCAATGCATTTGAATCGTCGCACCAGGTTACCGTGGAGGTAAAGACCGGCCGCGTTTCGGTGTTCACCAAAGCCGGGGCTGGTTTGCAGGCAAAAGCCGGCAAGCGCGAGCAGGAAGGCGTGGTACTTTCGCCCAATCAGAAGATCATATTTGAACGTGATGATGTAAGAATGGTCAAAACGCTGGTGGAAAAACCTGAAATCATCGTCTCCAAATCGCAGGTACCCCATTTCGAGTTTGAAGATACGCCCGCCAGCCAGGCCATCGCGTCGATTGGAAAGGCTTATGGAATCGATATTATTTTCGACGAAGAGCTGCTGAACGGTTGTCCGGTCACCGCGATGTTGGATAACCAGCCGCTGCACGAGAAGCTTTCGATCATTTGTAAAGCCATTGAGGCCAATTACGAGATCATCGACGGACAGATCGTGATCCACAGCAGGGGCTGCCGGAATTAATGCAAGTACCTGGTCTTAATTGTAAACCCTTAAACCGCATTATTCAAAAAAACAGAAATTACTGACTACCAATTAAAAAGAGCCGGCAATGTTCCCGCATTACCGACTCCTGATTATTGTCCCCACATGATTGGCGTCATTTACCTCCATTACGGAGGCGGGGGCTGTTTTGCCAACTTTTCAATCTTAACAAAACAATCAAATCTATGAAAAAACCTTTAAAGTGCCGTCAGGTATTAAAGTGGACGATGCGAATAACAGCTACCCAACTCCTGTTTGCCCTCTTGTTGATAGGAACCAGCTATGCGCGTGAGGGCCGTGCACAAACGCTGCTCAGCCAGAAAATATCCATTGTTGCCAATGGAAGTGAAATAAGGAAAGTCCTCGCTCAGCTCGAAAAGCAGATTGACGTGCGGTTTGTATTCAGCTCCAAGCTGATCAACTCAACCCGGAAAGTAACTGTTTCGGCCCAGGACAAACCTTTGTATGAAGTGCTGGACCAGGTACTTACACCCCTGGGACTGCAATACGAAATTTCAGGAAAAATCATCATTTTGAAACGGCAGGGAAGCTTGCCGGATGTAAAGGCAACCGAGGGCACTGCAAAACCTGCTAAAAACATTTCCGGAAAAATTCTGGATGAAAAAGGCACTGGCTTACCCGGCGTAAGCGTGGTTTTGAAAGGTACGCAAACTGGTACTACCACTGATGCAGAAGGTCAGTTCCAGGTAGATGTGCCTGACGCTACTGCCAACGCAGTGCTGATTTTCAGCTTTGTGGGTTATCAGTCGCAGGAGATTGTGATCGGCAGCCAGTCGGCGCTGATCGTGAATATGGTACTGGAAGACAAGTCTTTGCAGGAGATTGTGGTGATCGGTTACGGTCAGGTGAAAAAGAGCGATCTGACCGGCTCGGTAGCTTCCATTAAATCTACCGAACTGAATGCATACCCGGCCACAAACCTGGTGCAGTCGCTTGCTGGTCGCGCGGCTGGGGTGTACGTTTCGCAGAATACAGGAGCGCCAGGCAGCCCGATCAGTGTTCGCGTGAGAGGTACCAACTCCATTCAGGGTAGCAACGAGCCGCTTTATGTGGTAGACGGTTTTCCATATTCAGGTAACCCGACGCTGCTTAACAATGCAGATATCGAATCCATCGAAGTACTTAAAGATGCTTCCGCAACTGCTATTTACGGTTCACGCGGGGCAAATGGTGTGGTACTGATCTCTACCAAACGCGGTAAAGCGGGCCGGATCAATGTAGATTATGAAGGGTATTACGGAATTCAGACGATCCGCAAGAAGCTCGACCTGATGAATGCGACCGAGTATGCGAACTTTTATAATGAGCAGGCAGCCAACGACGGCGTTGCACCACATTTTACGCAGGATCAGATCAATAGCTTCGGCGAAGGTACAGACTGGCAGGACATTGTTTTTCGCAAAGCGCCTGTTCAAAACCACGCGATAACTGTGAGCGGGGGTACCGAAAAAACGCGCTTTTCAGTCGCATTGAGTAATTTCAATCAGGACGGAATTGTGAAAGGGAGCGATTACGTGCGCAATGCATTGCGGGTTAACCTGAGTTCGGACCTGGGTAAGAAGTTTAAGTTTGATATCAGCTCTATTCTCAGCCGCATTGACTCCGACCGTAAGAATTCGGAGCGTGGTAACCGCGGAGGTACATTGATGTCGGCTATGCTATCGGGTTATCCTACGATCCCGGCTGTACTGCCGGATGGAAGCTATTCGAGGTTGGCAGAATCTTACGCATGGGGATCGAATGTGATTACCAATCCACTGAACTACCTGAACTACTTTTCGGACAAGATCCGCTCCAACAAAGTGCTGACCAATGCGGCCGTAACATTTGAGCCGGTGAAAGGTTTGACCATCAAAACATTGGCGGGTATTGAGAACACCGATGATAAAACAGATACCTACACTACAACCCGTTTTGTCAACTCAAAAGGTTCGGCTCGCATTGAAACTGCGCAGATCACGAGCTTTCTGAGCGAAAACACGGTCAACTATAACAAGGATTTCGGCAAGCATAATATATCGGCGGTTGCGGGTTTCACTTACCAGGATTACACTGCTACTGCATTCAGAACGGCGGGAAGCGGCTTTATCAGTGATAACCAGGAAACCTACGACATAGGTGCAGCTGCCACCCAGGAAGTACCATTCTCTTCTTACCAGAAATGGGCACTACTCTCCTACCTGGCGCGGGTGAATTATACATTCAACAGCAAAATTCTCGCGACGGTCAGCTTCCGGGCCGACGGATCTTCGCGGTACAGCGAGGGCGAGAAATGGGGTTCATTCCCTCCGGCGGCTTTGGCGTGGCGCGTTTCTGAGGAAAACTTTATCAAGAGCGTTCCTTTTATTTCTGATCTTAAAATCCGTGCGGGTTATGGCGAAACGGGTAATACCTCCATTCAGCCTTATTTTACATTAAACCAGCTTATTTCCAACCAGGTCGTTTTCGGCGACGCGCTCAACATTTACTACGCACCCGGAACAAGACTGGCTGCGCCTTTGAAATGGGAGACCACGGCGCAGGCAGATATCGGGATAGACCTGGGCATTCTGAACAACCGGTTTACATTAACAGCCGATTACTACATTAAGAACACCCGCGATTTGCTGAACAATGTAGCGCTTCCTTCTTCGCTCGGCTATACTTTCACGATCCAGAATATCGGTAAGATCCAGAACAAGGGATTGGAACTCGGCGTGAATGCAGCTGTACTTGAAGGTGCATTTAAATGGAATATCTCGACCAACCTTTCTATCAATAAAAACAAGGTGATTAAGCTGTACGGCGGCAATGATATCCTTGGACAAACGATTGGTGCGGCTGTGAACGACAATGTGAATATTCTTCGTGAAGGCTTTCCGCTCGGCTCTTTTTACGGGTATGTGGAGAAAGGTTACGACGACAAAGGTTTTATCGCCTATGAAGATTTCAACAACAACGGCGCAAGAGATACAGGTGACAAAAAGATCATCGGTAATCCTAATCCCAAGTTTACCTACGGCTTCAATTCGTCGATGTCCTACAAAAACTTTGACCTGAACATCTTCATTCAAGGTTCCCAGGGTAATGACATTTTCAACCTTAGCGCGCAGGGACAAGGTTACGATTACGGACAGGCGCTGAACATGCCGCGTGAGGTATATCTCGATCACTGGACACCAACCAACACCGACGCGAAGTATCCGATTATCCGGACCTCTTCCCAGGCGCAAATGTCAGACAGGTTTGTGGAAGACGGTTCTTACCTGCGTTTCAAAAACATTCAGCTCAGCTACAATCTGCCCGTATCAAAACTGGAATTGAAATGGCTCCGCAATGCGCAGATTTATGTGAGCGGCCAGAACCTGATCACTTTCACGAAATACTCGTGGTATGATCCCGAAGTAAATTCCTACGGGGGCGGTAACTCGTTCGTACAGGGGATCGACCATTATGTGTACCCTGCGGCCAAGACGACCACAGTAGGTTTGAGAGTTGGGTTTTGATTTTTAACAAAGCATAAAAATTTTACAATGAATAAGATATTCACCTGCTTGTTTTCAGCCGTGGTTTTCATGTCCTGCTCGGACCTGCTGGAAGAAAAACCAAAATCGCTGGCTTCGGAAAACTTCTACAATACTGCCTCAGAAGCCAGAGCGGCAGTTAATGCGATTTATGGACCAATGCGCGTCGATAACGGACTTTCCATCAATTATCCCGCACAGCTGGAAGGATTGGCCGATTACGGAAATTCACGCGGTACACAGACTGCTGTGAGCCTTTACCAAGGACTTGATAATACGAACATTAACCGTGTGGCGGTAATCTGGGATAACTTTTACCAGTCGATCCGTAATGCGAACCTGGTGATCAGCAACGTTCCGAAAGGGACCAGTACGAGCCCGGAAGAAAAGTCGAAGTTTGTTGCGGAAGCGAAGTACCTGCGTTCGCTGATCTATTTTGCGATGGTGCGTAACTGGGGCGGCGTTCCGCTTCGTACCGAAGAAAATATGACGGTAGCCGACATTCCCCGCGCCAGCGTGGAAGATGTGTACAAGCTGATCCTGGCCGATGCACTCGAAGCCGAAGCCGGTCTGCCTGATGCACCTGCCGAAATTGGAAGACCAACCAAATGGGCTGCAAAAACGCTTTTGTCAGAGATATACCTGTATCAGGAAAACTGGGCGGGCGCTCAGGCCAAGTCGAAGGAAGTGGTGGAGAGCAATAAATATTCGCTGGTGGAAGTAGCTACTTCTGAGGATTTCCAGAAAATATACGGGCCCGAGGTTGTGAATACCACCGAGGAGATTTTCTATTTCAAATATTCCCGCCAGCAAGGTTTTGGTCTGGTAAGCTACGCCCACCGCAAGACGGACAAGTATAACTACTACGGTCCGGGTGGCGTGTATGCACAGTATACTGACTCGGTCTCCAATCCGGTTATCAAGAACTGGGACGCTAAGGATCTCCGCAAGGCGCACATTCTGTACAATGTAGATATCGGTCTCGGGCCTAATTCCTGCCTGTTCCGCAAGTACCGTGACCCGGCTGCAACCGCAGGCGCAGGCAACGATTATCCATGGTACCGTTATGCGGATCTGCTCCTTTTCCATGCCGAGGCAGATGCCCGCGCCAATGGAAAACCGACTGCTGAGGGCTTGGAAAGCCTGAACAAAGTGCACCGCCGGGCATACGGGTTTAACTCCAAAGCGCCTTCCGCAGTGGATTTCAAACTGAGTGATTTTGCCGGACTTACTGCTTTTATTGATAAAGTCGTGCAGGAAAGAGGTTACGAAACCATGTATGAAGGTAAAAGATGGAACGATCTCAAACGATTGGGCATCGCCAAACAGCGGATTTTGGAGACAAAGAAAATCGTGGTAGCAGACAAGCACATGCTCTGGCCGATCCCGAACTCCGAGCTTCTTTATAACAAGGCGATCAAGCCTACCGACCAAAACCCGGGATATTGAAAATTGACAACTACTCACTAAATCAAGCATGAAATGAGAATTAAACTGGTAGCCTTTACGATCCTGACTGCCTTTGTGGCTTCCGGGTTCCGCGCTGCGCCGCGACAGGCAGCTCAGAAAGTGGATATCTGTATTTACGGGGGCACGGCGGCAGGCGTAATTGCGGCTTATACAGCCAAGAAAATGGGTAAAACGGTTGCGCTGATCGAACCTACCTTGCATTTGGGCGGCATGACCTCGGGTGGTCTGGGACAGACGGATATTGGCAATAAATATGCGATCTCAGGTCTGTCACTCGACTTTTACCGCAGACTTGGCAAGCATTACGGCAAGTTTGAGCAATGGATCTTTGAGCCGCATGTAGCTAAAAAATACTTGCAGCAGTACCTGGATGAAGCGGGCATCAAGGTGACTTACCAGCGCCGGATTGTTTCGGCAGCCAAGAACGGTACAGCAATCACTTCCATTGTTTTGGAAAACAGCGCTAAGCCCGATCCCGCCACTAATACTACGATCGAAGCCGCTATGTTCGTCGATTGTTCTTATGAAGGCGACCTGATGGCGCGCGCAGGCGTCTCCTATGCAGTAGGCAGGGAAGCAAATGCTGAATATGGCGAGACGATCAATGGCGTGCAGCTGATGACAGGCCACCAGTTTCCCGACGGCATTGATCCTTACAAAATTCCGGGCAAACCTGAAAGCGGATTGCTTTGGGGTATTTCAGATGAAAAGCTGCTGCCTGACGGAACCGGTGACAAGAAGGTACAGGCCTATAACTACCGCATTTGCCTCACTTCCGATCCGGCCAATCAGGTACCAATTACAAGACCAGCCGGATACGATTCGACGCGCTACGAACTGTTGGTAAGGCTGATGAACAAACAGCCGCAGCGGAAAACGCTCAACGATTATTTCATCTGGAGTAAAATGCCCAACAACAAGACGGACATTAACAACCGCAACGGCTTTTCCACGGACATGATCGGCACCAACTACGCGTATCCGGATGCGGACTACAAAAAGCGTGAGGAGATCATCGGGGAACACGAGGTGTATACCAAAGGTCTGCTGTATTTCGTGGGCCACGATCCGCGGGTACCTCAGGAACTCAGAAATGAAATGCTCAAATGGGGTTATCCCAAGGATGAGTACACCCACACAGGCAATTGGTCGCCGCAGCTTTATGTGCGGGAAGCCCGGAGAATGGTGGGCAACTACGTGATGACACAAGCCAATTGTGAAGGAAAGAAGGTAGTAACGGACGGTGTAGGAATGGCAGCCTACACAATGGATTCGCATAACATTCAGCGCCTTGTGGTGAATGGAATGGTTAAAAACGAAGGTAATGTAGAAGTTGGCGGCTTTGGCCCCTACCCTGTTTCTTACCAGGCGATTGTTCCTAGACCAGCTGAATGCACCAACCTTTTTGTGCCTGTTTGCCTGTCTGCCACGCACATTGCTTACGGTTCGATCCGGATGGAGCCGGTATTTATGGTACTCGCCCAGTCAGCGGCGGCGGCGGCTGTGATGGCGATCGACGGCAAAGTGCCTGTGCAAAAAGTAGATGTTGCAAAGCTGCAAAAGCAGCTGGCGGCCAATCCGCTGGTAACGGGTAAAATCCAGCACGTGGTTGTTGACAATGAAGATAGGCAGCATGTCAAAGTCGAAGGCAAATGGAATACCGGCAGCAAAGGCGGCTACGGACCTTCGTTTTTTGCTTCTGATACCATTACAAAAAGCACGCAGACTGTCCGGTTTACGCCACTAATTCCCAAAGCAGGCAAATACGCAGCTTACATTTATTTACCCAAACTGCCAGGATTGTCTTCCATTATCCCGCTCACTGTTTCCGACGGTAAAAACCAGAAGAATGTTTCGATCAAAACTGCCGATGTGCAGGTAGTAGGTCAAACTTCGGGTGAATGGGTGTTTTTGGGAGACTTCGATCTTGCTGCGGGCTCCAAAGCTTTTGTAGAAATGTCCAATAAAGGAGCAGACGGGCTTGTGCTCGCAGATGCCGTGCTGATGGTACCGGCAGTTAAATAATTTACCTAACCTTTTTGATAATGAAAAAAATAGTCGCATTTGTATTCGCAGCCCTCTTCCCCGCTTTGTTGTATGCAGATATTCAAAAAAATGATTTCGAGGCCGATGTGATCGTTTACGGAGGAACTTCGGGCGCGGTGACGGCAGCAGTACAGGTTGTTAAGCAAGGCAAAACGGTAATCATGGTATCCCCTGACACGCACCTCGGCGGACTTTCGTCGGGCGGACTGGGCTTTACTGACACGGGCAATAAATCAGTGATCGGCGGGCTGGCGCGTGAGTTTTACCACCGCGTGTACCTGCATTATGACAAGCCGGAAGCGTGGCAGTGGCAGAAGAAAGAAGAATACGGCAACAAAGGCCAGGGTACACCTGCAATGGACGGTGCCGACCGTACGATGTGGATATTCGAACCCAAAGTAGCTGAGCGCGTTTTTGAGGATTTTGTAAAAGAAAACAATTTGAAAGTATACCGCGACGAGTGGCTCGACCGCAAAAAAGGTGTGAAAATGGAAGGCGGCAGGATCGTTTCTTTCAAAACATTGAGCGGCAAAACCTTTAAAGGTAAAATGTTCATTGATGCAACCTACGAGGGAGACTTAATGGCCGCAGCGGGTGTAAAATACCATGTGGGACGCGAAGCCAACAGTGTTTACAATGAAGAATGGAACGGGATCCAGGCGGGTGTTTTCCAGCATGGACATTATTTCAAAAAGAATGTGAGT
The DNA here is from genome assembly GCF_051859145.1 of Dyadobacter sp. Classification (GTDB taxonomy): domain Bacteria; phylum Bacteroidota; class Bacteroidia; order Cytophagales; family Spirosomataceae; genus Dyadobacter. The sequence goes on from NZ_JBHYGF010000013.1 coordinate 24,724, forward strand.
CCGTACAAGATTGAGGGTGATCCGAAAAGCGGGCTTCTTCCTTATGTATCGGCTGAACCTATCGGGAAAAATGGCGACGGTGACAATAAGATCCAGGCTTACTGCTTCCGTATGTGCCTTTCGGCCAATCCTGATAACCGCATTCCATTTGCTAAACCCGCAGGTTATGATCCTGCGAAATACGAGCTGCTGGCGAGAGTTTACAAAGCGGGCTGGTCAGAAACTTTCGACAAGTACGATCCAATTCCCAACAAAAAAACGGACACCAACAACCACGGCCCATTCAGCACGGATTTCATTGGTCAAAACTACGACTATCCCGATGCGACATACGAGCGGAGAAAGCAGATTATCAAGGAACATGAATTGTACCAGAAAGGTCTGATGTATTACCTGACCAATGACAAGAATGTACCCGACAGCGTGCGCGCCGAAATGGCAAAATGGGGACTTCCTAAGGATGAATTTAAAGATAATGGCGGCTGGCCGCACCAGATCTACGTGCGTGAGGCACGCCGGATGATCGGCCAGGAAGTGATGACTGAAAACGAGACTCTGGGAAAAAAGGCGGTGAACCAGTCCGTAGGAATGGGATCCTACTCACTGGATGCGCACAATGCGCAGCGTTATGTGAAAGACGACGGTTTTGTTCAAAATGAAGGGGATATCGGTGTGCATCCCAAGGTACCCTACGCGATCTCTTATGGTTCGCTGGTACCTAAAAAGGGCGAATGCGATAATTTGCTGGTACCGGTATGTTTGTCCAGCACGCACATTGCATTTGGTTCTATCCGCATGGAACCTGTGTTTATGATCCTGGGCCAAAGTGCAGCCTCGGCGGCGGTACTGGCTATTGACAAGAAGGTGGCAGTACAGGATGTAGATTACGCGCAGCTTCGTGCACAACTTTTGAAAGACAAGCAGCGGCTGGAATACGTGGCGCCGGCTTCAAAGTAATAATGCATTTTATTTGACTGAAAAGAGCCTTCTTGTTCCGGGAAGGCTCTTTTTACTTTAGCAACATATTTTCAATGCATTATTTTTTATGCAGCAAATCGGCCAGTTCGTCGATCAGCTCGTCGGCCTGGTCAAGGTATTGCTCCTCGTTCAGTAAACCTTGTTGGTAGGAATGCAGGATCATATCCAGATCCGCCTTGATCTTGCCGCGACGTAGTCTTGGAGGGACTACGTACTCTTTTTTGGAAGGATACTTTTCATCAAACCAGTTGAGTATCTGGCTGACGATAAAGCAGATCGTTCCTGCGACAATAAACAGTATCAGTTCAAGAAGTATCACCTGGTTACTCCGGATTATTAATGAGCTAATTGCAAGATTATAAATTTAGAAAAAGCAGGCGAAGAGTACAATTACTTTTCCAGCGCTCTTCTGACCTGCCCGGGCGAATCACCATACCATCTCCGAAATGAATGGATAAAGGAAGCGGGTTCTGAATCTGATCAGGTCACAAAAAAGCGGACGGGCC